>DASVYG010000298.1:0-9606 GCA_036392315.1 Gemmatimonadaceae bacterium
AGTGGAACGTTGAGCCTGTCCCCGCCCTCGTACTCGACGACCGCCACCTCGATCGTGCTCTGGCCGACGAAGATCGTCTCGATGCCGCGATAGATGCCGACGCCGTGCTCGAGGTGGACGACGTAATCGCCCGGCCGGAGCGACATCGTGTCGAGCGCGGTGGCCGTGATGTAGCGGCGCGCCCGGCGAATCCGTCGCTCGCGCCGAAAGATCTCGTGGTCGGTGAGAATGCGGAGCCCCGGCAGCACGAAGCCGCCATCGAGCACGCCGATCGCCAGCGCCGCCGGCGACGGCGCGCGATCCTCACCACTCAGCAATTCGTCGAGCCGTTCCGCTTGTCCTTCGTTGTCGCAAAGGATGACCGTGGGCGTGCCGTCGCGCACGAGACGCTTGAGCTGCTTGATGTCGCGATCGATCGCCTCGGGCGGCCGCAGCGGGAACGTGACGTCGGGCGCGACATCTCCCGGCTCGATGGCGACGATCGCGCCGAGTCGCCGCAGCGCGGTGAGCGTCGCGTCGGGTGCGTCGAAGAGCTCGTCACGATTGGGCGCGTCCTCGCCGCGCCGCCGCGCGAGATCGATATGGTGCTGAGCGTCGTCCCACGTGCGCCGGAGCTCGGGCTCCGTATGCGAGCCGCGCGGTATCACGAGGAGCGTGTCGGGTGGCAGCAGCGTCGCGATCGAGGCGCGCTCGAACTCGCCCGCGCCTTCGCGCACGTGTCCGTCCACCGGCAGCACGAGCGCGAGATCGACCGTGCGGCTCGATCGCTGGCTGACGAGATCGAAATGCCGCAGGTCGACGATCTCGTCGCCCCAAAACTCGGCGCGAACGGGCTCGCCCATGCCGAACGAGTAGACGTCCAGGATGCCGCCGCGAATGCTGAACTCGGCGACGTCCTCCACCATGGGCACACGCTCGAAGCCGATTGCCTCGAGGTGCTCCGCCAGCTCGCCCAGGCGATACTTCGCTCCCTTGCGTAGCTCGACACGCAGCTCCTGCAGCGCGCGCGGCATTCGAGTTTTCTCGAGAAACGCGCGCGCCGTGGTGAGCAGGATGCGAAGCTCGCCGCGCGTCAACCGCTCGAGCGTCTCGACGCGCTCGCCGGCCACTTCCATGTGCGGCTCGGCTTCGCCGAATCCTTCACGCGGCGGGTAGAGCGCGATCGGCGCGTCGGTCAACAGGGTCTGGAGATCGGCCAGCCAACGCTCGGCTTCCGCGACGCCATCGGCCAGCACCACGAAGAATCGTGTGGGCAATCGTCGCGCAAGCGCCGCGACGAGGACCGCGTCGGCGGATCCAGGCAGTCCGCCGGCGAGCAGCCGCTGCCCGGGGACCGGCAGCGTGTTGAGTGTTCTCGTATAGGCCGGCAGTTGCTCGAACGCGTCGAGCAGCGAATCAAGCGCCATTACGCCGCCCGCCTGCCGCGCGCGCCTATTACAATCGCCTCGATCACGAGCATCAGGAGCGCGAGGAGCAACGCCGGCTCGATGAGCGACCGACGCGATGCGCCGCGAAAGGCCGTCGCTCGCCACGTAGCCGGATTATTCGTCACGAGGGCACGGCCCGCCTGGAAACGAGCGCGCAGCTCGTTGGCGCTGTAGCGATCGAGTACCGACTCGGTGGGCGGCGCGTTGACCACCACCGCACCCACGCGGCGATCGCCGCGAGTGAGAAAGTACGTGCCCGCATGTAGCGGCACGTCGAGAGTTTCGCCGAGCGGCGTGCGCTGGCCCGTGCTTCCTTCCATCGCGTCGGCCCAGCGCGGACGCGGCAACCGCGCGCCCGGCGTCGCTGTGATGACTTGCCCGGGCTCGCCGACCAATCGCTCGGTGAGAACGCCACCCAACCATGGAACGAACGAGGCGCGCACGGGAAAGTTCGTCGCGTCGGGAGCGAGCGGCGAGCCGATGACCACGTAGCGCGGGCCGGCGACGATCCATGGATCGCGTCCCACGACGGCGAGCGTCTCGGCAACGGCGCCCGCCTGCGCAACGAGGTCATAGCGGACCGACGTGGTCACGCCGTCGAAACCGGTCCCGCGAATTGAAGCGTCACCCGCGCGTCGCTCGCCGAATCGCCACGGTACGCCCGCACGCTCGAGTGCGCGATTCGCCGCACCCACTTTGACCGGATCGATCGGCGCGGTGATCAACGCCGGCAGCGTCGTGAGCTCGTCGCCGCCGACGACAGCGATGTCGTGCCCGTCGACCACGCGCTCCGAGCCGCGCAGGACATCGATGGCGTCTTTCACGAACGGGCCGACGCCCGGCGACGCGGCGACGCCCGGCGCGGCTCCGATCCACGTCGCGAAGTAACGAACGTTGTCGGCAGCCAATTCGTCGGCCTCGATCTCGACAGTGCCGGCCACCCACCCGCGCTCGGGCGGCGCGGCGCGGACGATGACCTCTTCGTTCGGCGCTGCCGTGCCGCGCGCGAACGTGCGGCCATTGAGCCCCACGCGATATGTCGTGGAATCGTGCGACAGAATTCGCGCCGCCACCGTGCCGCGCGGCGTCCATCGAACGGGCCGAGCCTCGGCGAGGACCACGGCGCGATTCGACGGCGGCGGCGTGGACGGAGCGTAGATCAACAGCTGCGCATCGCCGACCGAAGGGAGCTGGTCCCACTCGCTCCGCTGTCCGTCGGTGAGGAGCGCGATTTGGCGCGCGTCGAGTCCGGCGCCGCGAACCACCGTGGCGGCGCGCGAGAGTGCGGGACCCGGCTCGCCGGCGCCGGCGATCGGCTCGAGGCGATTGATCTCGTCGCGCAACACGCTCGGCGTGCCGCCGCTCACGTGACCGTCGATCGTGACGAGCCACAAGCGGTCGGTCGACGTGGCGCTCGAGATAACGTCGGCGGCCATGCTCTTGAACTGGTCGAGCAACGGCCGGCCGTTGACGACCGCGGACGAGCTGAGCGAGTTGTCGATGACGATGGCGACGGCGGTCGGCGCATGGCCCGACCCGAGCCAGCGTGCGACGGGTCGCGCCGCCGCGGTGACGATCGCCAGCAGCGCGACGACGCGCAGCAGCATCAGTAAGAGATTTCTAATCCTGAGCGTGCGGCTGTTCTCCCGCTCGGCGCGCGCAAGGTACCGCGCCGCGGGAAACTCGACGCGCAAACCGATGCGCCGCCGCAGCAGGTGAATCAGCAGCGGCACCGCCACGGCACCGCCGAGGAGGAGGTACAGCGGAGCGAGGAAACTCACGGCAGCAGCTGTCGGAGCGCGAACGCTCGGCGCAGTGGCACGCCAAACGGCGCGTCGGTCGACACGATCTCGTAACCGATTCCAAGACTGCCGAACATCGAGCGCCATTCACCTATCACTTCGTCCACCGTCGTCTTGTACGCGGCGCGGACGTCGGCCATGCTCGCCGGAACGGAGAGATCGCTCTCCGGGTCAACGAACAACGCTTCGCCGCTCGTCGGCAGCTCGCGCTCGGCGGGATCCATGATGTGCAGCACGGTGACGTCATGCCCGGCCGCGCGGAGCCCGCGCATGGCCCGCTCGACGTCGGGAAGATCCATCAACAGGTCGGAGATGAGCACGATCAATCCGCGACGGTTGATGAGGCGCGCCGCTTGGTGCAGCGCTTCGGGCCCACTCGACGCGCGCCCCGTTCCCGGTTCCTCGAGCGCGGCAACGAGCCGGCGCCACTGGCCGCTCCGCGCGCGCGGCGGAATGGACGTGCGGATGCGGTCGTCGAAGCGAACGAGCCCCACGGCGTCGCGCTGCCGCAGCAGCAGGAGGGCGAGTGCTGCGGTGAGCCGCTCGGCGTACGCCAATTTGGTCAGTCGATCGGGATTGCCGCCCTCACGCCCCTGCCCGCCCGCGTTCGCACCTTGCCAGGAGAACGAGCGAAGCGCGGCACCGCTCCACGCCATCGACTTGCTGACGTCGAGGACGATGCTGGCGCGGAGGTTGGTCTCCTCTTCGTACTGGCGGACGACCCAACGATCGGACCGCGCCGCGATCTTCCAATCGATGTAACGAAGGTCGTCCCCAGGTTGATAGGGACGATACTCGGCGAACTCCACCGAGAACCCTTTGCGGGGCGATCGGTGGAGACCGGTCATGAAACCATCAACGATCCAGCGAGCCACGATTTCGATTCGACCAAGCGCAGCGAGGCTCGCGGGGTCGAAGAGATCGGCGCGGAGGGCGCGGGTGCTCTCCATTGAGGGGGAAAGTAAACCGTTCCACCACAAAAGAGCCTTTCCAGCGCCCCCGGGTATCACCATCTTGAAGTTGCTATTGCATTCTGGCACTCTGTATGCTGTATTGTATACATCACTCCTTCGGAGACGCCCGTATGCGGCGGAGTCGAATCGTCGGCGCAACCTTCGGCATTCTGCTCGTTGCAGGTGCGTGCGCGACGTCCACGGGAACGACGTCGAGCTCTCGCTTCGAGATGGGCCCGTCCACACCTCGCACGTCGCGCACACTCAGCCCAGCCGAGCGTGACTCGGTGTTCGCGCAGGCCGTCGCCGACCGCGAAGGCCCGCGCGCGAGCATCGCTGTGGAATTCGACAACGCCGCCGGAAGCCGGCGTCTTCGCGCCAACTTCCGTCTGGACGATGACGCCTACGTTCTCGTTGGACACCTCGACGCAGACGGCGTGCTGCGCATCGCGTTCCCCACCGAGCCGGGCGACGATGGATTCGTGCGTGGACAGCGCAGCTATCAGACCGCGCAGTTCTTTGCCGGGTTCACCGATCAGTATCGATATCGCGCCAGCACCGGCTTGTTCCACGCCACAACCGCGTCGTACGACTCATATGATGGCGGTTTGGGCTACGTCTTCATCATCGCGTCGTGGCGCCCGATGCATTTCGACCGGTTCGCGACCGGCGGCGCGTGGGACAGCTTCGAGGTCGCCGACGCCGATTACGTGCGCGACCCGCGACCGGCCATCTATGAGTTGGCATCGCTGCTCGTCGGCGAGAATCGCGAAGCATACACCGTGAAGTTTGCGCGCTACACCGACACGCGCGCGTTGTATTCCGGCTATGGCAACTACTCGTCGGCGTTGGGATACGGCTACTGCGCCGGCTACGCGCCGTTTGGATTCGCGGCCTCTCCGTTCGAGACCAGATACGCCTTCAATCCGCTGTTCCAGTACGGATCGTCTTTCATGTATCGCGGGTCGAGCTACTACTACGACGCCGCGCAAGATTGTTATCGGTCCGCGCCCACGTTCTTCGGATACCAGTACGGTGGGCTCGCATTCGGATTACCGATCGCGACTCCGCCCAGCCGTCCGCGCGTGTTCAATCTCGATGGACCGCGCCGGCCGCTCGCACCGCGCGTGCCGCCCGGTCACGTCATGCCGCTCAATTCGGGTGGACAGAGCGCTGGAACGATTACGGATGGGAGTCAGGCGATGCCGGCCGTGTCTCCGCATTATCGCCAGCGCGGCTTGCTCACGCCCGACGAACCGTCGACCGGTCCGGTTCGGCGCCAACCGCGCGTCGAGGCACGCCCGATCGACGACGGCGCTCGCCCGAGCATCCAAGAGATGACGAACCGCCGCGGAGGCGCGTCGAGCCCCGGCGAAACGCGTGGCTATTCGCGTCCGACTGCGTCCGACAATCCGCGTCCGGCGCCAGCGGCACGCAGCGAGCCGCGCGGCCAGTCGTCGCCGCGCATGGAAGCACCGGCGCGAACATCACCGCCGCCGGAGCGAGCGGCCCCGCGCGCCGAACCGGCCGCACGCTCTCAACCCGAGCCTCGCTCACAGCCTGCATCGTCGGGCTCCAAGCCGCCGGAGAAGGTTCCGCACAGCTGACCGACCGTCACGCCAAGCACGTTAGTGAGAGCCGCGCGTTCACCCGCGCGGCTTTTTGTTTGTCCGGGTGTCGGCGGTCGCTAGATTCAAGTGTCGCAACCAGTTCCCTGCCGTCCTCGTCCCCGCCGAGTCTGCTTTGAAGCTCGATCACATCCGCAATTTCTGCATCGTCGCACATATCGATCACGGGAAGTCGACTCTGGCCGACCGCATCATCGAAGCGACCGGCACGCTGCAAAAGCGGGAGATGAAGGAGCAGGTGCTCGACACGCTCGACCTCGAGCGCGAGCGCGGCATCACGATCAAGCTGAACGCCGTGCGCATGACCTACACGGCGCTCGACGGCGAGCACTACGAGTTCAACCTGATCGACACACCCGGTCACGTGGACTTCACGTACGAGGTGTCACGGTCGCTCGCCGCCTGCGAGGGCGCGATTCTCGTCGTCGACGCATCGCAGGGCATCCAAGCGCAGACGCTGTCGAATCTCTTTCTGGCGCTCGACGCCGGGCTCGAGATCATTCCGATCCTGAACAAGATCGACCTGCCGGGCGCCGAGCCCGATCGGCGCAAGCAGGAAGTGCACGATCTCATCGGCGCCGATCCGGACGACATCCTTCTCGTGAGCGCCAAAGAAGGAATCGGCATCTCCGAGCTTCTCGAGGCGGTGGTTCGACGTGTGCCGCCGCCGCAGGGCAATCCGGACGCGCCGCTCCGCGCACTCATCTTCGACTCGTATTACGATCGGTATCGAGGCGCGATCCCGAGCGTTCGCGTCGTCGACGGGACGATCAGGCCCGGCATGCAGATCAAGTTTGCCGCCGGCTCCGGCCTCCCGTACGAGGTCGCCGAGGTCGGCTACAACCAACTGCGCCAAGTCGAGACGGGCGAGCTTGGTCCGGGCGAGGTCGGCTACGTCGTCGCCAACGTGCGCACGGTAAAAGAAACGCGTGCCGGCGACACGATCATCGACGCCACCAAGCCGCACGTCGAGCCGCTGCCGGGCTACAAAGACGTGCACTCGATGGTATTCGCCGGACTCTATCCGACCGACACGCAGCAGTACGAGACGCTGCGCGACGCGCTCGAGAAGTTGCAACTCAACGACGCGTCGCTGCACTACGAGCCGGAAACGTCGACTGCGCTCGGCTTCGGCTTCCGCTGCGGATTCCTCGGGCTCTTGCACATGGAGATCGTGCAAGAGCGACTCGAGCGCGAGTTCGATCTCGACCTCGTCACCACGGTGCCGAACGTCGAATACCATGTGTACCACACCGACGGTCACATGGAGCTGCTCGAGAGCCCGGCCAAGATGCCGGACCCCGGAGTGATCGCTCGCATCGACGAGCCGTTTGTGAAAGCGCGCATCATGGCGCCGGCCGAGTACATCGGTCCGATCATGACGCTCGGCACCGAGCGGCGCGGCGTGTACAAGAACATGACGTACTTGGACACCGCGCGCGTCGAGTTCGACTTCGAGTTCCCGCTCGCCGAGATCATTCTCGACTTCTTCGACAAGCTGAAGACGATCAGCCGCGGCTACGCGAGCTTGGATTACGACATGCTCGAGTATCGCGAGAGCGATCTCGTGAAGCTCGACATGCTGATCAACGGCGATCCGATCGACGCGTTCTCGGTGATCATTCACCGCGACAAGTCGTACGAGTGGGGTCGCAAGATCGCCGACAAGCTCAAGGAGCTCATTCCGCGACAGTTGTTCGAGGTCGCGATTCAGGCGGCGATCGGCAACAAGGTCATCGCGCGCACGACGGTGAAGGCACTGCGCAAGGACGTGCTTGCGAAGTGCTACGGCGGCGACATCACGCGAAAGCGCAAGCTTCTGGAGAAGCAGAAGGAAGGAAAGAAGCGCATGAAGCAGGTCGGCTCGGTCGAGATTCCGCAAGAAGCGTTTCTGGCGGTGTTGCAGGTCGAATGACGCCGGCGAGCGCGACTGCGACTGCGCCGCGTGCCGCGCACCGCGCACTGCGCGGGTCCGCTCTCGTCATCCAAACATCCTTCCTTGGCGACATGGTGCTCACGACGCCGTTGCTCGCGTACCTCGCAGCGTCGAGCACGGTGGACGTCGTGTGCACGCCGGCAGCGAGCGTGCTCCTCGAGAATCATCCCGCGGTGCGCAACGTGATTGTGTACGACAAGCGCGGCAAAGATCGCGGTGCGGCCGGCGCCATGCGCCTCGCGATGCGTCTGCGCGAGAATCACTACGACGCGGCGTACCTCGCACAGGGTTCCATCCGCAGCGGCGCGATCGCGTTCATGGCGCGGATTCCGGAGCGCGTGGGGTTCGTGACATCGGCGGGCCGCTGGTTCTATACGACGCGCGTCCTGCCGATCGAGAACACCCATCACGCGGCGCGCTTGCTCGCGCTGGGCACGCGCGATCCGCTGCGCGTGGTTCGGAACGCCGAGTTACGACCCCGCCTGTATCCGGGCGAGCGAGAGCGGCTCGCCGTCGACGAGGTGCTGGGAACGAACGCGATGACGGACGAGCCGCTCATCGCCATGGCACCTGGCAGCGTGTGGGCAACGAAACGGTGGCCGTACTTCCCGCAGCTCGCCGCCGCCCTCCGCGACTTCGGACGAATCGTCGTCGTCGGCACCGAGGCTGATCGTCCGCTCGCGCTCGAGATCGTGGCCGCGACGAAAGGTCAGGCGGTGGACGCGACGGGACGTCTCTCCTTGCTTGCATCGGCGGAGTTCATCGGACGCTCGGCGCTGCTCGTCACGAACGATTCGGCGCCGTTGCATCTGGCGTCGGCGATGAACACCCCGACGGTCGCCGTGTTTGGTCCCACGGTTCCGGAGTTCGGGTTCGGTCCACTCGCCGACCGATCGACGGTGGCCGGACACACGTCGCTCGCCTGTCGTCCGTGCGATCGGCACGGTCCGCAACGCTGCCCCCTCGGACATTGGCGCTGCATGCGCGAGATTACACCCGACGGCGTCGCCTCGCTCGCCGTCGGGCTTCTCACTACCAGAATTCTCTGACCATGCCCACGAAGAAACGGCAGCAGTTCATCGTCGGCGTCGACTTGGGCGGCACGAACATCGTCGTCGGCGCGATGTCGGCCGACGGCAAGCATCACTACGCGATGCGATCAGTCCCCACGAGCTCGGAGCTCGGCGCGGAAGGCGTGGCCGATCGCATCGTCGGTGTGATCGAGGGCGTCGTGCTCGACACGATCGCGCAGACCAACTCGAGCCGCAAAGATTTCATCGGCGTGGGCATCGGCGCGCCGGGACCGCTCGATCGCGACAAGGGCATCGTCATCGTCGCACCCAACCTCGGCTGGCGAAATTTTCCGTTGCGCGATCGCGTCGCCGAACGGCTGAACCTTCCGGCCACGCTCGACAACGACGCCAATTGCGCGACCGTCGGCGAGTGGTGGCAAGGCGCGGCGCGCGGCGGTACGAACGTCATCGGCATCACGATCGGAACCGGCATCGGCGGGGGACTGATTCTCGACGGCAAGCTGTTCCACGGGTCGTCGGACGTGGCGGGAGAGATCGGCCACACGACGATCGATCTCAACGGTCGCCACTGCAAATGCGGCAACTATGGTTGTCTCGAGGCGTATGCGTCGGGTCCGGCGATCGCGACGCGCGCGCGCGAGGTGCTGGTGCGTGAAGAGACGGCGTCGCTGTTGCCATCGATCGTCGGCGGACGACTCGACGCGATCACCGCCGAGACAGTCTACAAGGCCGCGCAGCAAGGCGACGCGGTGGCGAGCGAGATCGTGCGCGACACGGCACGCTACCTGGGCGTGGGCATTGCCAATTTGCTCAACACCATCAACGC
>DASVYG010000299.1:0-7034 GCA_036392315.1 Gemmatimonadaceae bacterium
AGACGAAACCAGCCAATTCCCCTTTGCCCAGGACACCGATGATGAAGAATGGCGCAATCACCATAGTACTTGCGGCGGCGACCGTCGCGCTGGCCGCGTGTGGAAGCGATTCGACCACGACGCCGGTCTCGAAGATCGTGAACTTCACAGCGGACTTGAAGCCATCGAATGAGCCGTCGGTCACCGGCAACCCGACTGGCAGCGGCACGTTCACGGCCACGCTCGATACGTCGACGAAGGTGTTCACGTTCAACACCACGTTCACCGGCCTCACGGCCAACGCCAGTCTGGGCCACATCCATGGACCGTTCACGCCCGGCGGAGCCGCGACGTCTGCTGGGGTCCTCCTCAACTTCGATCCGGCGGTCACCCCTGGGGTGACGTTCACTGGCCTCAAGACCGCCACTGCGGGTAGTGTAACGGGAACAGTCACGCTCAATTCGTCGCTCCAGCTCACGGCCACGGTCAACGGCGACTCGCTGCGTAAGTTGCTCCTGGCCGGCCTGACTTATGTGAACATTCATACGGCAACGAATCCCGGTGGCGAAATTCGCGGACAGATCACGATCAAGCCATGACGCCCGCCTGACGCGCTCGCGCTACACTCTCGCCGCTGGGCGAGCGAAGCGAGCGGTCAGAAACGAGGGCACGGCCCTAAGCGGCAGCCAGACGGCGGTACAAGAAAGCCCCGCGCATTTTGCGCGGGGCTTTTCGCCGTCAGCGTGATGACAATGCGAGATTAGTAAATGTAGACCTTGGTGCCCACCGGAACGTGGTCGTACAGCCATTCGATGTCTTCGTCGCGCATGCGCACGCAACCATGCGTCGCCGCCAGACCGATCGACTCTTTGTACGGCGTCCCGTGCAGCAGGTATCCGTCGCCGAGGAGCAAACGATACTTCCCGAGCTCGCCCTCGACTTTCCGATTCTTCGACCCCATGGGCGGCACGAACAGCGTGTTGTCGAAGACGATGTGCTCATCGGTCGGCAGCTCGGCGAATTCGCCGTGGTCGATCACGCCGGCGTAGCCATCCTTCATCGCGAGCTTCCGCCCGTCGGACAGCTTGATCTGTTGGCCATAGGACAAGTGGCCGAGCTTGAGCCCGTACTCGAGCGCGGTCTCCGCGTAGAGCCACTCGGGCGGCTGCCAGATGGGATCGGCCTCTTTGCCCAACACGGTGCGAATGCCGCGCGGCGTGTCGAACTTCCACTCCTGCTTGCCGAAATCGAGCGTCGTGCCCTTGGCAACGGCGACGGGTGCGCTCAACACAGTGTCGCGTCCAATCACCGCCCAGAGGTGTCGATCCTGGAGCGAGACGACGAGGTGAAACCCCGAGGCCTTCGCCGCGATCGACCGATTGTGCGCCCACGCCAGGCTATCCTTTCGCGACTTGAACGAATACGTGACCCGCGAGGCCGCCTCGTCGGCACTATCGGTCGTGTCCGTGCCGATGCGCCGAGCCAAAACGCCGCCCTGCGAGGCCTGATAGCCTTGGGCAGATGCCGGTGCGGCAAGAATTGCCGTTGCGGCGGCGAGCGTTCCGAGAATCTGGTGGAGTCGACTACTGCTCATCGGGGGGCCCTACAAAGAAAAAGCAAAAAGCGCTGGGAGGCCTTCGCGCGCCGTGCGTGTCATCACAATACGCTAGATCCGTTCCAAAGTGCCACCCTCAAAATATATGAACGAAAACAGCGGGGCAGGCTGACCCGAAGGATCAGCCTGCCCCGCCGCGGCCTGCTCAGGTCGTGTCTGCGATCAGTAGAAGTTCACGCCGAACGCGACTGGAACATGCCAGGCATTGCCAAACTGGCTGCCGTTGGTGAAGTGGACGCCGCGTGCCTCGATGAAGATCTCCTTGGAGCCGAAGTGCCATCCGAGTCCGCCGCCAGCGTTCCAGCCCCAGCTGTTCTGCCAGTTGTTGGCGCTGCCGGCGATCAGGGCGTTCTGCGGAGGAACGCCGCCTCTCAGGCCGTCGTCGAGCATCATGCGCAGGTTCCGGTAGTGCAGGTAGCTGCCGCCGCCAATGAGATACGGCGTGAACCGCGTGGCGCTGCCGAATAGATGCGTCCCGAGCGGAAGCGCGAGCTTGAGATCGAGGTTCGCATTCCACACATCAGGCTTGGCGCCCAGTGTGGCGTAGTTCGAGTTCTCGGAATACTGCGTGTAGCCCAAGTCGCCACGAACGCCGAGCGCGCTGTTCAAGCCCTGCCAACCGACTTGGAACTGACCGACAGCGCCGGGATTGTTGACGGTTCGAATCGAGCCGTAGGGCAGGGCCGCTCCACCGGCCAGCCCGAAATACATTCCGCCGATCATCCGTGGCGTAAGATTGACCGTCTGGACGACGGTATCCACTTTCGTCACGGTGTTCGTCGTCGTCACCGTGTCGACGCGACCCTGCAGTCGGAGCGTGTCCGTCTTGTAGAGCGTGACGGTGTCGACGCGTGCCGTCGGTGTGACAACTTCACCGTGCGCCTCTTTCGCGATCGGTATGCGTCTGGTGGACCTCGCCCGGCGCGTGTGCGTCGTTGTGTCCTGCCGTGTGCGTGTCGTGTCTTGCGCCGATGCGGCCGATGCCTCGAGAGCGAAGATCGCCGCGCCGGCAACCAGCAGTAGTGCATTACGATGGAACATGGGTCTCCTCCCTCTGCGCCGTCCGATCGACAAGCCCCCGCGGACGACTTCCGGGCGAGGATCTCGCGATGCGATTCGCATCGCGCCGAGATCCCCGGTCGACGTACTTCGTCGCGGCACCTCGATAGTCCGAAGCAGGCTCTATGCCGTGAGCGTGCCTAATGGACCGATGATCGAAACGAGCTAGTGAATGCCGAGTTGGCGGCATGGAGTCATGCACAAATCTCTCCACGAGAGACCCGACCAGTCGAATTGTCGACGTCTCGAAGCACAAAAAAAGCAGCCCGAACAATTCGCTCGGGCTGCTCGATGAAACTTCGTATCTTAATGAGACTTCGTATAACGGGCCGACGCCCGGACCGCGCCGACTAGTACCAGTTCATGCCGAACATGAACGGGATCTGGCGCGACTGCGGAGCGTTGCTCGGATCGAACGCCAACACGCGCGACTCGATGAACAGCTCGGTGCGGCCCCAACCCAGCGAGAGACCGCCGCCCGCGTTCCAGCCGTTCTGATGGTCCCAGCTTCCCGAACCCCGAGAGAACACCGCGGTTCCCGGGGGCGAGTCGATGCGCATCGGCAGGTTCTTGAACATCGTGTACGTATAGCCGCCGATTCCGTAGATGCCGAATCGATGCGTCGTGCCGAACGTGTGCGTCAAGAACGGCAGCTGCAACTTGACGTCGGCGCTGAAGTTGATGATGTCGGGATCAGCCTGCAGGCCGGAGAACCGCGAGTCCTCGCCGGGCTTCGTCCAATTGACGTCACCGCGAACACCGAGCAACTGCTTTGCACCCTGCCACCCGAGCTGCGCCTGCGCGCTCGGCCCGGCGCTATTCGGCGTGAACAACGCACCATTCGGGGCGCTCACACCGCCCGCGAGACCGAAATAGAACCCGTTCGGTAGTCGTACGGGGCGCGGCGGCGGCGTGACCGTCACCGTGTCGACACGTGTCACGGTGTTGGTGACGCGCACAGTGTCGTGAACTGCCATGGCAGGTGCGGCTTCGACGCGGAGCGTGTCGGTCTTGTAGACGGTCACGGTATCGACGCGTCCGCGACGAGACACGACGCCTGCACTTGTTCCTTCCTTCGAGATCGGAATGCGTTTTGTGGATGTCGGCCGACGCGTCTGCGTCGTGTCCTGCCCGAATGCGACTGCCGAGCCGAGAACTAGCAGTGCGCCGGCGCAAAGCAGGACCTTCGATTTGTAGATCAGTTGCATGACTTTCTCCAGTTGCGCCGTCCTCGTATGGCCCCGGGGGACGACTACCGGGCGGAGGGATCGGCGGGTCGACGATGGCCACCCCGGATCCTCCGAACGACGCTACGCTGTCGCGGCACCAGCAACGTGCTCAAGCATACCGCGTGCCGTCGTGGTGGCAGGTTGAAGGATGCGTACGCATGCGCCACGGCGATATCGGGGATTAGCCGTCGCCGTCGGCCTCCAGCCTTACGACCGCGATGCAGCCGCGCCGATCCGCCCGGTTATCCAGCGACAACGAGCCTCCATGGGCCTCGGCGATCTGCCGGCACAGAACCAATCCGATGCCGGATCCTTGCGGCTTGGTCGTGAAGAACGGCACGAACAGGTTACCGGCGCTCGCGAGTCCGGGGCCTTCGTCTTCGACCATCAAGGCCAAGTTGCCGTTTTGGCGGGTCCATCGAATACGGACGCCGCCTTTACATTCGAGCGATGCATCGACCGCATTGCGCACGAGGTTGATGAGGAGCTGATCGAGCTGATCGCCGTCGGCCCGTACGGTGGTCGGCGGACCTTCGATCACGCGAACGGGCATCCGGGTCTCGAGCGCGGCCACGCGTCGCACCCACGTCGCGACGTCGAGCGGCACGCGATTCGGCGCCGGAAGCTTGGCCAGCCGCGCGTAGGCGGACATGAAACGCACCAGCGCTTCTGATCGACCGCCGATCACGCTCAGCCCGCGCCGAAGATCCTCGTCGGCGTCGGCCGGGCGCGGGCGGCGGTCGATCAGCGACAGCAGGCTTCCCGTGATCGACTTGATTGGGGCCAGCGAGTTGTTGATCTCGTGACTCAGCACGCGCACGAGCCGCTGCCACGCTTGCAGTTCCTCCTCGCGGAGCGTTTTGCTCACGTCGGCCAAAACGAGCAGCGTGTGGGGACGTCCGTCCTGCCGGAACGTCCCGCGGCGAACCTCCCAGCGTCCCGCGCCGCCGGGATACGTGACGTCCATCGTGCGCGGCGATGGTCCTTCGAGCCCGGCGGCGAGTCCGACCTGCTCGGCGGTGCGTCCTAACAGGCGCTCCGCCGGCTGCGCGAGCAGTCGCTCGCCGGCGCGGTTCACCAGTCTGACGCGGTCGGCCTCGTCGAACGCGAACACCGCCACGTCGATCTCCGCCATCACGGTGCGGAGCAGCGCCGTCGCCTCCATGGCGCCGAGACGTTGGGTGCGCAGCGTTTCGCCGAGCAAGTTCGATTCGAGGAACGCCAGGCCGAGCGCATCTTCGCGGTCGGCGCCGCGCGCTCGTATCGAGTAGTCACCCTCGCGGAGCGCGGCGAGCATGTTGGAGAGTGTCTGGAGCGGCCGCACCACCCGCTCGCGCAGCACCAGCGACGTGACGAACCAAACGCCGATGACGACGAGTCCGAGCGTCCACTGCACCTTGCCGCTGTAGCCGCCGCGCCAGAGGAGGATCATCGAGACGACGACACCGGGCACGCCGGCGAGCAGCGCGAGATGGAAGACGCGGCGTTCGTGGTTCGTCGTGCGCTCGCCGCGGCGCGGCGTCGGCTCAGAGACCATAATTCGCGATTCGCCGATACAGCGCGCTTCGCGACAGGCCGAGCGCCTGGGCGGCGCGGCTCACGTTGCCCTCGTACCGGGCCAATGATTTCTGAATGAGCATCTTCTCAACATCCTCGAGGGGAAGGTCCTCGAGCCGGGTCGCGGCGGTCGACGTCGTGCGCAGGCCGAGATCGACGGCGCGGAGCTGGTCGCCCTGCGCCAGCAGAACGGCCCGCTCGATGGCGTGATCCAGCTCGCGGATGTTTCCGGGCCACGGGTGCGCGAGCATCATCTGCATCGCGCCCGCGTCGAAGCCGGTGAGCGGTTTGCGATAGCGCGAGGCGTGTCGTCGCAAGAAATGCATCGCGAGCGCCGGGATGTCGTCACGCCGATCGCGCAACGCCGGCAAGTGAATCTCGATCGTGTTGAGACGGAACAAGAGGTCTTCGCGAAAGCGCCCTTCCGCGACCTCCACCTGCAGATTGGCGTTCGTCGCCGAGATCACGCGGACGTCGACGTGTCGCGCCTTGGCCGAACCCACGCGCTCGACGTCGCCCGTCTGCAACACGCGCAGCAGCTTGGACTGGAGCGACAGCGGCACCGTGCCGATCTCGTCGAGAAAGAGCGTGCCGCCGTCGGCGAGCTCGAAGCGGCCGACGCGATCCGTCTTGGCGTCGGTGAACGCGCCCTTCACGTGCCCAAAGAGCTCACTCTCGAACAGCCCCTCCGACAACCCGCCCATGTTGACGGCAATGAACGACCGTGCGCTGCGCACCGACGACGCGTGCAACCACTGCGCGACGAGCTCTTTCCCGGTGCCGTGTTCGCCGGTAATGAGCACGTTGGCGTCGGACGGTCCGACGCGCTCCATGAGCTGCAGGATCGGCTTCATCTTTGGCGACTCGGCGATCATCTGCGGCAATCGATCGCGACGCAGCAGCCGGTTCTCCGTCTCCAGCCGTTGCGCGCGACGCAGCGCGCGCCCGAGCTCGACCTGCGTGCCGAGGATGGAGACGAGTCGCGCATTGTCCCACGGCTTCTCGATGTAGTCGCGCGCGCCGCGGCGCATGGCTTCGACCGCATTGTCGATGCTGCCCCACGCCGTCATGACGACGACCGGCATGAACGGCTCGAGCGACTGGAGTGTCGAGAGCAGGTCGAGTCCCTCGCGCCCCGACGTCGTGTCGCGCGTGTAGTTCATGTCGAGCAACATCGCGTCGTAGTCGTGCCGCTCGAGCGCCGCGAGCGCCGCTGCCGGAGAGTTGACCGTCTGCACCTCGAAGCCGTGGCCTTTGAGCAGCAGGCGGAGCGCCTCGAGAACATCGTGCTGGTCGTCGGCGACGAGAATGCGAGGTCGCCCGTCTGCGGCAGGAACGGTCATGCGTTGATTATATGCGTCCGACGCGCTTTCGGCGCGGCGCCGCGCGTTGCCGTCTGGCGAACGCGCGCGTCAGGCTGGCTGCGTCTCGCGACCGGTCACGCTGGAGGCGTAATCCAGCCGTCCCGCAACTCGATGATCCGATTGCCATACTTCGCGTTCTCTTCCGAGTGCGTGACTTGGATGATCGTCGTCCCTTGATCGTTGAGCTTCTTGAACAGCTCCATGATCTCGCGGCCCTGCGTCGAGTGCAGG
>DASVYG010000300.1:0-3688 GCA_036392315.1 Gemmatimonadaceae bacterium
TATTCGACAATTCGCATTCTATAAGTCTCGCAGTACTCGTTGCTCGTTCACTCTGGAGGATTGACGATGAAGTCAGCACGAGCTCGTTCCGTATCGCCGGCATGGTCCCTCGTCGTTGCGCTCGCGATGACGACCGCCCCCCTTCACGCCCAAGGCGGCCTCGTAGGACGAATGAAGGCCAAGGTCGAGGACAAGCTGCAGAAGAAGGCCGACAGTACCGCCGATACGCTGGCGGGCAAGGCGTTCGACAAGGTGGCAGGCGCCGTCACCTGCGTCATCACGAACAGGGACTGCATCGCCAAAGCCCGCAGCGAGGGCAAGCCGGTGATCGTGACCGACGCGCAGGGCAAGCGCGTCTCGAGCACCGATTCGGCACAGGCAGTCGCGACAGCCACCGGTGGAGCAGCGCCGGGCGCAGTCGCGGGCGCCGGCGTACAAACTGGAGCGCCGACGATCAAGGCGTATCAAAACTATGATTTCGTACCGGGCGACAGCATCGTCTTCGAGGACGACTTCCGGAGCGATGCCGATGGCGAGTTCCCCGCGCATTGGAAGCTCGTCGACGGGCAAGGCATGGTGAACGTGCGCGACGGCGCGCCGGCGTTCGTGGTCAATTCCGGGCTCGGCTCGCGCATGGCCCCGCGCATCAAATCAGAGAGTTATCTCGGATCGACGTTCACGGTCGAATTCGACTACTACGTGCCCGAGAACCGGTGGAAGGACATCTCAGTCTTCCTCAAGTGTGCGAACAACAAAGAGGCCCGCCTCGACCTCCAGACTGGGATGCAGCTCTGGGGCAACTGCATGGGCACTGAGTTCTCGGGAAAATATCCGGGAACGGAGCAGGAGTACGTGAACAAGTGGCACCACGCGGCCTTCGTCGTCAAGAACGGCCAGTTCAAGGGCTACATCGATCAGTTCCGGGTGCTCGTCGTCCCCGACTTCCCGGCGCAGGCAACGTCGGTGATGATCGGCGGGCGTGCCGACGCGAACGATCTCATCACGTTCAAGAACGTGCGCATCGCCAACGGCGGCGACATGAACTTGATCGACAAACTCACGCGTGACGGACGGATCGTGACGCACGGCATCCTGTTCGACGTGAACAAGGCAGACGTGAAACCCCAGTCGATGGGCACGATTCGGCAGATCGTCGCGCTGCTCAACGGCAACCCGGCGCTCAAACTCGAGATCGACGGCCACACCGATTCCGACGGCGACGCTCAAGCGAACCTCGCGCTCTCTCAAGCGCGCGCCGACGCGGTCAAGCAGTTGCTCGTCGAGCAAGGCGTCGATGCGTCGCGGCTCACGACGAAGGGGTTGGGCGCAACGAAGCCGATCGCGCCGAACACGACGCCCGAGGGGAAAGCGAACAACCGGCGCGTCGAGCTCGTGAAGGTTCCGTGAACAACGCGCGGCTGTCCACGGCGAAACAGTGAGCTTGTAATCGGCGACTCTTTACACCTCAACGAGCAAATACATATGCGATTTCACAAATCGGGTTGGCTCCTGTGTGCAATTCTCGCGATCGTCTGGCCGGCGCATTCAGCGAGTGCGCAAGTCGTATCGTCATCGACGGTCACAACGACCACGACGCCGACCACGATCAACAGTCTTGCGATCAGCGCGTTCAGAAGCGGACTCACGATGGCTGTTCATTCCGCGGGCAATCCCGGCGTGTCGCCACTGGCGAGCGTCACGCTGACCTGGCCGCAGTACCCGCTCGCGTCGGGCTATCGAGTGGTCAGACAGACGCAGCTTCTCACGAGCACCAGCACCTCGACGGGGCAGACGTCATCGACCAGCTACGCGGGTGCCGTGACGGTCACGCCTACGGCGCTCAGCGGCTCGACAACGAGCTACACCGTCGTGGGACTTCCACCCACCTGGTCGATGGAGTTTCGAGTGATCGCGCTGGTGAGTGGACTTGCCGTCGACTCGACCGCGAACGTCACGACGACGATCCCCGACGACTACATCTCGTCGGACACGATGCCGGATTATGCGTCCTACAAGATCTGGCCGGCGCCGACGAGCTACGGCTTTGCGATCGTGCTCAAGCATCAGTGTGTCGGGACGGGAAGTACGTTGCTCACGACCTGGGCAAAAAATCCGGCGGCGAGCCGCTATCGTGCGGAGTTCGAACCCGGCAACAGCACGCAGAATGCGCAGGCGAAGCTCGTCACCGATACGATGGCGACGTTCTCCGCCAACACCAACCTCACGGGCTACGCGGCGTACGTCCGGCCGGAGTTCATCGTTCGAGATTGGCCCGCGCCGGGGCAAAGCTATTACTCACCGGGCCACTGGGTCTACTTCGGAACGGCGAACCTACCGAGCGGCCTGCTGCCGTCGATCTGCAAGCAATGATCGCGCGATCATCACATTGGATCCTTGTCGGCGGTGCCGCGCTCGCAGTGGCGGCGCCGCTGTCGCCATGCCGTGGGCAAGAATGGCGGCCCGATGAGTCTCGTCACGGCGCGCTCACGGTCGGAGTCAGCGAAGGCGGCAGCGGCCTCAAGCCCGCCGATCGTCGTGCGGCACTGGCACTCGCGGACTCGTTGCTGGCGGTGTTTCGCCGCGATCCCGCGATCTCATCGCCGCTCGGCTACATCGTCACGCTTCATCGCGAGGTCGGGTCGAACGTCGGCACGGCCACCGATGGCGCGCCGTTCTACGCTGGCGTGAGCGGCGCGTACTGGGGTTACTTCCTCGTCGACGGCAAACCAAGTCCGGACGCATCGGGCAAGACGCCCATCAACGCCTATGTGAACAATCTCCTGGCGTGCCCGCACTCGGAGGATTACGCCATCGAAAACCGCGACAAGCCGATGCTCGACGGCGGCCCGCTGATCTTCGCCGACGTTCGGCAGACGGGTGAGTTCCGCGGGCATCCGATCTACAACGGGCAGTGCGTTGTGCTCACGAACCGACACGAACCGCCATTTCTGCCCGTGACCCGCGAGCGATATCGCAAGCTCGAGATCCTCGGGATGCGCGCGAAAGTCGAGCGTTTCCGACAGCAGGTCGATTACGACAAGCTCGACCCGAAGTGGCGTGCCGCGTACGACAAGAGCTTCGAAGAATCCCGGCAGATCATCGCCGAGCGCGAAGCCGAATTGGCGCGCATGAGCGCCGAGGATCGCGCCGCGCCGGCTGCGGTGCGCCACAGTGGTGTCGACGATTCCACGCTCGTATCGGCAGACGACCCCGACGGCAACCCGCTCGTGACGATCAACCCGGCCTTCTACGATCGTTCGCTTCCATCGAGCGCCGCGCAGATCGTCGTCGTCAACGTGCCGTTCGTTCAGTCGGGCGTGACGCCCAAGGGTACTCCTGACGAACCCCCGCGCCGCGCGCACGGCGAGCGAATTCGCGATGGGCTCGACTGGGCGGCGCTCGAGGCGATGGTTCGAGCAAGGAAGGAGGAACGATGAGGCAGGAAATGATTCGCACGTGCTTCATCGTTGCGCTGTTGCTCGTGGCGTCCGAGCCCGCTCGGGCTCAGCGACCCGGGATGCCGGATCTCTCCAACGCCCCGGCCGACATCAGAGCGATCTGGAAGAAGGTGCAGAGCGGCGGCATCCCGTCCCCCGACGAAGCACAGAAGCTCGGGCAGTATCTCGCGGCGCACGCCGGCGACATTCAGCGCGCTGCGCGCAAAACCGCCGACTCCGTCAAAGTCGCC
>DASVYG010000301.1:0-13366 GCA_036392315.1 Gemmatimonadaceae bacterium
GGCGGAAGTGTATTCACGCTCCGGTTGCCCGCCGTCGATCTGGGCTCCGAGGCATTGCCCGAATTCGCCACGATGGAGACGTCGTGAGGTTCGCTCATGTCGTCGCGCTCGCGACGTTCGTCCTCGGCGCCGCCCGGGCCAACGCGCAGGAGCATGCGCACGCGCCCGCCGAGCGACTCGGCACAGTGCACTTCCAGACGTCGTGCAACCCGGCGGTGGCCGCCCGATTCGACCGTGGCGTCGCACTCCTCCACTCGTTCGAGTTCGGCGCATCGATCCGCGCGTTCAACGATGTGCTCGCCGCCGACTCGTCGTGCGCCATGGCGTACTGGGGCATCGCACTCAGTCGGTGGACGAACCCAATGGCCCCCGGCACCCGCACGCCGGCCCAACTGCAGCCGGGACGTCAGGCCGTCGACGCCGCTCTTCGGGTGAGCGGATCGGCGACGCCTCGCGAGCGCGCCTATGTCACCGCCGTCGGCGAGCTATACAAGGACTATGAACACGTAGACCAGGGCGCCCGCGTTTCGGCATATGCGCGGGCTATGGAAGCGCTCGTCGCCAAGGAGCCCGCCGATACCGAAGCGAAGATCTTCTACGCCATCGCACTCACCGCCGCGGCCCCGCCGAGCGACAAGACCTATGCGAATCAACTGAGGGCGGGACAGATCCTGGAGCCGATCTGGGCCAAGCAGCCCAACCATCCCGGACTGGCACATTACATCATTCACGCGTACGACGTGCCGGCCTTGGCGCCCAAGGCGGCAGCTGCGGCCGAGCGCTACGCCGCCATCGCGCCGTCGGCCGCGCACGCGCTGCACATGCCGTCGCACACATTCACGCGACTCGGCGAATGGAGCAAGTCCATCGAGACCAACACGCGCTCGACCGAGGTCGCGATGCGCGACTCGGCGTTCGGTGAAGCGTTGCACGCGTCCGACTACGCGGTGTACGCACACCTGCAACTCGCGCAGGACTCCGCGGCGAAAGCGCTGCTGAACAGACTTCCAGCACTCGCGGCGCGATTCGACCCTCGCGCGATCGCGGGCGCCGCTCCGCCGTCTGCGGGCGTGTTCGCGATCGCCGCGATTCCCGCCCGGTACGCGTTGGAGCGACGCGATTGGCCGGCCGCCGCCGCTCTCGTGCCGACAGCGAGCGCATTTCCCTGGACGGAGGCGATGGTGTACTTCGCGCGATCGCTCGGCGCGTCACACACCGGCGATACCGCGACGGCGCGCAGGGCCATCGACACGCTGGCGGCGATTCGCGACCGACTCGGATCGCGCGAGCCGTATTGGGGCGAGCAGGTTGCCATTCAGCAGCTCGGCGCGCGGGCGTGGCTCGCGCTCGCGCAGCATCACACGGACAGCGCGTTGGCCTTGATGCGCGACGCCGCTCGGCACGAAGATGCGACGGAGAAGAGCGCCGTGACGCCCGGCCCACTCGCTCCGGCGCGCGAGTTGCTCGGCGATATGCTCATGGAGCTGCACCGGCCGCGCGAAGCACTCGCGGAGTATCGCGCGACGCTCGGCAAGGAGCCCAACCGGTTCCGCGCATTGTATGGCGCGATGCGCGCCGCGTCGCTGGCCGGCGATTCTGCGGCGGCCACGCGATATCGGTCCGACTTGAGAACGTTGTGCGCCAAGGCGGACGTGCCGGGACGTGCCGAGCTCGCGGACATTCGGTAGGCGGTTGCTCCGAGCGTAATACTTAGCGTAATACTTATAGAACGAATCGATACCCGAGTCCGCGCACCGTTTGTAGCGCCGATCCCAACCCCACCGCGGCGAGGCGCTTTCGCAACATGCAGACGTACACGGCGAGCGCGTTCTCGCGCTCCGCCGTGGTGAGTGCGCTGTCCGGCCACACACGTGCGATAATCACGCAGCGCTCGACGGGAGCGCCATCGTCTTCGAACAGCGCCGCCAGCAGGCGAAGCTCCGTGCGAGAGAGTGAGACGCGCCCGTCGCCGCAAGAAATGGTGCTGCGCGACCAGTCGATGAGGACCTTCGCGTCACCGGCGCCATGCTCCGACGCTTCGCGCGGCAGCGAGAGTCGTAAGCGTACGTTGAGCTGGCCGTCGGGCGATGAGAGCACGAACTCGTTGCCGTCCTCGTCGACGTGCTGCTGCAAGCGCTCGCCTGAGCGCGGGGACATCTGGAGCTCCGCGGGCAGGCTTTCGGAGAGGCGCGTGCGCGTAATGGGTCGCTGGAGCGGCCTCTCGGATTGGTTCGGCTGCGCGACGGGGCGATTGGAACGGGCTGTTTGATGGCGCATGACGGCTCGGCGAAAGGCTGCCGACAGCCTACCAATGCGCGCGCGCACCGACCGTTACACCAGGTGCAACTTGGTATCGCTGGGCTGGGCTTGTTCGACTCGCTTGCGCATCGCGTCGACGATGCAGGCCACGCCGCCGTTCGCTCGAAGATCGGTTGCCCGCATGCCGGTGTAGCGCTTGATCGCGTTCCGGAGTGCGGTGTCGGACGCGAATGACATCTCGAGGGCGATCGTCTCGAGGGTACAGCCGGTCGTGTCCAGGTAATGGCCCACGAGCGCGAGGCGGCACCAGGTGAGCAGTTCGGCCGGGGTCAGGAACCGCGCCCGCTCGCACCAATTGAACAACGTTTTTCGATGCACGCCTCGCTCGTTCGCCAATAGTCCGATCGTGGTCAGGTCGGCGGGATTGGCGAGCGCCGCTTCGACGACCGGGTGAAGCGACGCTGGTACGACCGGCGCTAGCTGGCGCATCACCGAATCAGCGGCGCAGTGGCGGCGAGCGGACTGGAGGACGGCGGTAAAGGCGCTCCCGGCGTCGTCGATGCCGGCGAACACAAACTGATGCACGCCCGCCGCGGTGAGCGCGCGAATGTCCGAGGAGTACTGCGAGCCGGCGCGACAATACACGATGATCGCGGTGTTCGGACGCTCCGTCGCGATCTGGCGAATGCATCGGTCGATCGAGCTGCCGTCGGCGTCGCGCGCGGGCAGAATCACCGTATCCACCTGACCCGCCGACCGCTTGAGTCGCTCGAGCACCGCGGCCATCGAGGGCATGATCTGGAGATCCGCGCGATGGCGCAACGCGTCCACGATTCGCGCTCGTTGCTGCGCGCCGGCAGGGAAGGCGAGCACGGTGCCGAGCAATCCCGCGCGACGCTGAACGCCGTGTGACCCCGCGCCACGTGTCATAACGAATCACGCAACCCAAGCGACGTACATAGGCGACTCCCTTTACCGGAGTCGCTCATGTCGACGCAGCCCCTTCGTCGCACTGTCCTTCGTGCCGCCGCGTTCGCGGCCATCGTTGCCGCGATCATCGGGTGTGACCGAGCAGCAACGACCGAACCGCAGCGCCCTCTTCGCTCGGCGACGTCCATCCATGACGACGACCCCGCCACATGCCGAAGCGGCTATCAGATCATCGACGGCCACGTCGTGTGTAATTAGCGTCGTCGTCTTACACCGCCGCGGCTGTCGGACGCACGTGCTCCGGCAGCCGGGGCAGCTCCATCGATGAAAGTTCTCGTACGACCGACGCCGACCGACGGGTGAAGCGCGCCGGTGCGCTCGCCGATTCGCTCTGTTCCCTGGCTTGGAGAAACGCCTCGGCGCGCATCTCGATCTCGTGAAATCCGAAGCTTCTCGCCAGCGTGAGCGATTCGGTCGCGCAGTCGCGCCCTTCTGCGTCGCGGCCGATCATATCCAACGCCCGTGCGCATTCGAGCATCGCCGACGTGACCGCGTACCGCGGCGCCGCGGTGCGTCGCATCGCGCGCACCTCGCGCACGGCCCATTCCATGGTCGCCTCGTGGCGCGCCATTGCCGTCGCCAACGCCAATCCGCCGAGTGCGGGAAGCAGAATTCGCGCGGGCAACGCTCGAGCACACACCGCGCTGAATGCGATCTCGGCGATCGCCGGATGTCCGGCGTCGAACAATATCTGGCCGACATTCTGTAGCGCGCCGGCTTCGTCGATCGAATCGCCGATCGATAGCTGATAGACCTTCCATGCTTCGACCAGCGCGTCGTCGAACCGCCGCTCGGCGGCGGCGATGACGAGGAGACCATAGTGTGCGGTCCGCGACAGCCCCGGCATGTCGTGGCGGTCGGCGAGGCGCGCCGCGCGTGTCGCGTAGCGACGCACCTCCGGAAAGTTTCCGCGCATCTGCGCGAGCGCGGCGAATCCGTTCCAGGCGCGCACCTTGAGCTCGGGCGAGCGGGCACGCCGGGCGAGCGATTCAACGAGCTCGTAGCGGGCGCGTGCGTCCTCGATTTCGCCGGCGAGCCAGCCGACACGCGCGCGTTGCGCGAGGATGCGTCCGCGCTGCACGGCGTTGAGCGACGAATCGGCACGAAGCAAGGAGTCCAACAGCGCTGCCGCCAGCCGAAACGCTCCGGCGTCGGCGACCAGCTTGGCGAGGAGCATGATCGGCTCGCACGAGCACCGGTCACGATCACCCCACTCTCGTCGGCCAACCGAATTCAGCGCGTCGTCGTCGACGATTTCCCGCGCGAGCTCGATCGCGTCGCGGAGCAGGCCATCTCTGCGCGACGCCTCGCCCGTCGCGGCGTGGTGCACGAGCGTCGCGACGCTGATCCACAGGCCGTCGTCCTGGCCAAAAGATGCGCCACGCGCCGTCGCGTCGCTGCGGTAGGCGGCGAGCGGTGAGCCGAATGTCGGGGTAGATGTGCTTGCGTCAGTAGCCAACAGAGTGCCCGAGAAAAGTCGGGCGACGGGCGGCGTCGCCAATGACGCAAGCTATGGTCGCGACCAGCGATCTGCCAGAACCGTGGCGCTACGATTCTTTAATAATTGGCGATCCGTGGCGCGCCGACACATCACCCTTCTTTATCTGTGCGCGTGCGACGCCGCTCGTTGCCCATCGGCTCCGCTGGTGCGCGCGGATCGATGGCTTGGCGGGGCTCGTGGTTCTCACGGTCGTGACGGGCGAGATCGTCCTGCGAATCGAAGTGTGCGCCGCAGACGACGCAGTCGTACTCGTGTGTGTGTTCCATGGGGCCTCCTCCCTTCGCTGCCGACTCCGCATGGCGCGTGCCGGAGCGCAATTGGTTCGCGCCTGGGTTTCGAAAACCCGTCGCCTGGCCGATCGCGCGGGCAACTCGTACTATCGAGGCTGCACCCAGGGATCGAGGAGAGATGATGCGTTTCGAATCGTCGTATCGCCGCTGGCCTGTGGGGCTCGTGCTGATCGCCCTGGCCGCCTGCAGTCAGGCCAAGACTGTCACCACGTCGGCCCCGGCTCGCTCGGCGTCGCCACTTAACCTGACCGCGCTCATCCAAGCGCGACTCGATTCGCTCCCGGCCCACAGCACGTTCTACGCGAAGCAACTCTCGACGGGTCGCGAAGTGGCCATTCGCGCCGACGAGCCGATGAACACCGCGAGCGTCATCAAGATCCCGGTGATGATCCTCGCCTTTCGCGACGCGGACGCGGGGCGGCTCGACCTCGACGAGCGGTACACCATCCGCGCCGAGGACCTGCGGCGCGGCACCGGGTTGCTCCAAGGCTTCGCTGTCGGCCTTTCCCCCACGCTGCGCGATCTGATCACGCAGATGATCATTACGAGCGACAACACGGCGACCGACATCATGATCGGCAAGGTCGGTCTCGCGCGCGTGAACCACATGCTCGACTCACTCGGCTACCGCGAGACGCGGCTGCGTACGACGGTCGGCCAGGCGTTCCGCGGATTGTGGGAGCTGGCCGACCCCAAGAATGCGGCGATGACCGATCGCGAGGTCTTCGAACGCGGCTCGCCGAGCGACACCGGGGCTGCGCGCCGCAACCACGCGTTCGTCCTCGATTCCGCGAAGTGGCTCGGCCGTACCACCGCGCGCGAGATCTCGCATCTCCTCGAGCAGCTGGAATTGGGACAGCTTGCGAGCGCGAAGTCCACGCAGGAAATGCGGCGCATACTGCGACAGCAGGTCTATACCTCGCGCCTGCCCCAACGCGTTCGGTTCCGCGTGAGCATGGGTCACAAGACCGGCGACTGGCCTCCGCTGCTCGGAAACGACGTCGGTATCATGTACGCCCCGCCGCCGAGCGGGCCGATCGTGATGGCGGTGTTCACGAACGACAACAGCGGAGGCTTCTTCGAGCTCGAGGCCACCGAGGGGCGGATCGCCGAGGATGTGTTGAACGCGTGGGGAGGTGGTGCGCCGGCAGCGCCGGTAACGGCGGAGAACGTTCGCACGGCCTCGGCTGCGTTCCCCGATGCGACGCTGGCGCAGGTCTACTTTTGGCGCGCGCGTGCCGGGAAGGTCGAGGAGTACACACGCTACATTCGCGACGTCGCCGAGCCGATCGACCATGAGGCGCAGCGGGCGGGCGCGTTCCTGTCCGTGACGACGTACATGGCGAACGACAGCACGCTGCCATGGACGCACATGCGCGTGTTTCTGTTACGGGATTCGGCGCAGCTTCGTGGGTTGGGCGACGCGCTCACGGCCGCGGGCGTGCGCGTGCAGCCGGATTCGATCAAGCGCCGCCAGCAAAGCGAGTATTCGGCTTCGCTGCGAGATCGCGTCGGCGCGAGCGTGCTACAGATACTGCGTTAGCGTATTTGAATATCAGGGCGGCACCGCCGCTCACTCCCAACCCGCTCGTGTGAGCGCGAGATGCAACTCGCTCGGGTGATGCCGCATGTACAGCTCGATCTTGTCGGAATCCTCGTGTGCCGTGTCGTACGTCCATCCCTTCACCATCAGATCGCGCTCGTGGAGCTCGTGCAGTAGGATGTACGGCCGCTCGTCATCCATGACGTCGTTGTCGATCCAGACCTCGTTCGACGGAACGAACTCGTAGACGTGGTCGTGCCCGCCCTCCGTGAAGTCGACGTCGAAGGTGCTTCGCACCAGTCGTCCGTCGACGATCCAGACGGAAAGCCCGGCGTTGGTCGTTCGCCACAACTTCACGTGTGCCTTCCGGGGATCGGGAAGCCCGTTCGGCCCCATCATCTTGGCGACGTCGCCCGAGGCGTTCCGCTCGGCGCGCTCGACGCTGTCGGCCACGTCGAGCGCGCTGTCGTACGACATGCCGCGCTGCATGAGCGCGCGCTCGACGATGAGGTGGTCGACGAAGAACTTCTGCTCGTCGGGCTGCGCCTCGCGGTCGAGCCACAACTCGCGCGGCGGGATGAAGCTGAACGCGTAATGCTGGCCGAAATTGCTGAACTCTTCGTCGACGCTATCGCGGATGTAAGTGCCGTCGACGATCCAGACCGCGAGGCTGTCCTTGATCGCGACGTGTCGCAGGTACGGGCGGACGTGACGGTGCGCCGTGCACGCGGAAGAACAGACTAAGGCGAGAATGACGGCGATGCGATCGATCCTCGTCCGCGTACGGGCGACGATCACGCCGGCGCGCGCTCCGAGTCGACCGATGCATTCGCGATGCGGCGAAGCTCGTGCATGCCCGCCTCGCCGAGCATGTGCACCAGCTCGAATTCGTAGACGTCGAACGTGGTGAGCTCGCCGCCCTCGACGGGCCCGCAACATTGTGTCTCCTCGGGACACCAGTCCGCATCCAGTGTGACGCGTCCGTGGTCGATCGCGACAGGGTACGCCCGGCAATAGAATGGCTTGAGGCCGGGCGACTGCGCCTCGGCACGCTGCAGAACACACAGGCGGCGACTATCGAGGAACACGCACGCGCCGCCCACGGCGGTGGTGTTGACTGCTCGCCCCGACGGAAAGTCGAGGTCCGGCTCATCCTCGTCCTCGAACCAGCGCGACGGATCGTGCTCCTGCGTCGGCTCCATGTACTGGACGATGAGCGGCGCTTCGGCGATGACCCGGTCCCGATGCGCGATGTCGACGAGGACGCCGTCGCGGCAACACCGCGCGCTGCACGCCGACGTCGTGCACGACGTCGCGAACCGGGACGTGAGCAGCTGTTTCGTCACCCGCAGTTCGGTGAAATAATCGAGGTGATGGTCGCGGAGAGGGTAGTCCTGTTCGTCGTGTGGTCGTGTGTCAGACATGGGTGTCATTCGGAGGTTTAACTCGGCGCCAACGCCGACGCGCGCGACAGCGTCTGTCCGGCCCCGGCGTCGCCATCGCGCGAGGAGATAATAGTGCGAGGAATGAAGAAGAGCAGCGGAAGTATCAAGGCCGTCGCGAGTGCATCGAACGCGAGACAGATCGCGAGACCCGCGCGCTCGTACAACCACGAGCCGAACACGTCGCCGAGCATTCCGCCGATCGAGAACAGCGAGTAGCCCAGCATGACGCCGGTGCCCTCGAGGCTCGTCGGGCACGATCGCCGGAGCAGATCGAACAGAGCGATGTTCACCATGCCCAACAGCACCCCCACGATCGCCGAGATGGCAAGGGCTTGGCTGGCGCTATGCGCCAGCAACACGAGGAACGCGGCCGGAATGTTCAGCGCGATGGTGATCAACAAAATACGGCGTAGCGTGAATCGACGGCACAGCGCGGCGTACGCGATCGCCGCCACGGCGCCGCCGGCGAAGGTCGCGGAGCGAAACGCTCCGAACACCTCGGGCGACAACTTCAGATTGTCCGAGAAGAAGAAGACGAGTGGCGTGCCCCAGCCCGGCGAGAAATTCCACAGCAGCAGCGCGCCGATCGCGGGCCACAACGCCGCGTTGCCCAAGAGGCGCCGAATCGCGTGCCGGTGCGATTCGTCCGGCGTCGTAGTCGATGTGGGTTCCAGCAGTGCCGGCGGATGCAAGAGCGATTGAATCAGGATCACGCCCGTGAACCCGGCGGCAAGCAGAAAGCTCCCTTTCGCCCCGACGTGTGCGGCCATCCAGCCGCCGAGCAGCATCGACACGACGCTCGGAACGATCTCCGCCACTTCGGCGACCGCGCTCAAGTGGCCGGTCAGGACGTGTCGTTTCGCCGCCTCGGTCATGAGCCCCTCCGTCGTCGCGGCGAGAAACTCGAACGCGAGCATCGCGACGACGATGCCGGCCAGCAGCGACAACGTGTTCGCGGTGTTCGCCGCAATCCAGATATAGCTCGCGATGGCGACCGGAGCGGCGACGAGGAAATAGCCGCGGTCATCGCGACCGAACGGCCGCCACCGATCGCGAACGAACCCGAACACGAAGCCTACGTAGAGCGGCGCGAGCGCGACGGCCTCGAAGATCGCGATCGATTTGGGTCCGAGTCCCAGCCCGTCTTTGAGCCAGAACAAGAGCGGAAGACTCACGAGCCCTGTCGGCTCGGCGAGGCCAAGCGTCAACATCAACGTGCCGAAATACGCGCCGAGTTGACGCTGAATTCGGACCGACGGATCACGGCGTGGCACGTTGGAATTCGATTGGCCGAAGGGGAACCAAACATAACTTTCGGCACGTACAGCGCCATGGCTCATCACGTCCCATTGACAGGCGTTTGCTCGCGGCGTACCTGAAGGAGCGATTGGCCTGGTTGCGGTGGGTGCGATGGTCGTGTCACTTCGCGTGCGATCGTGAGGAGCGAATCCATGGGCACTGTATTGATCATTGGCGCCGGAGCCGCCGGTGGCGTCGCCGCCAAGAAGGCCGCAATGAATCGCGAGGTGTTCACGCGAGTGCATCTCGCCTCCCGAACGCTGGGCAAGTGCGAGAAGATTCAGCGCGAATGCGCGACGCCGATCACCGTCTCACAAGTCGACGCCGACGATACCGCGCAGGTCGTCGCGCTGATCGACCAGGTGAAGCCGGACATCGTCGTCAATCTGGCGTTGCCGTACCAGGATCTGTCGATCATGGACGCATGTCTCGCTGCCGGCGTCCACTATCTCGACACTGCCAACTACGAGCCGCGCGATGAGGCGAAGTTCAGCTACGCGTGGCAGTGGCCATATCACGAGCCGTTTCGCGCCCGCGGCATCATGGGCGTGCTCGGGTGTGGATTCGACCCCGGCGTCATCAGCGTGTATTGCGCGCACGCGCAGGCGACGCTGTTCGACGAGATCCATTACATCGACATCATCGACTGCAACGCCGGCGACCACGGCAAAGCGTTCGCGACCAACTTCAATCCCGAGATCAATATCCGCGAAGTCACACAGCGCGGACGGTATTGGAAAGACGGGGAGTGGATCGAGGTCGAACCGCTGAGCGTCGCGCGGACGATCGACTTTCCGGACGTCGGTCCGCGAAAGGCGTACCTCATCTATCACGAAGAAGAGGAGTCGCTCGTCAAGCACATTCGCGGGCTGCGACGGATCCGTTTCTGGATGACGTTCTCCGACAACTATATCAAGCATCTCGAGGTGCTGCAGAACGTCGGCATGACGCGCATCGATGCCATCGACTATGAGGGCACGAAGATCATCCCGCTGCAATTTCTCAAAGCGTTGCTCCCCGAGCCGTCATCGCTTGCCGAGAACTATACGGGCAAGACGTCGATCGGCGTCATCATCCAGGGCCTCAAGGATGGCGAACGGCGCAAGACGATCATCTACAACGTCTGCGATCACGCCGAGACGAATCGCGAGCTCGGCGCGCAGGCGGTGTCCTACACGACGGGCGTTCCCGCGATCACCGGGGCCATGATGGTCATCAAGGGTCTGTGGGCCGGGCACGGCGTGTTCAACGTCGAGCAACTGCCGCCGGCGCCTTTCCTCGCCGAGGTGGCCAGACAAGGCCTGCCCTGGCACGTGCGCGACCTCGCCGTGCGGGCCACCAAGAAGCGAGCGGCCGCACGGTGAGGCCGAACGTCGTCGCCATCACCAACGAAAATCCCGATTGGCCCGAGCTCGACAAGCGACACGCGGACGAGATGTGGCAATTGCTCCTCGATGGCCTCGAGGAGCAGGGCTACACCTACCGCGCATTCAAGTTCTTTGATGACCTGAGCGTGCTCGACTCGTTCGATCCGCGCGAATGGCTGGTGTGGAATTGGGGCGAAGAGTGGGCCGGCGTGCTGTGGAGCGAAGCCGCGGTCACCGAGGAGCTCGAGCGTCGAGGCTTCGCCTACACGGGAACGGGTCCGGACGCGCTTCGGCTGTCGCAGAATCGCATGCGGGTCAAGGAGTGCTTGCGTGACGCGGGATTGCCGACGCTTCCGGCGCAGGTCTTCACCGATCCGGCGCGAGCGGGCGAGTGGAGCACGTTTCCCGCCATCGTGAAGGGGGCGAACCAGCACGCCAGCATCGGCATCGATCGCGAATCCGTTGTCGACACGTACGACGCGCTCGCGCGGCGCATCGTCCACCTTCGCCGATGCTACGACGATGACGCCCTCGTCGAGCCGTTTCTCGACACGCGCGAGTTTCAGGTGGCGGTGTTGGGAAACACGCACCCGGAGGCGCTGCCGCCGAGCGAGATCGTCTACGCGCCGTTCTCCGACATGCGCGATCGACTCCATACGCGGGAGTGGAAGATCGAGCGCGAGTCGCGCGGGTACCGGGAAATTCGAATGCCGTGTCCCGCTCCGCTCGACCGCCCCGACTGGCGAGCGCGCGCCGAGGCGATCGCCCTGGAGGCGTATCGCGCCGTCGGCCTGCGCGACTACGGCCGGTTCGACCTGCGCATGCTCGGCGACGAGCCGCAGATTCTCGACGTGAATGCGAATCCGGAGCTCGATCCGGAGTCGGTCGTCCTGGCCGGCGCGAAAGCGAAGGGCATGACGTACGGACAAATGGTGAGCCGCATCATCGAATGCGCGGCCGAACGGATGCCGTCGTCATGAGAGAGAGTTCAGATAATCCTCATAGCCGAACGTCCTGACGACGTCGACGGTGCCGTCGAGCCTCCGCACGACGATCGACGGCATGCGCAGCCCGTTGAACCAGTTCTTCTTGACCATCGTGTAGGCTGCGGCGTCGGCAAACGCGATCGGGCTTCCGACGCGCAGTGGCTCCGGGAAGTCATAGGTCCCGAACACGTCGCCCGCGAGGCAGGTCCGGCCGGCCACCGTGTATCGATGTGTGCCCCCGGCGGGAAGGTCCATTCTGCCTTCCATGCGGTAGACGAGGACATCGAGCATATGGGGTTCGACGCCCGCATCGACGATGGCGATGTCGACCTCGTTGTGCACGATGTCGAGCACGCGCGTGACGAGATAGCCGGCGTGCGACACGGCCGCATCGCCCGGCTCGAGATACACCTGCACGCCGAACCGCTGGGCGAAGTCGGCAAGCGTTTCGCAGAACGCGTCGAGCGGATAGCCGGGCCGCGTGAAGGCGATGCCGCCGCCCAAGCTCACCCAGTCCATGTCGCGAAGGACATTGCCGAATCTCCGGCCGATGCCGTCGAGGATCGACCGGAACGACGCAAGGTCGCCGTTCTCGCAATTGCAGTGAAACATGACGCCACTGATCGAACCCGACACGCGTTCGATCTCGTCGGCGTCCGTTACGCCGAGCCGAGTAAACCGCCGAGCCGGATCGGCCAGCTCGAACGCCGAGTTGCTGATGCCGGGGTTGATTCGCAATCCGAGCGATTTGCCGACGAGACGCGGCGCGAATCGCATGAGCTGCGACGCCGAGTTGAAGATGATCTTGGTCGCGTACGAGCAGACCGCGTCGATCTCCTCATCGGAGAATGCCACACTGTAGGCGTGAACTTCCTTGCCGAAGCGCTCATGGCCGAGCCGTGCCTCGTACAGTGAGCTGGACGTCGTGCCGTCCAAGTACTGCCGCATGAGATCGAAGACTGCCCACGTCGAAAACGCTTTCAGTGCGAGAACGGACTTGGCGCCCGACCGCTCGCGCACGGTGGCGATCGTCTCGAGGTTGCGCAGCAGGCGAGCTTCGTCGATCAGATAGTAGGGCGTCTCGATCGCCCGTCCCTGATCGTCGATCAGCTCATGGATCGGCCGTTCGACAGGGACCAGGTGAGGATCCGGGCTCGCGTCAGACAATCTCGTGTCTTTCGGTATCGGAAGGCTCGGCGGGACGCCGAATCTCGCATGCGGGAGCGCTTCGACGCACCATGATCCAGAGACCAGCCACGAAAAGGGCCGTGAAGCCCAGATAGAGGTACGCCTGAATCGCGGCGAGCCACGAGCCCACTGCCGTGCCGGCGAGCAGGATGACGGCCATTGCGGCATGGCACGGACAGGTCAACACGGCGAGGATGGCTCCCGCCTTGTTCCGTCCCGTCATCTCTTGTCTGAGAAAAGCTCGAGCGCCTTCCAGCATGAGAACCACCGAGGTTGGCTTCCCTTAATCTACGCGCCGCGCGGGCTGTTGGCTGTACTGCAGCTCGCGGACGCCCGGGAATGGTTGCGAACCGCGTTGAATCGTTGCATAGTCGGACGACGTCTGAAGGGAGGGTGACATGACCCAGCCTACGGACCTCGCCGCCAGCGAACATCGCGCCGCCGCGATCGTCTCGAGGTTCACCCCGTCTTCGAATGGTTCGTCCAAGGTCGCCGCAG
>DASVYG010000302.1:0-1885 GCA_036392315.1 Gemmatimonadaceae bacterium
CGGGGAAGCCGAGCCCCTGCTCCGTCGTGCGCTGGCGATCAAGGAACAGACGCTCAATCCGGGTGAGCCGAGCATTGCGATCACGCTGAACGCGCTCGCCGGCGTGCTGCGCGATCGGCAACGATACGCCGAAGCAGAGCCCCTCTACCAACGAGCGCTGTCAATCCGCGAGAAGGCGTTCGGCGCGAAGAACACCACGGTCGCCGAGACGCTGAACGATTACGCCGAGTTGCTGCGACGAACGGGTCGCGCGAAGCAAGCCGATGATCTCGTGGCGCGCGCAGGGCGCGGAGACCGGTAAGCTGGAATCCACGTCGCAGCTCTGATGATCGGACCGTGACGACTCGTCCGATTCGCGTGCTCATCGTCGACGACGAGCCGCTGGCGCGACAGCGCATCGAGGATCTCCTCGCTCGCGAGCCGAATGTCGAGATCGTCGGCACCGCCGACAACGGCATCGCCGCGATCGAGGCGATTCGTGCGTTGAAGCCTGATTTGCTCTTTCTCGACGTGCAGATGCCCGGCAAGACGGGATTGGAGGTCGCTCGCGCCATCGGGCCCGACGCAATGCCGGCCACGATCTTCGTTACCGCCTACGATCAGCACGCGCTACAGGCCTTCGACCTCGCCGCGCTCGATTATCTCGTGAAGCCGTTCGACGACGAGCGTTTCGAGCAGGCCTTTCGCCGCGCGCGGCGCGTGGTCGATCTCGAGGAAACCGGCCGGTTGCACGAGCGCCTGCGCACGCTGTTGGGTGAGGATTCGGTCGCAGGCGCCGAGCAGCGCACCGAAGGGCCGGCCACGACTCGTGTCCGCTTTCTCGACCGAATCGCGGTTGAGTCCAAGGGAAAGGTGCGCTTTGTTCCGGTCGGCGACATCGATTACATCGAGGCGAGCGGGCCGTACGCCGAGTTGGTCGTCGGAGGCCGGCGGCACGTGATCCGCGAAGCGATGCAGACGCTCGAGGACCGTCTCGATCCGACTCGCTTCATGCGCGTCCACCGATCCGCCATCGTTCAACTCGACCGGGTCGACACGTTGCTCAGAGGCGCCGGTGGAGACTACGAGATCCAATTGAAGGACGGCACCCGACTCCGCGTGAGCCGCTCCCGTCGCGACGAGCTGGCCCACCGGCTCGGTGTGCGGTGAGGTTTTCTTTCCGGTCATCCTGAGCGAAGCGAAGGATCTGCTGTTTGTTCGAGGAACAGCAGATCCTTCGCTTCGCTCAGGATGACACTATCGCCCTTTAGATCGTCTATCGGCATGAGCCTGTGCGACGTTCGCTGGATCAACCTTCCCCACGTCCCCGACGAGCGCGGTGTGCTCACGTCGATCGAGGCCGGGCTCGACGTACCGTTCGAGATTCGCCGGGTCTTCTTCATGCGCGACCTGCGCGGTGAGCGCGGCGGGCACGCGCATCGCGACACGCGCCAGCTGCTCGTGCCCATTGCGGGCACGTTCACGGTCGAGGTCTCCGACGGATTGGAATCGGCGTCGCACGACATGAACGACCCGCATCGCGGGCTCTACCTGCCGCCGATGACGTGGGTGCGCTTGAGTGATTTCGGGCCGGACTCGATCTGCCTCGTGCTCGCCGACACGCACTACGCCGGCGCAACGTATCTCCGAGACTGGGACGCGTTCGTCGCCCTGAGCCGGAAGCCGCAAAACACGCCGTGACCCAAGGCCGCATCGCCATCCTGGGCGGCGGAATGCTCGGCGTGTGCACCGCGCTCGAGCTGGCGCGTCGCGGGCGCCCCGTCACACTCATCGAGGGCGCGACACGTCTGTTGGACGGCGCGAGCCGCTGGAACGAGGGCAAGATTCACCTCGGATTTCTCTATGCGGCGGATCCGACGCTCAGCACGGCGACGCGTCTCATCCC
>DASVYG010000303.1:0-4773 GCA_036392315.1 Gemmatimonadaceae bacterium
GGCCCGCGACTCGTCGGACGGTCGCAGTACGACGTGTTTCCCGATTCCGCCAAGCTGGTGCCGAGCGTTGGCGCCGCGCTGCGTCCCAACATCGAAGCGGTGCTGGCGACACATCCGGATCTCGTGGTGCTATACGCCAGCGAGGACAATCGGCCGGCCGCCGACCGCTTTCGTCAAGCCGGCATCCAGACCGTGGCATTCAAGAACGACAGCATCGCGCAGTTTGCGCGCGATGCGCGACTGCTCGGCCGGGTGACCGGCGACTCGGCGCGCGCCGCGACGCTCGTGGACTCGGTCATGGCGACGCTCGAGCGCGTGCGGACGGCGACGGCCGGCCTGCCGCATCCCACCGTGCTCATTCACGCCTGGGATCGGCCAATCATCGTCATCGGCGGTGGCAGCTTTCTGAGCGAGCTGCTCGCGATTGCGGGCGCGCGAAACGTCTACGCCGATATCCATGCACCGTCGGCCGCCGTGACACTGGAGGACATCGTCACGCGCAATCCAGACTACGTGCTCGCGAGCCCGGTGGCCGCACCGAAAATGCGCGCCAGTGACTCCTGGAACGCGATCCCCGCCGTTCGCGCAGGGAAGGTGCTCGTGTACGATACGGTCTTGGTCGGACGTCCGTCGGTGTCGTTGGGCGCGGCGGCCGTGTCGTTGGCGAATCTGATTCATCCTGGCGCGGTGCACTGAGCCATGTCCGTCGCGCGCTGGGTCGGCCTCGTCGTCGCGCTCATGGCCGCGTCACTCATCGCCGTGGCGGTGGGTACTGTGAGCATTCCCATACCAGCATTGTGGGATGCGCTGCGCCGCGTCGGCGACACGATGCCGATCATGGTCGTCTGGACGCTGCGCATTCCGCGCGTCGCACTCGCGATCCTCGTCGGCGCGGGCCTGGGAATGTCGGGTGCTGCGCTTCAGGGTACGATGCGGAATCCACTCGCCGAGCCGTATCTGCTGGGCGTGTCCGGCGGCGCGGCTGTGGGTGCGGTGCTTGGCCTGACGCTCGGCCTTGGCGCGGCATTGCTGCCGCTTGCGGCGTTCGCCGGGGCCATTGTCGCTGTGGTCGCGGCATTCTTCGTGGCGCACGCGGCTGGTGCGCGCGGCGACCCACGCGTGTTGTTGATGGCGGGCGTCGTGGTCGGCGCGTTCGCGAATGCGGCGATCATGGTGGTCATGGCGAACGCGGAGCCTAACACCGTTCGAAACGCACTGTGGTGGATGATGGGATCCGTCGGAGACGCCACCTGGCCACAGATCGCGATCCTCGCCCTCTACGTGCTCGTCGGAGGAGGTGCGCTCGTCGTCGTGGGACGACAGATCGACGTGCTCGCGCTGGGCGAAGACGCCGCCGCGGGTCTCGGACTCGATGTCGATGTGGCGATTCGTCGCGTCTTCTTCATCGCAGCGCTGCTGGCCGCCGCGACCGTTTCTGCCGCGGGATTGGTTGGATTCGTCGGGCTCGTCGTGCCGCATCTCGTGCGCGCCGCGGGCGTGCGCCGGCATCGAGCATTGCTCCTTGGAAGTGCCATCACGGGCGCGACACTGGTCGTGCTCGCCGATGTGCTCGGACGGGTGTTGCGTCCGCCGGGCGAACTTCCGCTTGGCGCGGTGACCGCATTGATCGGTGTCCCGTTCTTCCTCGTCAAGCTGCGGCGCCTCGCATGATCGAATTCGACGACGTCTCGATTCGATATCCACGCGCGACCACACACGCGCTGAGCGGCGTCAGCCTCGAGGCCCGGCGCGGATTGCTCACCGCCATCGTCGGGCCAAATGGCAGCGGCAAGAGCACGCTCGTGCGCGCGCTGATTGGACGGATCCCGCTCGAGCACGGATCCATCCGCGTCGACGGCGCGCTGACGACGACACTTGGCGGAGCCGAGCTCGCGCGGCGCGTGGCGGTGATCACCCAGCGGGAAGAGCTCGCGTTTCCAATGCTCGTGTCGGAGTATGTGGCGCTCGGCCGATTCCCGCACCTGGGCATCTGGCACGCCGCCGAGGACACGGATCGACGCGCCATCGACGAGTCGATCGTTGCCGCCGGGGTGGGTGCGCTCCGGGAGCGTCGAATCGATGCGTTGTCCGGCGGCGAGTGGCAACGCGTTCGGCTCGCGCGCGCGCTCGCGCAGGGCGGCGATGCCCTCGTGCTCGATGAGCCGACGACGTTTCTCGACATCGGGCACGAGATGTCCGTCTTCGAGCTCCTCAACAGTCTCGCGCGCAGCGGCAAAGCCGTGCTGCTGATCAGCCACCAACTGAATCTCGTGGCGCGGTTCGCCGACCAACTCGTATTGCTGCATCGCGGCGCCGTCGCCGCGGCCGGTCCTCCCGACAGCGTGATGCAGGCCGACACGCTCGAGCGCGTGTACGAATGGCCGCTCGTGGTGTCCCGTGATCCCGCCGTTGGAGCTCCGACCCTCGTTCCTCTCCGTCGACGTTGAGCCAATCCGCATGAACACTCTTTCTCGGTTGCCATCCATGCACCACGCACGTCACACGTTGTTCGTCGCCGCCGCATCCGTTTGCCTTGCGGGACCCGCCGCGGCGCAGCAGTCCGACACGGCCCGGATCGCACCGGTCGTCGTCACCGCGACGCGCGTACCGATCAGCGCCGCCGCCTCGCCGGCCACGATCGACGTCATCACCGGCGACGAGCTCCGCCTGCGCGGCGCGACGTCGATCGCGTCGGCGCTCCAGATGCTGCCCGGCGTCACGTTCGCCCAATCGGGCTCGTTCGGCTCGGCCACGTCGCTCTTTCTTCGCGGCGGTGAAAGCAAGTATGTGAAAGTTCTCATCGACGGCGTCCCCGTGAACGATCCCGGCGGCGCCATGGATTTCGGCTCGCTCACCACCGACAACGTCGAACGCATCGAGCTGGTGCGCGGACCGGCCAGCGTGTTGTATGGCGCCGACGCCGTCACCGGCGTGATCCAGATCTTCACGCGCCGCGGTCGTGGCATTCCGCGAACGGTCATCTCGGCCCGCGGCGGATCCTACGGGTCGTCCGACGAGGACGGGACCGTGCTCGGCGCGCTTGGGAACGGAGATTTTTCGCTCGGCGTCGCGCGCCACGACACCAAGGGCATCTACGCCTTCAACAATGCGTTCCACAACACGGTGGCGAGCGGCGGCACCCACGTCCAGCTCGATCCACACACCGATCTGCGCGTATCGCTCCGCTACAATGACGACGTCCTTCACTATCCCACCAACGGCGGCGGCGTGGCCCAGGACACCAACGCGCATCAGACCCAGGATCGGACGACTCTCGCAGCCGAGCTGGGGCACGCGTTCACTCCTCGCGTCGATGCGCATCTCGCGCTGACGTCGGAAAGCACGTCGGGCGGCACCGACGACAAACCGGATACCCCGTCGAGCGCCGGATTCCAATCGCTCGATCGCACGCGGCGTCGCGGCGGGGACCTCCGAACGAACGTCGCCCTGCCCGGGAGCACCGTGATCACGGCGGGCATCCAACTCGAGCAGGAGGACGAGCGAACGGAGAGCCAGAGCGTCTTCGGGACCTTCGAGTCGACGTCGATCTTCCAGGCGTCGCGTCGAAATACGGGGGTCTATGCTCAGGCCCTCAGCACGCTCTCCGACGCACTGGTCCTCACGGCGGGCGCGCGCAGCGATGACAATGAGCGATTTGGAAAGTTCGGAACGTACAGGCTCGGCGGCACATGGCGCGTGATCGGTGGAACACATCTGCGCGCATCGACCGGCACCGCTTTTCGCGAGCCAAGCTTCTTCGAGAACTATGCGACCGGCTTCGTGACCGGAAACAAGGATCTCAAACCCGAACGGTCCGCGATGTCGGAGATTGGCCTCTGGCAAACGCTCCTCGACGACGCCGTGAGCATCGGCATTACGCAGTTCGATCAACGATTCCGCAACATGATCGATTACACGGGGTCGACAGCGGCGTGTGGCGCGAGCTACTGCAACGTGGCGCGCGCGCAAGCGAACGGCCGCGAGCTCGAGATCCGCGTCGTTCCCGTGCCGCGACTCGCCGTCGACGCGAATCTCACGCACCTCGAGACCAAGGTGCTGACGCCCGGCTTCGACTCGACGAGCGGTGGCTTGTATCACGCCGGCGAAGCGTTGATCCGTCGTCCGACGACCACGTGGAATGCCGGTGCGGCGTACGTGAGCATGCACGGGAGCTTCGATGTGCGGGTCACTCGGGTCGGGCGTCGAACGGACCGCGACTTCGTGCCGTTTCCCGCGCTGCCCGTCGTCGACCCCGCGTACACCCGCACCGATCTCGGCGCGGACGTTCCGTTGACCATCCCGGGCTCGGCTCTCAAGGCCGCTGACCTGACCCTTCATGTCGAGAACCTGTTCGACGCGACCTATCAGTCGGTCTACGGGTTCCTGAGTCCACGTCGCACCGTTCTCGCCGGCGCGCGCGTGACGTTCTGAACGCGTGACAATGGGATAGCTTTCAGTCATGAGTGTGCTCGTGACCGAAGCCATCGTCTTGCACTCGTTCGACTATCTCGAGTCCTCCCGGATCTTGAAGCTCGTGACCCGGGAGGCTGGAGTGCGGTCGGTGCTTGCGCGCGGCGCTCGACGATCGAAGCGCCGATTCGGCTCGGCGCTCGATCTCTATGCGCAAGGAACCGCCGAGCTGCAGACCAAGGCCGGACGCGATCTCGACACACTCAGCGCGTTCGACGTGACCCGTGCGCGGCCGCAGCTCGCGGCGCAGCTGTCGCGCTTCACCGGCGCGAGCGCGATCGCCGAGTTGGCGTTGCGCTTTTC
>DASVYG010000304.1:0-3552 GCA_036392315.1 Gemmatimonadaceae bacterium
CGCGCGACGTTGACGATGGGCGCGATCGGCGACCGGTGGACCCTCACGACCGGCCCGGTGTCAATCAACTCGAGTGGGGGCGGGCCCCTCGTGCACGTGCTCGTGCCGATCGGCAGCGCGACGACGGTCGACGGCAGCGCGACGTTGATCTTCGACGGAGCGCGAGGCGCGTCCCTCGACGGGTCGATCGCCACGTCTTTCCGGATGGACTCGGTCACGTCGGTCACGATCCGCGGGAGTCGCGTGCAATCGCATCCGAACATGGACGGCACGTGGATCGATGCGTTCATGACCGGCTACCAGCTCCCGGCGACCGCTCCGACGTTCAGCGTGGCAGGAGTCGCGCTCGCCCACCGCTTCTTGCCGCTCGTCGCCGCGACGATCGAGTTCCGCGCCGAGCGCGTGACCGACTGGGCTGGATTGGGCGCGCCCAATGCCGCGCCGCTGTCGTCGTCGCAAGATCCACCGCTGCACCACGCCGCTTTGTTCGGCGCACACGGACGGATCGAGACGCTCGGTGAATCAGTGTGGCAAGGCTCCCTCGAGTACGATTGCACGAGCGCCTCCAATCTCGACGGCGCGGCATTCGGCGCCGAGCTCGCGTCGACGCCGGTCAACGACTTCCGCGCGCAGCTCTCGGCGACGCCGGTGCGCGATTTCAGATTGAGCGGCATCGCGAGCCTTGCGAGTGGGACGAGTTGGTCGACGTTCGGAGACGGTCAAGCACCCGCCACGCTTCCGCCGCGCCGTCGTGTCGACGCGTCGATGGAGAAATGGATGTGGCAGCGACGTCTTCGGTTCGAGCTGGTGTACCGCAACCTGCTCAACGAGCCCGAGCGCTATCATCCGTTCGGCGCGCAGTGGAACCTTCGCTGGCACGTGTCGGCGTCTTTGATCTTCTAGCAGACACGCGCGTCGGGTGCGCTTTTGGCGTCGCGGCTCCGTCCGCTGCGTGCACGCCGGCGGGCATGGTGCGTGCGGCATGTCTCTCGTCGGCGTACACCGCGCGCATCAGTCCGACGCCGCGGTGGCAGCCACAACCGAGGATATGACAATGGCGAATGACCACGGCTACGACTGCCAACAGTGTGGGGCGCACTTCGACACCCGCGACCAGCTCGATCGTCACAACAAGCAGCAGCACACGCAGCAGGCGGGCTCGTCGAATGTCGGCTCGTCCCCGAGGAATCAGTCGAACATGAATCGCGATCTGAACGACCGCGATCTCAACAACTAACCGGAAGAGGCCGGCGGCGACGACCCGCACTGATTGTCGTGAGCCGCGCCGCCGGGCCGCTGCTCCAGTTAATCTGCCCGAAGCGCGACGAGTGGGTCGATGCGGTTGGCGCGACGGGCGGGAAGGTATGATGCCGCGAGCGCGACCAGCGCCAACAGAACGGCCACGCCGGCGAACGTGGCCGGATCGGTCGGCGTGATGTGGAAGAGGTACGTCGACAAAATGCGCGTCAGGCCAATAGATGAGAGAATACCAATGAGCAGGCCGGGAATTGTGAGGCCGAGTGCGCGTCTCACCACGAGCGCCGCGACTTGGTTGGGCGCGGCGCCGAGCGCGACGCGCACGCCAATCTCGTGGAAGCGTTGCGTCACTCCATAGGCGAGCACACCGTACACCCCGATTACTGCGAGCGCGAGGGCGAGCACCGAGAACGTCAACAGTAGTCGCGACCGGAAACGCGGTTCATCCATCGTCCCGCCCACGAGATCGGCCATCGACACGACGGACTGCAGTGGCAACGTATGATCGGCGTCACGGACGACGCGTCGCATCGCCGAAGCAATCGCCGGCGAGTCGGATGACGGATGCACGATGAACGTGACGTGGCTGAGAAAGAACGGCTGCGTGGTCTGCGCGAGCGGCTGATAGATCGCGGCGTCGGGACTCGACGTGATGCCCGCCTGGACGACGTCGTTCACGACTCCAGCAATGGTCAGCCAGTCGGTCGGTCCCGGCTTGTCGACGACGGCGATTCGCTTCCCGACCGCATCGCCTCGTGGCCAAAATCGTTGGGCAATCGATCGGCTCACGATCACGACGCGGGTCGCGTCGAGGCGGTCTTGATCGGTGAACGCCCGGCCGGACTCGACACGCACGCCTATGGCGCGGAAGTAGTCCGGGCTCACGACCATCTTGTCTGCCATGAAACCAGGCGGTAGTGGCGGACCTCCCTCGATGCTGAAATCGCCAGCGATGAGGGCGCCGCCGAGCGGAACCCAGTTGACTGCCGCAGCAGAGCCCACGCCGGGAATCCGCGACAGCGTGGCGACGACTCGCTGTTGATATTCGCGCATCTGGTCCGCCGTTCCATACGTGCCCGGCGGCAGATCGAGCGTCATCGTGACCACGTTCTCCGAGTGGAATCCGAGGTCGATGGAGCGCATGCGATCGAAGCTCCGTAACATGAGCCCCGCGCCGGTGAGCAGCACCATGGCCAGCGCCAGCTCCGCGACGACGAGGGCCGAGCCGGCGCGGCCATGCCGACTCGTCACGGTGCGCGCTCCCTCCGATAATGATGCGCGAAGCTGCGGCTCGGTCGCGCGAACGGCGGGCACGAGTCCGCAGACCATCGCGGTCAGAATCGACAAGCCGGCGGTGAACAACAGCACCCAGCCATCGATGTGGACGTTCTCGGCGCGGGGCAGCGTGCCGGCCGGCGCGAGCGCCAGCACCATCTGCACGCCTCCGACCGCGAGCACGACGCCGACGACGGACCCGAGGATGGAGATGGCAAGCGTCTCCGTCAGCAGTTGCCGGATGAGGCGCTGCCGCCCGGCGCCGAGCGCGGAGCGAATCGCAATCTCCCGGTCGCGCGCGGCCACGCGCATCAACAACAGGTTGGCGACGTTGGCGCAGGCGATCAGCAAGACGAATGTCACCGCTCCAGCGAAGATCAACAGCGATCGGCGGGCGTCGCCGACGACGGCCACCTTGAGTGGAATGAGAGTAGCCTCGAAGGTGCTTGGATGCATTTCCGCTGCGCTCTCCAAGCTTGCCGCGAGCGATGTCCATGCCACCTGCGCCTGGTCGGCCGTAACGCCGCGTTTCAAGCGACCCACGACGACACGTATTCTGGTCTCGTGCCGTGAGAGCCGGACGCGGAGGGGAATCCAGACGTCGGTGTGCGCGGGATAGTCGAACGACGCCGGCATCACGCCGACGATCGTGCGGCGCCTGCCGTCGAGCGTGATCGATTTGCCCACGGCGGGTCGCACATAACCAAACCGTGCGTTGACTAATGCGTCGCTGACAATCGCGACGTTGTCATCGCTCACCGCGTCGCTCTCAGCGAATGCTCGGCCAATGGACGGCGCAACGCCAAGCACGCCGAAGAATTCGGGCGTCACGAACGCCGCACGCAGGCTCGCCGGCTCACCGCTCTCGGTGAGCGTAACACTCGATGTGTTGAAGGTCGTGAGCCGCTCGAACATTGGATGGTTGGCCGCAACCTGGACGAAGTGACTGTCGAAGAGACCTCGAACATTCATGAAGGGCCCGGGCGGCGGGGCGTATGACGCGACGAACAGACGCTCTGG
>DASVYG010000305.1:0-2377 GCA_036392315.1 Gemmatimonadaceae bacterium
CCCCACACCATCAACTCCGTCACGCCGCTCGCGGCGGGAAGGTCGTGCTCGAAGATCACACGAATCTTCGACGCGCGCACGGGGCGAATGCGAACCCGGTTGAGTGCCCAGGTGGTCGGACGCTCCGGCAGGCGCGACAACTCGTCGGCGTCGAACCAGCGCACGCCGTCCCAGCACTGGACGCGGTATGCGCGCGGCGCCTTTACGCCGCGGCCGTCGCCCCACAGGTAGAGATCCACCGTCTCCACGAGTTGCGGCGCGCCGAAGTCGACCTGCAGCGAGTCGCTCGCGTTGGGCGAGCCGAACGACGTCCAGCGATTGCGCGAGTAGCGTGTGAATGCGACTTGTGCGTCCGCAGCTTCCTGAGCTCGATCCGTTGGCGCCGTGAACGACGCGGACATGGTTGGAAACCCGCGACCAGTGGCGTTGTACGCGAAGTCGCGCGACGCGGCGATGGTCTCGTTCGCCGGCGGCATTTGTCGCGACCAGGCCTCGACTTCGGTGAGCCCGGTGTACGCGCCCGGAATGTGCACGAGCGTGAGACGAATTCGCGACGCACTCAGTGGTGTGGCGAATCGTACGTGATTCGCGCGATGTCCTTCGGGTGTCGACGGCTCTCGAGTTGCGGCCGGCGCCGGGATCCAATGCCCGGCGCTCCACGTCTCGATCACGTATGAGGCAGGTGCGCGGATGCTGCTCGCCGGGCCGTCGTCCAAAAAGTACAGCGTCAGCTCGTCCACCCGGCGCGACGCGCCGAAATCCAAAACCAGCCGCGCGCGCGGCTCGGCGGAGCCGGAGTCCGTCCAGCGATTCGGCGGCGCGGTCGTGTAGCGATAGTTGCCGTCGATGAGCGCGAACGGCGGCGATGACGGCGCGTTGAACGATGCGGCGACCCACGGATACGCGCCGCGTCCGTTGTTCACCGCAACATTCACCAGCGCCGGACCCTCGGCGCGAACAAGCGGCGGCGCGATGCGGGCCTTGAGCCGGCCGAGTGCCGGCGCGTTTGCGACAACACGTCCGTCGACGAGCAACGTCAGCCCGTGCCCGCGGCGATACCTCGTGCCGTCGCGATCCCACAGCACACTCACTCGATGGCCGTGATACGCGACGTCGTCGAGCGCGAACCACGACCATTGCTCGGGAGCGAGCGGGCTGACCTCGAGCGTGTCGTCGGCGCGCGGACGCAAGCCCGCCAGACCGGTGATCACGAGGTCGACGTAGCCCGAGTGGAAATAGTGCTCGCTGTGCTCGAAGGTATTGAACCCATCCCACGATCCGTTGTCGGGGTTCGCTCCTTCGGCAACGAACGGTCGTCCGTCGAGACGCTGCGTCCGAGTGTAGACGCGCAACAGATCGAACCAGTCGCGCTTCGTGACGAACGACTGCCGGTAATCCTCCAGCAGGTTCGTCATCGCGGCGAGCGTTTGCGTCGTGGCGTATGGCCATGAGTTGCCGCTCCACCAGCAACATCGTGGCGACACGTAGAACAAGGGATCGTTGCGCTCGGTCGTGGTTGGACCGTACGGCGAGTAGAAGCGCGTGCTATCCATGATCCAGCGCCAAGCGCTCGAGTAGGCCGAGTCGGGCAGCTCGAACTGCCATGGCACGTAGCCGATGAGCTCTCGCCCATGCGGATCTCCGGCATGCGGACCGCTCTGGTAGGTCAATGTCTTGGCACGAATGCCGTTCTTCTCGTCGTGAGCGAACTGGTGAAAGAAGAACTCGCGCTGTGGATCCCAGAGCTCCTGCTGCACGCGACGTTTGAGCGCCGCCGCGCGAGCGCCGAAGTCGCGAGCCGACGCCGAATCGCCGACCAGTGCCGACGCGCGCGAGATGGCAAGCGCGTCGGCGTACATGTAGCTGTTGAGCGTCGGACGGTAGCCGTCGGCGCCGGTGTCGATGTCGTCCGTCTGACGGCTGTTGATGTTGCGCTCCATGCCGTCGTGCAGGCCGTCCCAGTGAAAGAGGCCGTGCGCGGCGTCGTAGTGCTCGGCGACCCAGCCGGCGTACTGCCGTTTCATGTACGGCAGCATCTCTCGAATGAAGCGGCGATCGCCGTTCACGAGATACGTGGCCCACATCGACTCGCCGTACCAGTTGCTGTAGCTCCGCGGCTTCGCGCCCGGCGTCTCGAACCAGTAGCGCGCGAAGTCGCGGACGATGCGTGGGTCATCGAGCCAGCGGAGCTCGTGGAACTGATGACCGAGGGGACAGCTGATCGCGCCGTACGCGCCGGACCAGAACGGCCGATCGATGAATTCCGTGAACGTGTAACCCGTGCGTGGGTCACCGTACGTCAGGTGCTTGGTCGTGAGCTCCCAGCGGTAGTAGTACGTGGCATCGATCGCCGTGTCGGGCGACTCGAAGAACGGAA
>DASVYG010000306.1:0-4629 GCA_036392315.1 Gemmatimonadaceae bacterium
GCGTTGATGACGCCTTGCAGGACCTGAAGCACCAACACCCACCCGACCGTGATCGCGCCGGACAAGGCAAACACCGCGAGCGCGAGCGACTGCAACGCCGACAACGCTTGCGTCCAGACGAGAATGCGGTGGCGGTCCCAACGGTCCACGACGACACCGGCGAACGGCGCGAGCAGCAGCGTTGGAATCTGTCCGCAGAACCCCACGAGCCCCAGCAGCAGCGCCGAATGGGTGAGCCGATACACCAGCCAACTGGTGGCGATGCGCGTGATCCACGTCCCAATCAGCGAGACACTCTGTCCGCTGAAGAACAGACGATAGTTGCGATGCCTCAGCGCTCGGCCGATTCCCGGCCGCTTCGGTTCGACAGTCATGGCGCGAAGGCCAGGCAATTTCATGCCGCGGAGTCTAACCCGGAATCGCGACGCCGGCCGCGGCATCCAACCAAAGCTCGAGGCCCGGTGTCCCAATTGTCGCGAAGGCCATCCGTCAAACTCGTCGCACGCTCTCGGAGGCGAACCATCATGCCGAAGGCAGCCCGTGGGGAACTTCGAAGCGCCGTGCGCAGCTTGGCGCGCACGCCATCGGTCGCCGTTTCCGCGATTCTGTGTCTCGCCCTCGGCATCGGAGCGACGACGGCGATCGCGAGCGCCATAAACCGCGCGCTGCTTCAGCCGCTTCCCTTCCGGTCGCCCGACGACCTCGTCGCCGCGCACCGCGTGACGCCGCAATCGGGACCACAGGGTACGTGGCCTCAGTCTCCGGCGAATTACACCGACCTCGCGCGCATGACGAAACGCATACAGTCGCTGTCGGCGATCACGTTCAGTACGGCGCTCGTGGACGCCGGCGGCGAGACCGTGCAGGCCAGTCAGCTTCTCGTCACGGGCGGTTTGTTCGACATGCTCGGTGTGCGTGCGGCGCGCGGCCGGCTCATTGCGCCAGACGACGACCGGCTGGATCATCCGCTCGTTGCCGTGCTCAGCGATGCGTTCTGGCGCCGCAGGTTTGGCGCCGATCCCGCGCTCGTCGGACGAACGATCAGCGTCGACGGGTCACCGACCACGATCGTCGGCATCCTTCCGCCCGATTTTCGGATTCCGCATGGCGGGAACGTCATCCGCGGCGACGTGTGGACGCCGGTCCGGTTCACGCCGCAACAGCTGGCACAGCGCGGGAACAATTCCCTCCTGCTGCTCGGCCGGCTGGCGCCGGGCTCGACCGTTCAGTCGGCGGACGCCGAGCTACGCGGCGTGTTCGCGCGGCTGATCGAGACGTACCCGGATCTGCGCGGCGAGAACATGCGCGTCGCGCCGCTCCAGTCGGAGAATCTGCAAGCGGTTCGAAAGCCGCTGCTGCTCATCTTCGGCGCGGTCTTTCTCGTGCTGCTGATCGCGACCACCAACGTGGCGGCCCTCCTCTTGGCGCGCGGCGTCCACCGCCGTCGCGAGATGGCCGTGCGTGTCGCCCTCGGAGCGAGCCGCTGGGACGCAATGCGGCCGGTGATGGCCGAAAGCCTCGCCATCACCGCGGTCGGAGCGACCTTGGGGATGCTGCTCGCTATGGCCGGCGTACGGACGATCGGCTCGCTCGCGGCCGCGCGCGTGCCACAGATCGCCGGCTTGCACGTGGACGCGCGCATCATTGCGTTCGCGCTCGCTCTCGCGCTGCTGGTCGCCGTGGCGTGCGGCATCGCGCCGGCCTGGCGCAGCGCGACCGTCGACCCACAGGACGCGTTGCGCGGCGGGCGCGGCGGCGGCGCAGGACGCGAGCAACATCGCGCGCTTCGGTCGCTCGTCGTCGGCGAGATCGCGCTCTCGCTCGTACTGCTGATCGGCGCCGGGCTCGTTCTCAAGGCGTTCGCCGGATTGATGCAAAAAGATCCGGGATTCGAGATCTCGCACGTGCTCACGCTGAGCGTCACGACGTCGAGCGCACGCTACCCGAATCAAACGTCGACGCGCGCGTTCCTCGAGCCGGTGCTCGAAGCGATCGACGCAATTCCAAACATCGAAGCGGCTGGTTCGATCAACCTCGTGCCGTACGTCAACTGGGGCTGGAACAGCAACATTCGCTACGAGGGACTGCCGGCGAGCGAGCCAACGCGATGGCCGCTGGTCGAGCAGCGCAGGGTCACGCCGAGTTTCTTCGCCGTGACGAAACAGCGCCTCGTCAGCGGCCGGCTGCTCACTGCCGGCGACGACGACAACCCGAAGGCACAACCGGTCGTCGTGGTCAACGAGGCGCTGGCAAGGCGCGACTTCAAGGGTGCGGATCCCGTTGGGCGCCGCTTCTACGTGTCCGACACGTCGTTCGCGACGATCGTCGGTGTCGTGAGCGACATCCGAAACGCGGGACCGATCGCGGACCCGCAACCGGAGATGTATTACACGTATCGTCAAGCGTCGCCCGGCTCGTCGCGCTTTCCGATCATGATTCGAACGCGTGGCGACCCGACCGCCGTAGCGAGCGCCGTGCGCCGTGCGATTGAGTCGGTCGATCGCACCGCGGCGGTGGCGGACGTGGAGACGATGTCCAACATCATCACGCATAGCCTCGGTCGCCCGCGATTCTATTTCAGTCTGCTGGGCACCTTCGCCGCCGTGGCGGTGATTCTCTCACTGGCCGGCCTGTACGGCGTCCTGAGCTACGCAGTAGCGCAGCGGACGCGCGAGCTTGGCATCCGCGTCGCATTGGGTAGCTCGCGGGGACGCCTGGTGCGTCTCGTCACCGGCGAGGGGCTCGGTATCGTGACGGTAGGCGTCGTGATTGGATTGGTTGCGAGCGCCGGGCTCACGCGGTTGATGGTCTCGATGCTGTACGGGACAAGTCCGCTCGACAGGACGACGTGGGTGCTCGCGGCGGGCAGCATGATCCTGTCGGCCATGCTTGCGACACTCGTCCCGGCAATTCGGGCGTCGCGGGCTGACCCGGTCATAGCGATGCAGGCAGAATGACAGCGGAGGCGGAAGCGCGTCAGCGTCTCCCCGCGAGCATGAGGTCGACGACGACCGGACGGTGATCGGACGCCTGCGTGACGGGCACCGACGCGGAGCGAACGCCGAAGTGCGGCGACACGAGCACGTAATCGATTCGCTCAGACGGCCCGTCGGCTGGATAGGTGAGCCCCGGGCCGACTCCCACACCGGGCCACGCATCGCGAAGACGGTGCAACAACGGTTGCAGCTCGGGCGCCTCGGGCTTCGCGTTCATGTCGCCGAAAACGATCGTCGGCTCCGACGCTTCATGGATGCGCGACAGCATTTCCGCCACCTGCTGCTGCCGGACGCGCGGATCCGAGCGATAGTCGAGATGCGTATTGAACACTCGGACTTGCGTTCCGCGTACGTCGATCGTCGCGTCGAGCAATCCCGGCATCGGGGTCGGCACGGGATTCGGATCCTGCGTGGAGAGGCGCGTGATCGTGTCATTGCTCCATCGCACAACCGGAAACTTGCTGAGCAGGCCGATGCCGAACTCCCGCGATGGACTTGTCGCGTTCGCGCCTGGCAGGTGATAGATGTGAGCGAATCGCACCTGCATGCCGAGCCGCTCGCCGAGCATGGATGCTTGGTCGGCGAAGTTGCTCCGCTCGGCCCAATGAACGTCGACCTCCTGTAACGCAACGATGTCAGCCGCCGAAGCGCGAATTGCGTCGGCGGTGCGGTCGAGGTCTCCGTTTCCCGAGCGGATGTTGAACGACATGACGCGCAGCGCCACGCCGTTATCGGCACGACGCGGCGGCAGGCACGCCAGAGATAGCGCGGCCGCGACGCACGCCAGCGCCGAGCGAAGTGTCAGTCGCGCGCGAGACGGAAGCACCGCGTTCCGCGCGGCGCTAGCGTCCTCCGCTCACAACGGGCAGCTCGACGAAGCTCGCATGTCCCGGCTCGTGATAGATCCGATGCTCCGCCTTTTTGTAGTCGCCCGGCTTCGCCCAGAAGATGTTGGGCACGAAGGTTTGCGGATTCCGATCGTAGAGCGGGAACCAGCTCGACTGGATCTGCACCATGATCCGGTGACCGGGAAGGAACACGTGGTTCGCCGTCGGAAGAGCGAACTTGTAGAGCAGCGGCGCGTTCGGCGTGATGGGCTTTGGCGTGTCGAACCCTTCGCGAAATCGACCGCGCAGAATGTCCATCGCGATGGCCAGTTGATAGCCGCCCATCTTCGGTTGGCCGCCAACTTCGTCGGGATAGACGTCGATGAGCTTGACGACCCAATCGGCGTCGGTGCCGGTCGTCGAGGCGACGATGTTCGCGATCGGTTGTCCGCTGATCTTGACCGGCTCGGTCAGCACGTTGGATACGTACGAGAGCACGTCGGTGCGGCCGGACGCCTCGCGCTGATCATCGACGAGCCATTCGGGCCAGGTCATTCCATTGTCGTAGCCGACCGGTTGGATCGGACGCTTTCGAAACGGGACGGGCTTGGCCGGATCAGAGATGTATGAATCGAATGTCGCGCCGCCGGCGGCGGGCCCGGTGAAGGCGGCCACGAAGCCGGCGTTCAAGTAGAGCGGCTTGGGACTCACGGTGCAGCCGCTAGCGCATCCGGACGGCCACGAGCTCAATCGCTCCCAGCGATTCGTTCCGGTCTCATACGCGTTTACTGATGCCACGTCGGCGG
>DASVYG010000307.1:0-7334 GCA_036392315.1 Gemmatimonadaceae bacterium
CTTTGGCGGCTTGAACTGCAACTTCTGCAGCAACGTCGAGGGCATGAGCAGCTTCTACTCGCGGCGCGTTGGGCGCGCGCCGACCGGCGCGTCGCTCGCCACGGATTCGAGTCAGTTCGCCGACGTTCCCGACGCAACGACCATTCTCGGGGCGGGAAAGATCACGGGTCGCGTGGCGAGTGGCTTCACCGTCGGCCTGCTCGACGCGGTCACTGGACAAGCCAATGCCAAGGTGCAAACGTCGACCGGCGATCGCGCGACGCAGGAGGTCGAGCCGCTGGCGAACTATTTCGTTGGACGGCTCAAGCACGATTACATCAATGGCAACCTGGTCGTGGGCGGCGTCGTGAGCGGTGTCGCGCGCCGGATCGACGAGACGTTCGCGCCGCGGCTGGCCAGGCACGCCGAGATGTATGGCAACGACGTGTACTACACGTGGCACGACCATATGTACTCGTTCCGCGCGCAGGGCGCGCTGACCAATGTGTCCGGCGATCCGCGCGAGATCCTGCTGCGCGAAGAATCCAGCGCGCGCTACTTCCAGCGGCCGGACCGCGGCTCGGGATCGGATGGATTCTTGTCGAACCGATTCGACTCGTCGGCCACCGCGTTGCGCGGCGCCGGCGGCTACGCACGCGTGGCGAAGGAGACGGGCGACTGGTTCGGCGAGATGGGACTCAACACCAGGACCCCCGGCTACGAGACGAACGACTACGCGTTCCAGCAGCGTGCGGATTACATCTGGTACAACGCGAACATCGGTCACATGTGGACCAAACCGACGTCGTGGTACCGATCGATCAACACGATCGTGGGTGGACAGACGCAGACGAACTACGAGGGCGATCGAACACAGAAGCAGCTGCACGTCTACTTCTCGGAGACGACGCCGCAGTTCTGGAACGTCTCGGCGTTTCTCATCGACCGCCCCAGCGTCATCGACGACCGCCAACTGCGCGGCGGACCAGCGATCAAAACGCCATCGAGTCGTTACGCCGAGCTGGACGTGTCGACCGATTCGCGCCACGCGATCACGGCCTTCACCGGGCTGGCGTACTACCACGACGACCAGGGCGATGCGGCCCCGAGCATCTATGGCACCATATCCTATCGACCCGTGTCGAACGTGAGCGTGTCGTTCGGGCCGTCGTGGAATCCGTCGCGCAACTACGCGCAGTACGTGACCGCGATCTCCGACAGCACGGCGACCGCGTTCCATGGAACTCGGTATGTCGTCTCGAACCTCGACCAGCGCACGCTCGGCCTCGATACGCGGTTGAACGTGACCTTCTCGCCCGCGATGACGCTGCAGTTGTATCTCCAGCCGTTCTTCGCGTCGGGCAACTACTTCAACTTCAAAGAGTATGTTGCTCCGCGAACGGTGGAGACCGCGATCTATGGAAAGGACCGTGGCACGATCTCGGCGGTCAAGGACGCCGGCGGAATGATCACGCAGTACACGATCGACCCGGACGGCGCCGGACCGGGAGCGCCCTTCACGATCGGCAATCCGAACTTCAGCCAGCAGTCGCTGCGGGGCAACGCGGTCTTCCGATGGGAGTATCGGCCGGGCTCCGTGTTGTACGTGGCATGGACGCAGTCCCGGTTTGCCGATGCCACGTTCGGCGATCTCGATCTCGCGCGCGATCGGTCGGCGCTTCTGGCGGCGCGCCCCGACAACATCTTCCTCGTCAAGGCGAGCTGGTGGCTGACTAGGTGAGCTGCGACGGGTTACCGGGTTGTTGAACCTCGTGGCTCGGACGAGCATCGCGATACCGACGGTGTGCCCCAGCCGTAAGCCTAGAGCTGATAGCGATGAGCTTTGAGCGAGGCGGTGGCAATCCGGCGAATGACGTACGCCTATCGAAAGCGATTGCTCGAGGACGATAGGCGCCAGTAGAAGCGGCTCACGGCTTCGTGCTTTAGGCTCGCAGCTTACAGCCGGGGCTCGCTTTGAACTTCGCAACGCCCGTGAACCACGATTGCGTTCGGTGCTGCAGCGCGACAGTTTCCCGACACTCCTCCACGCAACCGCCTTCTCCCGATTCCGCATGAAAACTCATATCGCAATTCTCGCGGGCGCCGCTGCACTCGCGTCGTGCACGTCGCCGGCCCCGTCACCGGCTCCGCAACCCGCCGCGCCACCGACGCAGAATCGTCCGACCGGCTTGCCCACGGGTCTCGGCCAAGTTCCCGGCCAGGGAGGAGATTCCGCCGCGCGCGCCGGCCTTCCGCCGGCGCCACAGCCGCGGCCGTACAATCGCGTCATTACCGCCGAGGCCAAGACGCGACGCGGACTGTTCGCGGTGCACCGGGTGGGTGATCGATTGTACTTCGAGATTCCCGCCAAGGAGTTGAACAAGGACCAGCTGATCGTGGGCCGCTACGCGCGCGCCGCGGCGTCGAGTCCAACGCCAACGGGCGGCGGATTCGGAGATTACGCCGGCAACGAATTCGGCGAGCGCACGCTTCGCTGGGAGCGCAACGGCAATCGCGTCATCCTTCGCTCGCCGTCGTTCGCGGTCACCGCTGACACGACGCTCTCGGTGTACCATGCCGTGCAGAATTCGAATTACGGTCCGATCATCGCGATGTTGAACGTCGAGACGTATGGGCCCGACAGCGCCGCCGTCGTCGATGTCACGCGCCTGTTCACCACCGCCGTGCCGGAGCTCGCGGCGATTCGCGGCACCATCGACGCAACACGCTCGTACATCGAGCGCGCCATCGCGTTTCCGGACAACGTGGAGATCGAGGCCACGCAGACCGGCGTTCCTACGGCGAATGGTCCGACGATTCCCGGTCTTCCCGTCGCGGGCGCCCAACAGCGTCCGGCGCAGAGCGTCGTGGCGCACTGGAGCCTCGTCCGCCTTCCGGAACAGCCGATGCGCCCGCGCCGCTTCGACGAGCGTGTGGGCCTCTTCTCGGTGCGCACCGTGGACTTTGGCACGAGCGAGCAGCGCGCCGCGACGCGCGAGTTCGTCACGCGTTGGCGGCTCGAGTGCTCGGATCGGCGAGACGGCAATCTGTGCTATCCCAAGAAGCCGATCGTGTATTACGTCGATCCCTCGACGCCGGATCAATGGAAGCCGTGGATCCGAAAGGCGATCACCGACTGGCAGCCTGCGTTCGAGGCGGCCGGATTCAAGGACGCCATCGTTGCCGCCGACCCGCCGGCCAACGATCCAGACTGGTCGCCGGAAGACATCCGCCACACCATGGTGCGGTGGCTGCCGTCCACCATCGAGAACTCCATCGGACCGCACGTCCACGATCCGCGGACGGGCGAGATTCTCAACGGCTCATCAGAGATCTTTCATAACCTGATCAGCCTGGGCCAGAACTGGTACTTCACCCAGGCGGCGCAGGTCGACCCGCGAGCACGCGCGATCCCCTTCCCCGATTCGTTGATGGGCCGACTGCTCGAGTTCCTGGTGGCGCACGAGGTCGGGCACACCATCGGCCTGCAGCACGACCAGATCGGCAGCTCGACGTACCCGGCCGACAGCGTGCGCAGCGCGACGTGGGTTCACAAGATGGGCCACAGTCCGAGCATCATGGACTACTCGCGCATGAACTACGTCGCGCAGCCGGAGGATCGTATTCCACTCGAGGACATTCTTCCCCGGGTTGGCCCATACGATCGCTACGCCATCATGTGGGCGTACAAGGAGATTCCCTCGGCCAATTCGACCGCCGCGGAGCGCCCAACGCTCGAGCAATGGTCACGCATGCAGGACACCGTTCCGTGGTTCCGCTTTTCGGCGAACAATGCGTTCGGCGGCTTCGGGACGCAGAGCGAAGCGGTGGGCGACGCCGATCCGGTGAAGTCGACGGCGCTCGGATTCAAGAACATCGCGCGCGTGATGGGTTACGTAGTCAGCGCCGGGTCACGCCCGGGCGAAGACAACGCGCTCTTGCGCGAGCTGTACGACCGCACGGTTGGCCAGTGGGCGACCGAAGCGGCGCACCCGGTGGCGGTCATCGCGGGTGGCACCGTGCAGTACAAGTCCGGCAGCCAAAGCGGACCGGTGTACGTTCCGTTGTCCCGCGCACGGCAGGAAGAGGCGATGCGCTTCTTGAACGAGAGCGTGTTCAAGACTCCGTCATACCTCATACGCCCCGACATCGCGAGCCGCATCGAGGCCGAGGGCATGCTGACGCGCGTGGGCGGCGCGCAGAACCGCGTGCTGAACGGACTGTTTCAGGACTCGCGCCTCAATCGGTTGATCGAAGAACCGACGCTGGCGAAGAACCCGCGCGACGCCTACTCGCTGGCCGACATGCTCGACGCGGTGCAACGAGGTATCTGGTCGGAGCTGGCGAGCGGCGCGCCGAAGATCGACGCCTATCGTCGATTGCTGCAGGACAACTATCTGACGTTGATCAACAACAAGTTGAACCCGCCCCCGACGCAGGCACAGCAACTCGCGCAGTTGGCGGCGTTCGGCATTCGCATTGATCCCCTCTCGGAGGACGCGAAATCGGAGCTGCGCGGTGAGCTCATGACGCTGCGCGAGGAAATCAAACGAGCGACACCGAAAGCCGGCGACCGGGAGACGCGGATGCATCTCCAGTCGGCGGATCATCGGATTGGGGAGATTCTGGATCCGAAAAAGTAGATCGCTACGGCAGCCCCTTTAGCGCAAATCCGCTCGGGTCGATGAGCGCAACTCGTCGCGCTCGAGCTCTCGCACCGGCGGCGGGATTGGCGTCTCGCGTGTGATTCTTCCCTTCACTGCCTGGAAGAGAGCGAGCGGCATGCGACGATTGTCCTTCGAGTAAGCGACGTTGTCGGCTTCGACGAGAATGAGCGCGATGCGCGGATCGTGAGGTCCGCCGTCGCGCTTGGCGTCTCCGGGTGTATCGAGCAGCCAATTCTTCCACTCGGGGCGGTACAACGCATCGATGAGATCGCGATCGCGGGACAGAATCGCCCGGCCGCTCACGCTCACCCACTCACCCGTCCGCTCGCGAAAGTACGAAACGTTGACGTGCGGATCGAGCGCCAGCTCCTCGAACTTCTCGCTCTCCATGTTCGTCATGAACCAGAGATCGGTGCCGCTCGTACGGCGCTGCGTCTGCATGGGCCGCGAGACGAGCTGGCCGTCAGCGCGGCGCGTGGTGAGCATGGCGGTCTCGACGCCATCGATGAGATTGTAGAGATCGTCGAGTTTTTTCTCGAGGGGGAGTTCGTTGGGCATTGGCTGGGGTGTGGAGGTCTCAGGCGACAGCAACCGGGAACAGCGTTCACCGCAGAGACGCAGAGACGCAGAGACGCAGAGACGCGGAGGATCGCAGAGGACTGCACACCATGAACCGTGTGACCGCCACGAGCCGGAATTTTGGTGGGACTGCCGCCCGGGAGGCTTCTTGTGGCATCCCGAGCGGCGGTCCCCCAAAAAATCCGGGCGCGTTGCGCGGCAGAGTCTCTTCGTGTGCCGTTCTCTGCGTCTCTGCGTCTCTGCGGTGAAAGCTGTCCCCTGGTTACTGTGCTGATTACGGCAGTTTCAATGCCGCAACCGCATCGGCGACCTCGGCGGCGTGGTTCTCGGGCTTGACCTTCTCGAACACGCGCGCGATGCGTCCGTCGCGATCGATCACGATTGTAGAGGGTCGTCGAGTCATTTCTCGAGGTGCTCGCCCGTCAACGCATCGGGGCAGTGTCGATGCCGCACTTACCGGTCGAGAAGACGCTTGGGATCCGACCGGGCCTCTACCATATCGTTCGCTGTTGTCGACGCAATTCGCGGAGGCGGAGCGGAACGATCGTCCTCCTCCTTGCCGAGGTCGTTCATACCTCGCTTGAACTCCCGAATTCCCTTACCGATCGACGCGCCGATCTCCGGAACGCGTCTCGCCCCGAACAGTACGAGAACGATGACGAGGATGAGTGTGAGCTTCTCGATGCCAAACCCTTCCATAACTCACTCCGACTGAAGGTCACGAACATTGCGACGATACCCTGCGCAAAGGTCAATCGTCATGTACGGTTTCTAATAGCTCAGCCTCGTCGAGTTGTGCTGCATCGACGGCTGGCAATCGCAACTCGAACGTGGTGCGGTCGGTCGACGAGCGGCAGAGAGTCAGCGTACCACCCTGCGCCTCGGCCAACGCCCGGCCAATGTAAAGACCGAGGCCAACGCCTCCCACGTCGGCCGCTGCGGCGGGCGACCGATAGAACGGCTCGAAGATTCGCTCGCGCTCAGTCGGGGCGACGCCAGGGCCCGAATTCGATACTGTAAATACCAAAGACCCATCCTCGCGCTGGACGCCCAGGGTGATGGGTGCCCCCGCCGACGAATAGCGAACGGCATTCTCAACGAGGTTCACGAGAATGCGCTGCGATTGAACGAAGTCGAACCTACCGAGCAGCACGGGCCCGCCCCGATCGATGCGCCGCTCAAGCGGGTGATCGCCGAGTACTCCGGATACCTGTCGCGCGACCGCGCCGATCATGTCTTCCGCCGCGTTAATGTCGGGATGCACGGGGAACGCGCTGCTCCGAAGCCGTGTCAGATCGAGCAGGTTGGTGACCAGTCCACTCAACCGATCGGCCTGCTCTTCGATGACGGCTGCATTGCGTGTGGCCGTAGCCAAGTCCTGACGGCTGACCAAGTCCTGCGCCAGCACTTTGATCGTGCTCAGCGGCGTTCTCAGATCATGCGAGACCGATGCCAAGAGGGCTTCGCGGACGCGCACACTCTCGCGAAGCGCCTCGGCGTGTTCCAACTGCGCGACAAGCGTTACGCGCTCGACGGCAAGCGCGGCATAGTAGGTGAGCGCATCAAACAGGCGTCGCGACGCTTCATCGGACGCCAGCGTTGCGCTGCTGCGGACGCCGAGCACTCCGACGGCGCGATCATGAACGCGGAGCGGAATGATCAAGGAGTGCGCATCCGCCTGCGGGCGCGACGTGGCGACCGCAGCCTGATCCGGCGACACGCTCGCGCCGCTTCCGCAGAGAACGACGAGCTCGACGCCGGGCTCATTCTCCGACACGACCGTCCGAAACACGGCACACGTATCGGCGTTCATCGTTTCTCGAACCTTGACGGCAATGGCGGACAGCGCGTTCTCGGCGGTTCCGGCCCCAAGGAGTTCGGCGCCGAGTCTCGAGAGGTGCGCCACCTCTTCCGTTCGATTTCGGGCGCGTTCCGCGGCCGCTTGCGCTCGCGCAAGCAGATTCGCCGCCACCGCCGCCGTGAGCACGAACGCGACCAACACAAACCAGTCGAGCGGATTTCCGACGGTGAATCGATCGAACGGAGCCTGAAAGAAGTAGTCGATCGACAGAAAACTCAGAACGGCCAGGACGAGGCCCAACGCTCGCC
>DASVYG010000308.1:0-1833 GCA_036392315.1 Gemmatimonadaceae bacterium
CAAGGAACAGCTGGTCGGAAACATTCGTGAGAGTCTGCTGATCATCCTCGGCGCGGTCGCCGTCGTCTTGCTCATCGCCTGCGCGAACGTGGCGAACCTGCAGCTCGCCCGCGGCGCCGCGCGAGGCCGCGAGCTGTCGGTGCGTGCCGCACTCGGCGCCGGACGCGCGCGCATCGCGCAGCAGTTGCTCACGGAGAGCGTCGTGCTGTCCGTGACCGGCGGACTCGCCGGCTTGGCGGTTGCCGTTGGATTGACGAAAGCACTCGTCGCGCTCATCGGTCCTCAGCTTCCGGTGGACGCGGCCGATATCCGGCTCGACATGCCGGTGTTGCTCTTCGCGCTCGCGATCTCCGTGGGGACGGGAATTCTGTTCGGTCTCGCGCCGGCATGGCAGGCGTCTCGATCCAACCTCAACGACATGCTGCGCAGTCGCATGACGGGCAGCCTGTCGAGCGTCATGACGCGCAACACACTCGTGATCGTTCAGCTCGCGTTGTCGCTGGCGCTGTTGGCGTCGGCCGGGCTGCTCACACGTTCGCTGATGGCGCTGCAACGTGTCGATCCGGGGTTCGACGGGGCGAATCTGCTCACGGCGCAATTCCGTTTGGCCGCTACGAAGTACGACTCGCCCGAGAAGATCTGGGCCATGTTCGACCGCACCGTTGCGGAGCTGCGAGCGATTCCCGGAGTCGAGTCGGCCGCGCTGGTGCGCGCGTCGCCGCTCAGCCAGAACGGCGAGTCGTACTCGATCACCGTCGACGGGAAGCCACCGGTGAAAGCCGGCGACGCGCCGCAGATGCTCGTCAACAGCGTTACGCCGGGCTACTTCTCCACGATGCGCATTCCGGTGCTGCTCGGCCACGACATCACGTCGACGGATCGCATGGGCACGCCGGGGGTGATCGTCGTCAACAAGTCATTCGCCGACGCGACCTGGCCCAAGGAATCGGCGGTCGGCAAGCGGATCAAAATCGGTGATCAAGATTGGCGCACCGTGATCGGCGTCGTCGGCGACACGAAACACTTCACGCTGAACGAGCCGCAGCTCTTGCAGGGCTACATCCCGCACGCGCAGCGGCCGCAGATCTTCACCAGCATCGTCGTGCGGACCACGGGCAATCCGCTCAGTCTCGTGAAAGCCGTCCGTGAAGCGATCTGGCGCGTGGACCGCGATCAGCCGGTCTGGCGATTCAAAGCGATGCAGCAGGATCTCGACGCGGTGGTCGCGTCGAAGAAATCCATGATGTGGTTGACGGGACTCTTCGCGCTCGTGGCGCTGCTCGTCGCGGCGGTCGGCATCTACGGTGTGCTCAGCTACACGATGTCGCAGCGGACGCAGGAGTTGGGCATTCGCATGGCGCTCGGCGCGGAGACGCGGGACGTGCGACGCATGGTGCTCGGCGAGGGCATGCGTCTCATCGGGCTAGCGGTGTTCGTCGGATTGGTGACGTCGTTCGGCACGGCGCAGCTGCTGCGGAGCCAGCTTTACGGCGTTGCGCCGAACGATCTCGCGACGTTCGGCGCGGTCACCGTGGTGCTCGCCGGTGTGGCGATGCTGGCGTGCTACATCCCGGCGCGGCGAGCCAGTCGGGTGGATCCGATGGTGGCGCTGCGGTCGGAGTAACGATCAGGGTTTCGCCAATTGTGGTCGCGAGACAGGTCGACGCCGATGTGCACGCTGGCATCTATGCGAAGATCGGTCACGGCGGCGCTCAGCGTGAGCGACTCACCGTATGCTGACGGCTTCTCTGGCAGCTGTAAACCGCCGTACCTAGCCGCTAGCTACTCACTACTTCGCCGAACGCAACGCCGTGCCGCTCCCGGCCCGCCCAC
>DASVYG010000309.1:0-26363 GCA_036392315.1 Gemmatimonadaceae bacterium
GGGCAATTCTCGGCGTCCGCCGACGTGGGCTCCAAGTCCAAGCGCGGCGAGGCCAACGTCCAGCCGCCCATCGATCCGGTGCTTCTGGCGCTGAGCCTGGGCGCGACGTTCGTCGCTCGCAGCTTTTCAGGAGACAAGGCGCAGCTCGTACCGATCCTCAAGGCGGCGATGCGGCACAACGGGTTCGCCATCGTCGATGTCATTTCGCCGTGTGTGAGCTTCAACGATCACGAGACGTCGACCAAGAGCTATCGCTACACGCGCAGCCACTACCACGATATCGCGCCCGTGGATTTTGTCCCGCTACGCCGAGAGATCGCCGCCGAAGTGCCGGACGAGTCCGTCGTGAGCGTCACCATGCACGACGGGAGCGTGGTCCGGTTTCGAAAGGTGGACTCGAACTACAATTCGCGAGATCGTGACGCCGCGTATGCATACCTTCGAGTGCGGCAGCGCCTTGGCGAAGTCGTGACCGGTCTTCTCTACATCGACGAGGACGCCGCCGACATGCACGCCGTGAGTGGCACCATCGATCGTCCGCTCATCGACGTGCCGTTCGAGGAGTTGTGTCCCGGCAGCGGAGCGTTGGCCGAATTGATGGCGGAGTACCGCTAGCGCGCGACCGGCCGGCGCGGCGCTACGGCTCCTTTGCCCATCGGGCTGCGATCTTGCCGGCCTCCGCGCCCGGCACCCACATCACGACGACCTTGGCACCGGCCGGCCCCGTCTTGTGTCGAATTTTGTCGGGCGGCTTCACATAGCCGACCATTCCCGGCGTAAGGATCTGGCTCTTGCCGTTGACGACGTGCTCGAGCTCACCCGAGAGCACGTAGAAGATCTCGATCGCGCCGTGGGTGTGCTCGCCGGAATCGCCGTTCGGCGGAAACGTCAGCTCGCCAACCGAGATCTCGGGCCCGACATTCGCCGAATCGAGGATGAGACGAAGCGTCGCGCCACTCGGCGCGCGGTACGTCACACCTTGTTTGGTCGCCTGCGCATCGGCGACCGTGGCGAACCGGAGCGCGACGATCGCTCCGATCACGAGCGTGCGAATAACCATTCGAGTCTCCACAGGAATCGAGCTATAGTCGCGACAACCATTGCGCGCTGACGTCGGCGACTTCCGCCAACACCGCGGCGTCGTTTCGGCCAGACGATTTGAGACCGTGAAAGCTGTGATCCGCACCCTCGAGCCAATGCATCTCCCACGGGGCGGTCACGGTTGTGAGTGCACGTTCCATCAATGCCGGCGTGCACAGACCGTCGCGCGTCCCGTTGAAGCAGAGAACGGGCATCGTGATCCGCGGAAGATGGGCGTCGCGCAACTTCTCCGGCTGCCCTTCGGGATGGAGCGGATAGGCCAACAGCAGCAATCCGTCGGCATCGAAACCGTTCGCCGCGAGCATCGATGCCGCGCGTCCGCCCATGGAACGGCCGCCGATGATCAGCGTTGCGGGGTGCAGCTCGGCGCGGACGCGATCCACCACAGCGGAAACCGTGTCCATCAACTTCGGCATTGGGTCAGGCCGACCAGAGCCCTTTTCCTTGTACAGGAAGTTGAATCGCACAACCCCGAAGCCCCGTGCGCGTAGCGCGTTGGTCGCGGCGAGCATCGACCGATCCGACATGTTTCCGCCGGCACCGTGTGCACACACGAACACGGCGTTCTGCGTCTCCGACGTCGCCGCCTCGTACACGGCGCGTGTCTCGTCGCCCCCAACTGCCACTCTCCATTCGAGAGTGCTCATACCGTCGCCTCCTGCAACTGCGGCGTCAGGTCCATCTCGTCCAGAAACTGATGCCCGCGGGTCGGCTTGTCACGCCGGGTGCCCACACGCGTGAGCACGAGTCGATCCTTTGTTCGCGTCATGCCGACGTACAACAGTCGCCGCGCCTCCTCGATCTCAGCCGGTTTGGGTCCGTTTGCCGGCGAGCCGCCGGGCATTTGCGCGTCCTCGACGCCGACGACGTACACGCGCGAAAACTCGAGTCCCTTGGTCGAGTGCAGCGTGAGGAGATTGACGCGCGCCCGTTCTGGCTCGTGGCCGTCCCACTTCGACAGAAGCGCGCGCTCGAGGAACAACGAGAGCTGCTCCTGGAGCGGCCCCTCCGGAATGTCGACGATGAGCCGACGCAAGCGGAGCATGGCCGCGGGATACCGCTCGTCGGCGCTTTTGTCGGCGCGAATCTTCAACATCAGATCCGCGCCGCCGAGTCGCTCGATCACCTCGTCGACGGTGGGGACGGAGATGTCGTCGCCCTGTTCACGCTCGTACGCCTCGAGACACGTGCTGTACCTGCCGAGCGCGAACGATCGCGAAATGTCGCGAAACATGCGCGCCTCGGTGCAGAGACCGTCCTCGTCGCTCAAGGCAAGCGCAATCCCCAGGTGGTCGAGCAGATTGACGAGCGCCGTCGTCCGCGCGCGAGTGCGCTTCACTTCGTCGAGCGCGAGAACGATCTTGGCCAACGCGAGCGTGTCGTCGAGGGCGCGGTGCGATCGCCCGGTCTCGATGCCGAACGTGCGGGCGATGTCGACGAGCTTGCGGCTCGTAGGATAGAGATCGCGCGCCAGAGGCAACGTGTCGTACGTGCAGAGGTCGAAGCGCTTGCCGATCGCGTGCGCCATGCGCTGGAGAATTCGGAAATCGAACTCATAGCCGTTGTGCGCGACGATCACGTCGTCGCCGCAGAAAGCGCGGAATGTCGGCCAGATGTCCTCGAAGCGCGGCGCCGTCGCGACGTCCGATTCGCGGAGCCCGTGCGTCGCCGTCGCGCCTGGCGCGATCGGGACGCGCGGCTTGACCAGCGAGTTGAACGTCTCGATGATCTCGCCATTCCGCACCCGCACCGCCGCGATCTCGACGATCTCGGCCTTCTCGGTGTCGTTGTCCGTCGTCTCCAGGTCGATCGCGGTGAACGTGGTGAACGCGGCGCCGAAGTCGTCCATCTCGATCAGCTGCGCCGCCTTGAACATCCCGAGCGGCAACCCGACCGACGGCACGTCGCTCGGCTCCACGCACTCGACGCCGAACGGCGGCGGACGATCGCCCGCAAGGCGCACGTTCTTGAAGCCGATGGCCGCCAGCATGTTCTTGAGCGCGATCTCGACGCCGCCCATGCGCGGCATCCAGATATCATCATTGCGATTGCGCGCCGCCTGCAGACGCATCGCGAGCGCAGCGACGTCGGGCAGCAGCGCCGGATCGCTGATCTCGTCGTGGCGGTCGTCCAGCACCGATCGCACTTTGCCGACGCGTCGCGACAACAACTCCTGCACCAGCGACGCGAGCGTCGTGTGGTTCTTGCCGAGCGCGGCGAGGTTGCGCCAGTCGGCGAGCGCGCGGCGAATCTGGCGGCCATTTTCGTGCGCGCGCGGCAAACGCGCCGCGATGTACTTGAGCTGCCGACCGAGAGTCTGTCGCGCCGCGTCGGCTTTCGCGCGCGCTTCGTCGAACAGCGGGCGCGGAAGGACGACCGCAAAGAAAGCGTCGCGCATGAGATCGTCATCGGGATACGCGATCACACGCAGCGCGGCGATCACATAGCCAACGGTTGGATCCTCCCACAGCGCGCGGCCGTGCGCGAGGCGGCACGGAATTCCCGCGTTCAACAGCGCGGCCTCGAGCCCGTTGCCGATGTCGTGCGTGCGGTACAGGAGCGCGACGTCGCCCCAGTCGTGGCCATGCGCGGTCCGGTCGCGACGAATGTCGTCGATGATCCAGGCCTCTTCCTCGTCGTCGGTCTCGAATCCGACGGCCGATACCGGGAACGCCGAATCGCGATCGGCCTTGGGAACCACGCGATCGGCGAAGATCGGCGTGTTGACCATCACGAGCTTTCGCGCCAGCGCGAATACCTCGCGCGAACAGCGATGGTTTTCCTCGAGGTGAATCTTGGTAGTCAGCCCGAAGTCGTTGACGAAGCTCTTGAACACCGCGGGGTCGGCGCCGGCCCACGAATAGATGGACTGCTCGTCGTCGCCGACCGCGAATACATGGCGATGCTCGCGCGCCAGCGCGCTCACTACCCGATACTGCACCGGGTTCAAGTCCTGAAACTCATCGACGAGCACGACATCCCATCGCGATCGCACGGATGCACCGTCGTCGGCGCGCTCCAGGAGCTCGGCGGCCTTGATGACGAGCGTGTCGAAGTCGACCAGCTTTCGCTTGGCGAGAAAACGCTCATACTGCTCGAACAACGTGGCGTCGTCGTGAAGCAGCGGGTCGCCTCGAAAACGGTGCGCCGAGAAGCGATTGAGCGTATTGCGGTGCCAGCGACGCGGACCTTCGATGCGTCGCAGCGCGCTGAGTTGGTACTCCTCGTCGGCGATGCCGAAGCCCGGCTCGAGCAGCACGTGCGCGCCGAGCTCGCGAAGCAACTCGGCGCAGAAGGCGTGGATCGTTCCGCGTTTGATCTTCGCCGCGGCGTCGCCCAATCGCGCTTCCAGGCGATGGGCGATCTCGCCGGCAGCCTTGTTCGTGAACGTGAAGGCGCAAATGCGCGCCGGGTCGAACTTCAGATGCTCGATGAGAAAGCGGATGCGTTCGGTAAGGCAGAACGTCTTGCCCGCACCCGGACCCGCGAGCACGAGCAGCGCGCGAGCGTCGGCCTCGATTGCTTCGCGCTGCGACGGCGACGCCACATACGGCGAGAGCGTGGCCGGCGTCGACGCGACGGACGTCGTCAAGCGAACCGCTGGCGTGCGCGCTCTTTGGCCTTGCGGGCCTCTTCCTCGCGGTTGCGCGGCGGCGCGTGGATCTCGAGTGAGTTGATCAGGCGGCGAGCGACCACCGTGACGTCGTCCACTGCTTGATTGAATGCGGCCTCGTTAGCGCGCGACGGGCGCGCCGTGCCGCTCAGCTTACGGACGAACTGGAGCGCCGAGGCGCGAATCTCGTCGTCGGTCGCCGGCGGTTCGAAGTTGGCCAGCGTCTTGATGTTCCTGCACATGAATGGACTCCTTCAGCAGCGCTGTGACGCTCCGAATATGCTGCCGAAGAGGGCCATCGTGCCAGTCGGCGTCGTCCTTCCGCCGGCACTTACACTTGTCGGTATGACATACGTCAATCCGACCGACGACGAGCTTCGCGCGATCCTGTCGACGAGTCGTACGATCGCGATCGTCGGCGCCTCGTCCAAGCGCGATCGACCGTCGTACGAAGTGATGAAGATCCTGATGGCGGCAGGATTCACCGTGATTCCGGTGACGCCGCGCGAGGAGCGCATCCTCGGACAAACGGCTTATCCGACGCTGGGCGAAATACCCGAGCGCGTGGACATCGTCGACGTCTTTCGTCGCGCCGAGGAAACGCCGGCGATCGCCGACGAGGCCGTGCGGATCGGCGCCGAGGTTCTCTGGCTCCAACTCGGCATTGCCAGCGACGAAGCGGCGGCACGCGCGCGCGCCGCCGGACTTGGCGTGGTCATGGACCGGTGCATCGGCCAAACCACAAAGCGACTCGGGATCAAGCGCACCAGAGAATGACCCGTCGCGCGATGTCAGACGGTTTGTCGGGCCGCTGATTCTCGCGCGCACGCGGCGGCGCGGTCGAGCAACAGCTCGCGCTCGCGCGCATTGCGCGTGAGCGATGCGGCACGCTCGAATTCCACCCTCGCTTCGTCGAGTCGGCCGAGTTTCTTGAGGAAATCGCCGCGCACACTCGGCAGCAAGTGGTACCCGTCCAGCGATGACTCCGCCATGAGCACATCGACGATTTCGAGGCCGGCCGCCGGGCCGCGCGCCATCGCGACCGCCACGGCACGATTCAGCTCCACCACCGGCGACGGCTCGAGCTCGGCGAGCGATTCGTACAAGGTCGCGATGCGCGACCAGTCGGTTTCGTCCGCGAGGTGCGCGCGTGCGTGACACGCGGCGATCGCCGCCTGCAATGTGTACGGACCGCGCGCCGCGGCGAGTTGCTCGGCGCGGTCAAGCGCGGCAAGGCCGCGACGAATGAGAAGTTGGTCCCAGCGCGCACGATCCTGATCGAGCAGCAGCACGGGCTCACCGGACGGGCCAACGCGCGCTCGCAAGCGCGACGCCTGAATTTCCATCAGCGCCACGAGACCATGCACCTCGGGCTCGGCCGGCATCAATCCGGCGAGGATGCGGCCGAGTCGAAGCGCGTCCTCGCAGAGCGCGGGTCGCACCCAGTCGTCGCCCGCGGTCGCCGAGTAGCCCTCGTTGAACACGAGATAGATCACCTTGAGGACCGCGGACAGGCGAGCGGCGAGATCGGCGCCGCGCGGAACCTCGAACGGCACGTGCGCGTCGGACAACGTGCGCTTCGCTCGCACGATGCGTTGCGCGACGGTCGACTCGGGAACGAGAAACGCGCGCGCGATCTCTTCGGTCGTGAGCCCGCCGAGCAATCGAAGTGTGAGCGCGACGCGCGCTTCGACCGAGAGAATCGGGTGGCAGGAGATGAAGACGAGACGTAGCAGGTCGTCGCCAACGGTTTCGTCGATCGCGGCGTCGAGATCAGGTACCGCGGATTCCTGCTGTGTTTCGAGCTCGTAGCCGACTTGCTCGTGCTTGCGCTCGACCAGCTTGCTCCGGCGCAGCGCGTCGATGGCGCGATGCTTGGCGGTCGCCATGAGCCAAGCGCCGGGGTTGTCAGGCACGCCGGTCTCTGGCCAGCGCTCGAGCGCCGCGACGAGCGCGTCCTGCGCCAGATCCTCGGCGAGCCCGACGTCGTGCACAATACGCGTGAGGCCGGCAATGAGCTTGGCCGACTCGATCCGCCAAACCGCGTCGATGGCACGGTGCGTTGCTGATGTCGTCACCTCGACAAATCAGAACGCACACGCGCCGTCGGGCAAGCCCGTCCGGTCGCAGTTCGGAGCCGCCTCGTGGGCGGCTCCGCGCGCAGAGACTATGCGGCTTTGCCAATGTGCCGAGCGATCGGCGCTGGACGCGATACGATTGCCGCGAAGCGACGCGCTGGCTGAATCCGGGCGACACGCCAGCGGCCGTTGGCGACGAACGCGGCGAGCAGACCGACGACGACCGGGGCGACGGCGGGTCCTACCATTCCGCCAATGAGCGTGACCACTGTTGCGCCGATCATGATGACGATCAATCCGGATGCGGCAAGCGGAGTCAAGCCGGGCTTGATGCGCAGCAAGCTCGGGAGAATGAGACCGATCGCTCCGAGCGTCTCGCACACGCCGATGAATCGCATGAACGCACCCGGCAGTGGAACCGGACCCTTCAGCATTTCGATCGGCACGACGAGCTTCATCCCACCAGCGAAAAGAAAGACGAGTGCCAACAACACCTGAACCGTCCACAGCGACGCGTTGATTCTCTTCGTGTTTCGCATGGTCGTGTCTCCTTTCGAATTTCTGAGTCGCGAGCCGCGCTTCCGGACCGTCCACACGGGTCGTCGTCCCGGCTCTACTAAGGCGTCGAACGACGAGACTCGAGATCGACACGGCCGGAGAATTATTTTTCGGGCGCGCTTCCGCGGCAGTAGAGTCTGGCACGTCTTCCTCTGCGCGCATGCGCGTGGTTTAGAGTTTGCTCTCGCTGACCGTAACTCCGGGGGGAGGAGAGAGCATCATGACAGTCATCGACGATCCAGATTTCCTGGCGAGCCGACCGAAGCAGTTGGCCGCCGTCCACGAGCTCGCGCACCTACGCAGTCGCTTGGTGGATCTACAAACCGAGCTGCTGAGCCGAATGCACGAGCGGCGTCAGATCATCCAGCGCGTGGCCGAGCAAGATCTCGATCGCCAGCGCCAAAGCGGGCGCGCCAGTCGCACGTCGGCCGTCGATCGTGCGAGGGCGAGCGAAGAGGTTCGCGTGTTCGATCAGAACGTTGCTGTGCTGCGCGAGAAGATTCGGCGGATCGACATCGACATCGAGCAAACGCGGTTGAGCATCGAGGTCGCCATCGCCGGCAGTATCGACCGGACGATCGGCTTGGTCGCCCAGCGTGGGGCGGCGTAACTCGTAGGCGGGGCAAGGCGGGGCGCTCTTTCGCTGACGTCGTCCAACAAAACAACGACGCCAGCGAAGAGATGGCGCGCGTGTTACTCGGCGCGCAGTGCGACGGCGGGGTCGACGCGCGCCGCACGCGCCGCCGGCAGCCAGCACGCTGCGACACCGACCGCCGCGATGATGAGCGCGACGGCGCCGAGCGTCGCCGGATCGTGCGGCGCGACGCCGAACAGCAAGCCGCGCAGCAGTCCGGCCGTCAGCAATGCACCGGTCACGCCCACCGCGAGGCCCACGGCCAGCAGCGCGCCGCCTTCGCTCAGCACCATCCGGCGCACGCGTGCCGCGTCGGCGCCGAGGCTCATGCGAATACCAATCTCGGCGGTGCGCGAGCTGACGGAGAAGGCGAGCACGCCGGCGATGCCGACCATCGCGATGACCATCGCGAGCACTCCGAACGACGCAATGAACAACGCGTTCAGACGTCGTGGGGCAACCGTCGCGTCGCGCACGTCCTCGAGCGTCGCCACGTTCTCGATGAGCTGCCGCGGATAGAGCTCACGAATCGCGCGAATCACTGACGGCTGGAGCAGACTCGGGTTCGACTTCGTTCTGATCACCAGCGCGCCGGCGAAGATTTCTTCCTGGGCGAAGGGCTGGAATACCGTCGGCGTCGGATCGGAATCCAGTCCGGCGTCGCGCGTGTCGCCGACGACGCCGACGATCGTGCGCCAGTCGCCGGTCACCGGAATGAACTTGAGCACTTCACCTGTCCATGCGATGCGCCGGCCGATCGGATCCTGCTTTCCGAACAGCCGCTCGGCGAACGACTTGTTGATGACGACGACCCGCGCCGCGTCGCGGCGATCGGTCGACGCGAACGCGCGCCCTTTCAACAAAGGGATGCCTGCGGCGCGGAAATAGTCGGGATCCACCGTCTTGTACGTGGCTCGCGGCGTGGCTTCGCCCGATCCGAGCTGGCGCCCCTCGGCTTTGACTTCGAGCACGAAGAACGTGCTGCGGAGCGGAACGTTCGAGCCGACCGACGCGACGTCCACGGCGGGAAGCGACGCGATCCGATCGCGCATGCGTTCGTACATCGCGAGCTTTTCGGACGTCGGAATCGCGTTGCTCTCGATCGGCACTTCCATCGTCAGCACGTTCGCGGCGCGAACACCCGTCTCCACCGACTGCAATTTCGACAACGTCCGGACGAGCAGGCCGGCGGCCGTGAGCAACACCATACACACCGCGAGCTGCGTGATCACGAGCGTATTCTGCAACCGATGTCGTCCGCGGCCGGCGGTTGTTCTTCGGCCGGCAGCGGCGAGCGGTGCGGCGAGCGCGGCGCCGCCGCCGACCTTCGGCACGAACGACAATATGACCGCGGCAACGACACTCGTGATGAGACTCACCGTGAGCACGAGTCCGTCGACGCGAATCTCGTCGGCGCGCGGCGTGAGCTGCTGCGCGAACGCCACGAGCATCTTGAGTCCGGCGAACGCAACGAGCACTCCCAACGCGCCGCCCACGAGCGCCAGTACGAGGTTCTCGATCATCAGAAGCCACCGTAATCGCCAGCTCCCGGCGCCGAGTGCGGCACGGACGAGCATCTCGCGCTCGCGGCCGATGCCGCGCATGAGCGTCAAGTTCGCGACGTTGGCGCACGCGATGAGGAGCACGAAACCCGCCGCTCCCATGAGGAGCCAGAGCGTGAGTGACGCGCGCTCGTTGAGCGCGAGTTTGAGCGGCGACACGGCGATCTCGTAGCGAGACGCGCGCTCGTACGCCTCGGGATGATCCGCGCGTACTGTCGTGCCGATCCGTGCGATCTCGGCACGCGCCTGCTCGACCGACGCGTTCGGCGCCAACCGGCCGAAAACCTCCGTCATGCGATGCGTGCGCCCGGTCTTCATGGTCGCGCTCAGGTGATGCGGACTCGTGACTACGTTGACGAAGACGTCGGTGCGCGCGGGGTACTGCGGCGCGCGCTGGACCACCCCGATGATCGTCGACACCATGTCGTTGATGCGGACCGATCGGCCGACCACCTTGGGATCGCCACCGAACTTGTCCATCCAGAACGGATACGACAACACGGCAACCGGCGCGGCCGCGGGCCCATCGTCTCTTGCATTCGTGACACGCCCGACGACGGCCGAAAGGCCCATGACCTCGAAGTAGTTGCCGCTGATCACGCCGGCCTGGATGTGGACCGGCTCGTCCTTGTCCACCATCGTGAACGTGAGCCCCGAATATTCGGCCACGGCCGACAACGTCTTGGACGCGGTGCGGTAATCGATGATCTCAGGCACCGAGAAGAGCACGTTGTCCTGCCCCGCGCCTTTGGCGGACTGCCGCAAATACACCAACCGCTCGCCTTCGCGGTTCGGGAGCGGGCGTAGCAGCGTTCCTCGCAGCAGCGTGAACATCGCGGTGTTCGCGCCGATTCCCAGCGCGAGCGTGAGAATCACGGCGACGGTGAAACCCCGCGCCCTATAGAGACTGCGAAAGACGCGACGAAGATCGGATAGGAGGCTCATTGTGCGCTCATCGGCGATCGAGAAGAATCGAAAAAGGTGATGAATTTATTTCCGCGCCGCGACCTGCGCGCGCAAGCGCTCTTCCTGTTCGCGAAGCTCCGGCGTGAACTCGGCGCCGAAGTCCTCGGCCTCGAAGATTTGGCGGATCTCGAGCTCGCCCTCGGCGCCCGTCGGGTTGGGACACCGCTTGGCCCACTCGATCGCCTCTTCCTTGGAGCGCACCTGCCAAATCCAGAAGCCGGCGACCAATTCCTTTGTCTCGGCGAATGGCCCGTCGATGACGGTTCGCTTGGACCCCGAGAATTTCACGCGCGCGCCCTTCGAGCTTGGTTGGAGCCCTTCGCCTTCGAGCATTACGCCGGCTTTCACCAACTCTTCGTTGAACTTGCCCATCTCGGTGAGCAGTTGTTGGCTGGGAAGAACACCGGCCTCGGACTCGGCGGTGGCTTTGACCATCACAATGAATCGCATCGTCGTGTCTCCTCATCTGCATGGTTGAGGGCCGGGCGAACCGGACGATCTCGACCGGCTGAACCTAGGCTCTACTTGAACGTCGAACGAGAGGGGCCCAGATCGACACGCCACCCAAGGTTTTTTTGGGCAACGGCGTCTGCAGCCGAGCCGACTGGGAACCTAGAGCCTACAGGTCGACGGTCGGTCGAGGTAACCCGTTTACTCCAAGTCACTTAGGAGAAGCGACGACCCGGCTTACCGCCCCCCTCTTGCCGAGTCCGGCGTGGCTCCCAGCGGCCTTCGCCCCGTACACGTGCGATCTCCACAGGCCGGGGCTGAACCAAACCATTCCGGACCCGACTCTGTCGAAACGGAGACGTCTGGCCGCCGTAGATGCTTTCTCACATCGACATGCCGAGCGCCCCATGGAAACGTTGACGCGTGACCTCCGCTACGTCACCCGCGCCCTGCTACGCACGCCGGGGTTCTTCCTCGTCACCGTATTGACGCTGGCGCTCGGCATCGGCGCCACGACGGCAATCTTCAGCGTCGTGAACGGCGTACTGCTGCAACCGCTTCCGTACCCGCACTCGGAGCGAATCGTCCAGCTCTTCCAAATCGACAAAGACGGAAAGCAGATGAGCGTGTCCGTACCGAATTTCCGTGACTGGAAGGCGGAGACGCGAAGCTTTTCGGCACTGGCGCTGTCGCATCCCCCGGGAACGATCACCGTGAACGGCCTGCGCGAGCCGGCGCGAGTGACAGCATCGGATGTTAGCGGCGACTTCTTCTCGGTGTTCGGCCTTCATCCGGTAATCGGACGTGTCTTCGCAGCCGACGACCTGCATCTGGGCGCTGCGCCGGTCGTGGTCGTGAGCGACGGGTTCTGGAGACACTACCTCGATGCCAATCCTGCCGCAGTCGGTCGCACCATAACGATTGGCGCGAAGCTCTTCACCATCGTGGGTGTGATGCCTCCGGAAATGAACTATCCGGCCGGTAACGAACTGTGGATTCCCGAAGAGCTCGAGGAATCGAACCCGGGCCGAACGTCGCATGGGTGGCGCGTCGTGGGTCGGCTCAAGGACGGCGTCACGACCTCCCAGGCGAAACAGGATTTGAGCTCCGTGTCGCGTCGATTGAAGCAGCAGTACGGCGACGCTACCTGGATGTTCGACGGCGACCTCGTTCCGCTCCATGAGCAGCTCGTTGGCAAGGTTCGCACGACATTGCTCGTGCTGTTCGGCGCCGCTGCGTTCCTGCTGCTCATCGCATGCGCCAACGTCGTCAATCTCCTCGTGGCGCGCATGACGATTCGTCGCGCGGAGATCGGGCTGCGGCTGGCGCTCGGCGCCACGCGAGCGACGCTCGCCCAGCAATTCCTCGTCGAGGCAGGTGTGCTGGCGACGATAGGCGGTGCGCTGGGAAGTGGGCTGGCCGTGGGTGGCGTTCGACTGTTGCTCGTCATGCAGACGGGAAATCTTCCGCGCGCGAACGAGATCCGCGTCGATTGGCCGGTGATGGCGTTCGCCGTCGGTGTGTCAGTGCTCACGGCGGTTGCCCTCGGGCTGCTCGCCGTGTGGCAAGGGACGCGCGGCGATATTCGTGAGACGCTGTCGTCGTCGCAACGAACGCAGGCGGGATCCGGATCGAGCGCGCGGGTGCGCCGCACGCTCGTCGTGTCGCAAATGGCGCTCACCGTAGTGCTGCTCGTTGGAGCCGGACTGTTGGCGCGGAGCTTCGTGCGCTTGCTCGAGGTCAACCCGGGGTTTCGGACGCAACACATAGTGGTTCTCGGTCTGGATCTCCCGTACGAGAGCGGTCCCGCCGCGCATCAGCGCCGCGTGGCGTTCTATGAACAACTCATGGCGCGCGTCCGCGCGATTCCCGGCGTCGCGAGCGTCGGCGTTGCCACCGGCGTCCCCCTCGTCGGCTCCGCCGCCGACGGCGAGTACTTGATCCTCAGCCGCGCCGATCAGCCGGTCAACTTCAACGACTGGACGAGTCTTCGAAATGATCCCACGCGCAGCGGCTTCGCGGACTACCGCATCGTCGACGGAGACTATTTTCGCGCAATGAACATTCCGCTGTTGCGCGGCCGCCTGTTCGACGGTCGCGATCAGCCCGATGCGCCCCACGTCGCGCTGATCAGCGCATCGTTGGCCAAGTCGAAATGGCCGAACGAGGACCCGATCGGCAAAGTCATAGAGTACGGCAACATGGACGGCGACCTGCGTCCGTTCACGGTGGTCGGCGTCGTCGGAGATGTGCGCGGCGAAAGCCTGGCCGCCGAGCCACAGCCGACGTTCTATGCGTACCAGCCGCAACGAAGCTATGCGGGCAACCCGTTTCACGTCGTCATGCAAGCGGCGGGCGACCCGACGCCGATCATTGCGTCGGCGCGCACGATCGCGCGCGAGATGCGTCCCGACGTGCCCCCGGTGTTGAAAACGATGGAGAGCATCGTGTCGGCGTCGGTGGCCGACCGGCGTTTCGTGCTCGTTCTGGTTGGTGTCTTCGGCGGTGCGGCGCTCGTGTTGGCCACACTCGGGGTCTACAGCGTGATTTCGTATCTGGTCGCGCAACGCCGGCAAGAGATCGGCGTTCGTATCGCGCTCGGCGCGCAGCGTGGCGACGTCTTGGGGCTCGTCTTGCGGCAAGGCGGATCGCTCGCGCTGATCGGCATCGCGATCGGCGGCGCTGGGGCGCTGTTCCTCACCCGGTTGCTCAAGGGGTTGATCTACGGCGTGAGCACGACCGATCCGCTGGCGTTTGGCGGCGTCATCGCGCTGCTCGGCGTCGTGGCGCTGTTGGCGAGCTGGCTGCCGGCGCGCCGCGCCACACGCGTAGATCCGATGGAGGTGTTGCGAGGCGTCTAGGCGACGAGCCCACAATCGAGCTCAAAGGCCGATTGGCGCTCAACGAACGCGTCACTCATCGTGTGTGATCGGTTGCGGGAGAGGTCTTGCGGATGGACGTTTACGGGAACGCCGGACCGACCATTCCGGGTTGGTTGGACGAAGCCTTAAACGATTCTCCCACATCTAGCTTCTCCGACGCCCATGTTTCTGTGCGCAGTTCTCTGGATGAGTATCGGCAGCGTTAGCCCGCCCTTGAGCCTGGATTCGGTGTTGGTACCTGCCGACACGCCGCACACCCGGCCGCGGGTCGTCGAGATCAGCGATTGGTACAATCGGCGGCTTACCATCCATCGCTGGGTCGCGATCTCGACCATTCCGGTCTTCGCATTCCAATGGGCAGCCGGTGACCGCATCTACAAGCACGGGGCCGCCGCCCCGACATGGGCCAAAACCGGACACCGTGCCGGCGCAACCGCTCTGGCCGGTATGTTCACCGTGAATACAATTACTGGCGCCTGGAACTGGTGGGATTCCCGCACCACACGCCAGGGCCTTGCCCTTCGCACCGTTCATGCATTGACGATGCTCAGCGCAGACGCGGCATTCAGCTACACGGGTGCCAAGCTTTCGAAACAGGCCGAGACGAGCTCGGACAAGCGGAAGCTGCACCACACCATCGCTTTGTCGGCCATGGGCGTAACTGTGGTGAGTGAACTCGCGATGAAACTCTGGAACCGATAATCAACGAGCCGATGAACGTACCTGAATCGCTGGTCAACCTGTTGAAGCCTTGGAACGAGTTCTATAGCCATTCGAAGACTGCGGCAACGGTAGTGATTTTCCTTCACGTGGGCGGCCTGTTGCTCGCCGGCGGTCTCGCGATCGCCGCCGACCGCACTACGCTTCGAGCGCTCCGCACGCCAGTCGGGGAGCGAACGCAATTCCTGCGCGAGCTTGGCGCCGTCCACCGGTGGGTCCTCACCGGCCTCACGATCGTGGTGATCAGCGGTGTGCTGCTGCTCACCGCCGACATCGAGACCTTCTTCGGCTCGTGGATCTATTGGACGAAGATGGCGTTCGTCGTCGTTCTCTTGACGAACGGGTGGATGATGACTCGCACCGAGGCCTCGTTGCGACGTGACGCCACCGAGACGTCGCCACACTGGCGCTCGCTCCACCGCACCGCCGTCACCAGCGTCACGCTCTGGTTCGTGATCGCGGCCTTCGGTGTCGCCCTCGCCAACTTCAGCTGACGGAGTCGATGTCTCGCATGGAACACGGAAGCACTGACACGGAGCGCTCCGGTTGCGACGGGTGCACGCTCGTCGCACGGCGCGACTTTCTCCGCGAGGCCAGTGCGCTGGCCGTGGGCGTGCTCGTCGCGCTGGGCGCGGCGCCGGCGCGTGCCGCCGCGGCTTCGATTGACTTCGTCTCGCCGATCGGGACAAACCGCGAAGAGAAGTCGTACGCGATCCCGGCCCAGGATGGAACGCAGATCGACAAGGACAGCGGCACGATGATCACGCGGTGGCAGGGAAAGGTGTGCGTCTTCTCACTCGCCTGCCCGCACCAGAACACCGCGCTCCGCTGGTACGACAAGGACGCGCAGTTCGAGTGCCCCAAGCATCATTCGCGGTTCCAGCCGAACGGCGACTACATCAAGGACAGCGGACGGGCCACACGGGGCCTCGATCGGTTCGCGGTTCGCAAAGACGGGAACAATGTGGTGGCTAACCTGGATAAGCTCTACCAGGAAGACGAAGACGAATCCGCTTGGACGGCGGCATTCGTCACCGTCTAACCGCGGTCTCGTTCACTCGTCCCCTTGCGATCCAGTCCGACATGTCTTGCGACCACTGTCTCAATCGACGCGATTTCTTCGCCAAGTCCGCACTCGCCGCCGCGGCGCTGCTCGCTGCCCAGGCATGCGGCGACGGACAGATCGGTCCGCCCGCGCCACAGTCGGTGGCCGGCGATCCATTGCTGCCGCTGGGCGGTCCGGTCACGATCAAGCTCTCCGACTATCCCGCGCTGGCCAATACCGGCGTCATCGTGGAGATCCCGAAGGAGCGCACGGTGATGCGCACCGGTCCCTCGACGTTCCTCGCCTTGTCGAGACTCTGCTCGCACCAGCAATGCGACATCGATATTAAAGGCGATCACTTCGAGTGCCCGTGCCATGGCTCGCAGTTCACGGCCACGGGCCAGGTGATTCGCGGACCCAACATCGCCAGTCCGCCGATCGGACCACTCCGCAGTCTCAACGTGACCGTCGATCAGGCGGGCGGAACGCTCACGATCGAATAGGCGACATCGTGCGCGCCGCACGCGCGACATGTCGCGCGTAACCGTTTCGCGAACACGCCGGGTTTCTTAGGTTGGTTCGCATGTTGATCGGCGTCGCTGGAATGGTGGGAACGGGCAAGACCACGCTCGCACGGGCGCTCGCGGAGCGGTTCGGTCTGCAGATGGCGCTCGAGAGCGTAGATGCCGACAACCCGTGGCTCGAGAGTTTCTATGGCGGCCCGGACGAGATGCGCGCGTACGCGCTCCAGCTCCAGTTGCACTTTCTCGCCACGCGCTTTGCCAGCATGCGTCGCATGCGCGGACTCGGCGGCAGCTGGGTCCTGGACCGAACATGGTACGAAGACGCGGAGATCTTCGCGCGTGGGCTGTACGAGCAGGGATTGATGACGTCCGCGGAGTGGATGCTGTATCGGCAACTCTATGCGGAGCTACTGTATTCGCCGGCGGCGCGTCCGCCGCGGCTGCTCATCTACTTGCACGCTCCGCTCGAAACTGTGGTCGAACGAATCGCCACGCGGGGACGGCCAAAGGAGAAGGACACATCGGCTGACTATTGGGCCGCACTCCACGCGCGATACGTGCAATGGATCGCGCAGTTCCACCACTGTCCTGTCTTGTCGCTCGACGTCCGCGAGTACGACCTCGTTGCCGATCCTGGCGCGGTCGAGGAGATCGCCGGACGGGTACGCCTGCAGCTCGAGGGAGAGCTTCCGCAAACCGAGCTGTGGCCCGCCGTCTCGAAGAAGCGCGTTTTGGCCTAGTCCGGCATGGAGTTGGCATGGCGGAGTCCCAGTGAATGACCCGTGCGGCCAACGTAGCCAGCCTTTTTCCCGATCCGTATATTCTCGAACCGCGTCCATTGGATTTCGGACGGGCTCTAGAGCAGATGCCCTTTGTGATACCTCGTATGACTGACGTTCCGCTCACCGATCTCGAGTCCCAGCCAACCGCCGCCGGCACTTCCGACGGCGGCAAGTATGTCTACTGCATCATTCGCAGCGATCGACAACATGATTTTGGATCGATTGGGATCGGCGGCGGACAGCGCGTGATGACCGTGGCCTACCGCGATCTGGCCGCGGTGGTGAGCGACACGCCCATCGTCATCTACGACCCAACGCGCGAGAATGTCCTGGCGCACGAGTTCGTGAACGAGACGGTGATGCGCGAGCACACCGTGATCCCGATGTCGTTCGGCACCGTCTTCCGTTCAGACGAAGACGTGACCGAGCTGTTGCGCTCGACGTATCAAGCGTTCAGCGACGTGCTCGACAAAATGCAGGACAAGATCGAGTTCGGTCTCAAAGTGCTGTGGGATCGCGAGAAGGTCGTCGCCAACCTCGAGCGCGAGAACGATGAGATCCGTCGCCTCAAGGACGAGATCAGCCGCCACACCGCCAGCTCGACCTACTTCGCGCGCATGCAGCTCGGGCGTCTCATCGAAGGCGCGCTCGAGGAGATGAGCACGCGCTACGTGTCCGACATCCACGACGCGCTCAAGCCGGTCGCCGTTGCGAGTCGATCCAACAAGCCGATCGGCGACCGGATGATCCTGAACGCCGCCTTTCTCGTCGATCGAGCGCAGGAGCAAGCGTTCGACGAATGTGTCAAGGACACGAGCCGCAAGTACGAAGAGCTGCTCACCTTCAAGTATTCCGGCCCCTGGCCGCCGTACAACTTCGTGAACATCAAGCTGAAGTTGGAGAAAGCGGACTGACCATGGGCCTCCTCACCAATCTCCTCTTCTTCCCCGTCACTGGTCCCATCGCTGGGATCAAGTGGTCCATGGGACAGGTGCAGAAGGTGGTCGAGGAAGAGCTGACCGACGACGCCCCGGTCAAGCAGGAATTGATGGAGTTGCAGATGCAGCTCGAGCTTGGCGACATCGACGACGCAGAGTACGTGCGACGCGAGGCCGAGCTCATGGCGCGACTGCGTGAAGTGCGCGCCTGGCGCGAACGGTTCGGCAAAGCGACGAGCGGCGGACCGGTGCGCGTCTCGCGAGACAGCGACGAGGCGTGAGCGCGTTCGACGCGCTCCTCGATCGTCTCCCACGCGCTTCGCTCATCGTCGGAAAAGGCGGCGTCGGCAAAACGACGTGCGCGGTCGCCGTCGCGGCGGCGTTCGCACGGCGCGGTGAGCACACCCTCGTGGTCTCGACTGACCCCGCGGCGGCGCTGGCCGACGTGATCGGTGCAGCGGTTGGGACGGCGGAATCGTCCGTCATCGGCGAGACGAATCTCGATGCTCGGCAATTGTCGGCAGCGCAATTGCGGCGCGATTTCCTCGATCGTTGGCGCGACACGATCGCCGAAATCGTCGACCGCGGCACGTATCTCGACCGCGCCGACGTCGACGGTCTCGTCGACGCCGCATTGCCGGGCGTCGACGAGATCTTCGCGCTGCTCGCGCTGGCCGATCTGCTCGCCGATCGATCGGGCAGATACGCGCGACTCGTCGTCGACACCGCGCCGACTGGCCACACGCTGCGGCTGCTCGCGCTCCCGGAAACATTCTCCGCTCTGCTGTCGATGCTCGACCTCATGCAGGACAAGCATCGTTTCATGGTACGCGCGCTCACGCATCGCTATCGCCGCGACCGCGCCGACGATTTCATCGACGAGATGCGGTCGCGGATCGACACGCTCCGCGCCGCCTTGGCGGACGAACGCTCGGTCGCCGCGGTGGTCGTCACCCGCGCCGAGCCGGTTGTCGAAACCGAGACGCGCCGCTACATCGAGCATCTTCGCGACCTGCACATCCGCGTTGCGGCGCTCATCGTGAACGCGGTGCAGAACGCCGGGTCGACATGGCGCGACGCGGATCCGGCGGTGCCACGCATCTGGGTCGGCCGCGCTATCCCACCGCCGCGTGGAATCCCGTCGATCCTCCGCGCGTTCAGCGCCGGGACCGAAGCGCCAGTCGGCGTCGGCGTGCGCGACGCGCGACGTGCTCCTCGTGCAGAGAAGAAATCGGCGACGATCGCCGCGCGCACGTTGACCATCGTTGGCGGCAAGGGAGGTGTCGGGAAAAGCACTGTTGCCTGCGCCCTGGCCGTCGCCGCGGCGGACGATCAGGCGGGACCCGTACTCCTCGTCTCGACCGACCCGGCCCCGTCCATCGCCGACGCACTCGGCGAAGGCGATGCGCCGTGGGCTCGGGCCGACGTCGAGCATGATGTCGCCGGCGCTCCCGGGCTCGTGGTCCGGCAAATGGACGCCACCGCCGCGTTTACTCGCCTCCGCGACGAATACCAGGAGCGAATCGATGGGTTGTTCGACGCACTGGTGGGACGAGGGCTCGACGTGCAACACGATCGGGCCATCGTACGCGACCTGCTTGCACTCGCGCCGCCCGGAATCGACGAGCTCTTTGCACTGTCGCTACTCGGTGATGCGCTCGCGGAGCGCAGGTTCGCGCGCATTGTCGTCGATCCAGCGCCGACCGGCCACCTGCTCCGGCTGCTCGAGATGCCGGCGCTCGCGCTCGACTGGTCGCATCGTCTGATGCGGCTCATGCTCAAATACCGAGACGTCGTTGGGTTGGGCGAGACGGCGCAGGAGCTGCTCGACTTCGCGCGGCGGACGCGGGCGCTCGACGCGCTGATCCATGACCACGCGCAGTGCGGTCTGGTCGTCGTGGCGCTCGACGAGCCGGTGGTTCGCGCCGAGACCGAGCGACTGTCCGCCGAGGTGCGGTCTCGCGGTGTCGATGTGATGGCGCTGCTGTGGAATCGCGTCGATCGAGCGCCCGCTCCTCTTCCCGCGAGCGTTGCCGGACGACAGCTTTTCGCTCAGGAAACGAGTCCGCCACCGATCGGAGTGAACGCGCTCCGAAAATGGCGGCGAAGTTGGCGAGTGCTGTCGCCGAGTCTCTGATCGTCGCGCCATGTCCGCACCGATGTCCAACTCGATCTGGTATGTGTACGGCATCGTCTCCTCGGAGATGCCGGAGACGACGCTGCCGGTCGGACTCGACGACAGCGGGGTCGCGCTCGAGCGGCACGATCGGATCGCCGCGCTGGTGTCGGTGCTCGAGGGCACGCAGTACGCGCCGGCTGCACTCGAGACCAACAGCGGGGACGTCGAGTGGCTGAGCCCACGAGCCGTCGCGCACGATCGCGTGCTGACATGGGCGAGTGATCACGGCGCCGTCGTGCCGTTGCCGATGTTCTCGCTATTCAGCGGGCAGCGCGCGGTGCACGCGATGCTGCGCGAACGGTCGTCGCAGCTCTCATCGACACTCGCGAGCGTGGCGAGAGGTCGAGAGTACGCGTTGCGCGTCTATCGCGTCGACGCCGAGTTGCTCGCGGCCGTCGCATCTCTCAGCCCGCGGTTGGGCGAGATGGCGAAGAACGCCGAGGCCGCGTCACCGGGACAGCGCTATCTCCTCGAGCGCAAGCTCGATGGAGAAAAAAAGGCGGAGCTTCGCTCGGTGAGTCAACGGATCGTCGAGGAAATCGTGAGCGAGCTCGAGCCGCACGCGTTGCGTATGGTGCGCTCGCCGATCCCGCGCGCCGCCGACAGCGAGACGGCGACGCGAGGAACGATGGTGCTGAACGCGGCATTTCTCATTGCGCCCGATCGGTTCGCGGCCTTGCAGAGCGCTCTCACGTCGCTCGTCGAACGGCACGGCGCGCACGGTTTCCGATTCGACTTCACGGGACCGTGGCCGCCGTATCATTTCGTGAACGAGCCCGCGCATGACGAATGACGACGATGAGATCGATACCGAGGAGCTGGTGCTGGGCGACCTGCTCAACCACGTGCTCGACAAGGGTGTCGTCATTGGCGGGTCGGTGACGATCTCGGTGGCGGACATCGATCTGCTGGTATTGGACCTGCGACTGTTACTGACGTCGGTGGAAACCGCGATGCGTCGCGGTGTCGATCAGACGATGCGCGCGATCACACCTGGACCAGGCGAACCATGAGTACGCACTTGTACTGTGTCCTGCCGCACGAGATGCGCGGATCGATGCCGCCCGGATTGAGCGGTCTCGCCGGTGCCCGCGTCCGGGCGCTACCAGTCGAAGGAATCGTCGCCTGGGTCAGCGATGCGCAACGCGACCTGCGCGTATCGGTCGATGGCGTTCGGGCGCATGACGCCGTAGTCGAAGCGGCGCTGGAAACGGGAACGACGCCCGTGCCGGCGCGCTTCGGGCAGCGATTCAGCGACGACGATGCCTGTCGCGCCGCGCTCTCGAGCCGGGCCAGCTCGGTCGCGTCGCTGCTGTCGACGTTTCAGGGTTTCGTCGAGATGACGCTCATCATCACGCCCTCAACGCGACGGATGCTTCGCGATCTGCAGCCGGTGTTTCCGGAAATGGTCGAGTCGCCGGTTCGCGGCGTGGGCCGGCAGTATCTCGAGACGCTCCAGGCGCGCGAAGCCGCCACCGGCGCGATTCGGAGTGGCATCGACCGCGTCGCCTCCGCGCTTCATGCCGCCGCAGATCCGTTCGTTCGGCGCGAGGCGGTTCAGGAGCAACTGACGCGTCTCCCGTTCCGAACTATCTCGCATCTCATCCCGCGCGAAGCAGTCGACGACTACAAACGCGCGATCGGAGAGGTCCCGTCCGACGTCGAGTTTCGATTCCTGCTGATCGGACCACGGGCGCCGTACAGCTTCTGCGCGCTCGGGGCGTCGGGCGGAACTCACGGCATGAATCTGGCGGACTGATCCATGCCTGAAACGGACGCTGGGACGACAACCGCGGGCAGCATGGGCAGCGTGGGCAGCGTGGGCAGCGTGGGCAGCGTGGGCGATGAGGCGGCAACCGCGGCACTGCACGCCATTGCGCGCGCGCTTCCCGAGCACATTAACGCCGATCCGGAGCGAGTAGAGCAGGGTCTTGCGCGACTCGTCCTGACCGTGATAGAACTGCTGCGCGAGGTGCTCGAACATCAGGCAATTCGTCGCATGGACGGCGGCACGCTGAGCGACGAGGAGATCGAACGGTTGGGCTTGGCGCTCCTCAAGTTGAACCACAGAATGGACGAGCTAAAGACGATCTTCGGATTGACTGACGAGGATCTGAACATCGATCTCGGGCCGTTAGGAAAGCTGAGGTAGTTATCGGCGGCTGTTGGCGCCGTCTGATAACCCTGTGACCTCAGAAGCCTCGAAGCAGAGCACCTAGGGACCAAGCACCGATCCGTTAGCAACTGGCAACTAGCAACTTCTTTTCAATGCCCGAGCTCGTAAATCCGACGCGAACGCACGGCCTGGTCGACATCCTCGACCGAGTCTTGGACAAAGGCCTCGTGATCGCCGGTGACATCAAGATCAATCTGGCGAATGTGGAGCTGCTGACCATCCAGGTCCGGTTGCTCATTTGCTCGATCGACAAGGCGGAACAGATCGGCCTCAATTGGTGGCGAAACGATCCGCGGCTGAACATGGCCGCGGCCGCGGCGTTGTCCGGTAGCACCGACATGGAAGCCCGGCTCGCCCGCATCGAGGAGCAGTTGACGCGGCTCGCAGCGACGACGCAGCCTGCCGTCTCACCACCGCCGAAATCGTCGCGCAAATAAATGGCGATTGGTCGATCCTGACCGTCGCCAGCCTCTCTGGACCCTAGCTCAAAAGGACGGAAGAACATGGCAGTCGAACGCACGCCGAGCGGCAGTTCCCTCATTGACGTACTCGATCGCGTCCTCGATAAAGGAATCGTGATCGACGCGTGGGTGCGGGTGTCATTGGTCGGAATCGATCTGGTGACCGTCGAAGCACGCATCGTCGTCGCGTCGATCGACACCTACCTCAAATATTCCGAGGCGGTCGGCATCACGTCTCCGATCTCGCGGCCGCGTGAAGTCGGCGCCGGCGACGAGCTCGAGCGCATGCAGCGTGAGAACGCGGACCTCCGCCGGCAGCTCGCCGAGCGAAATGCCTAGCGAGCTAGGACTGGTGTAGCATGGCAGTACTCGGAGACCGCGTTGTTGCCGGTCTCCTTTCCGCGCTGGCGGAGGCGCCCGACTTCGGAGCCGCCGCGTCGTTCCTGCTGACGCAACTTGCCGAAATCACGGCGGCGCCGCGGGCCTTCATGCTGCGCATCGACGACCTCCAGGAGAACCTCACCCTGGTCGCGATGACCGGCCCGGACGTGCCGCCCTCGGTGAGCATTCCCATCGGCGATCTCTCCAGTCCTCTCATCATCAGCGCGCTATCGCTCACCACGGCAAAAGGCGCTGAGCCGCTCGAGCAGCGGGCCTTCGCGTCGATCGTGCCCTGGGTTGCCATTCCGGTGTCACAGCCCCGCTTCCGCGGCGCGCCGGAGATCATGACCGCGGCGCGCGCCAGCGAGTTGATCTCCTCCCCGTCGATCGAGCTCCTTCGGAAAACCGAGCAGCGACTTGGCGTGGCGCCCGCCGGCGTCATCCTGTTGCCGGGTCTTCTCGATCAGGCTGTGATCGACGAAGCAGCGGATCTCGTCGCGCTCGCCAGTCCAGTTATCGCGCGACTCGCATCGCTCGAGGAAGCGCGAGACCGAGCCGAAGGGTTGTCGCAGCAACGCGAGCGACTGACGCTCATGGTCGACTCGCTGCCGGATCCCGTCGTCATCACGAACGCGGCGAACGACATCATCGCGCAGAATTATCGCGCCGAGCGACTGCTCCACGTCCGCGACAACGACTCGGCTGGCCGGCGTCGCGCCATCGAGCTGAACAATCTGCTCTTTACGTCCTTCTTATCGAAGGCGGCGATGACGGGCGGACATCAGTCCGGTCAGCGCGAGCTCAATCTCGTCGATCCCGACGAAGGGACCGACCTGCTGTTCGAGGTGCTCGCGCATCCACTCGGCGAACGCGTGGGACCGGAAGACGCCGTGCTCTCCGTGTTGCGCGACGTCACCGACCTTCGCCGCGCGGCGAATGAGCTCGAGCGACAGGTGCAGCGAGTGCGTCAGGGCGAAGTCACGGTGCGCGGCGAGCGCGACCGGCTCAATCTCATTCTCGAGAACGTCGCCGATCCGATTCTCGTGACCGATGAACGGTCGAACATCATCCTGATGAACGATCAGGCCGAGCAGCTGTTTCAGATCAGCGAGTCGGAGGTGCGAAGCCGGCGAGAAGTGGCGGCCGTTCGCGGCAACGACACCAAGTTCACGTCGTTCATCTCGGAATTCGCGCTGCTCGACGACGACTCGCGGCGGGAGCGCATGTCACTGCTGTACCCGCGCACGGGAATGGAGCTGCCGGTCGAAGTCGTGTCGGGCAAGGTCAAGAACGAGCGCGGCGAGCCGATCGCTATCGTCTCGGTGCTGCACGATCTGACGAAACAGGTCGAGAACGAACGCTTGTACGAGGCGCTCAAGCGGCTCAACAGCGAATTGGAGCAGCGTATTCGCGAAGCGACAGCCGACTTGGCGGAACAGAACGCGCGACTCCAGTGGCAGTCACAAGAAGTCGAGCGCGCCAACAAGCTCAAGTCGGAATTCCTGGCCAGCATGTCGCACGAGTTGCGCACGCCGATCAACGCCCTCATCGGCTACTCGGCGCTCTTGCTCGACGGCGTCTTGGGTGATGTGAATCCGAAGCAGCGCGATGCGCTGGGTCGCGGCCGCGCCGCGGCCGAACATCTGCTCGCGCTGATCAACGACATTCTCGATCTCGCCAAGATCGAAGCCGGAAAGATGCCGCTGCACCTCGAGGACGTGTCGCTGCGCGAGGTGATACTCGAGGTGACGCAGCAAATCGAGCCGATGGTGCGCAAGAAGCAGCTCGAGTTCGTGATCGATGCCGCGCCGGACTGTCCGAGCATCCACACGGACCGGACGAAGATCAAGCAGGTGCTGCTCAACCTGTTGTCCAACGCGGTCAAGTTCACGAACCGGGGAAGCGTCGTCGTCGAGGCACGGTGTGCGACGGGCGGCGTTCGCATCGACGTCATCGACACCGGCATCGGGATTCGTCAGATGGACTTGCAGGCGATCTGGGAGGACTTCCGGCAGGTCGATCAGTCGCGTACGCGTGAATTCGGCGGTACCGGGCTCGGCTTGAGCATCACGCGAAAGCTGCTCGAGCGGCTCGGCGGCTCGGTCACGGTGAAAAGCGTTTACGGTGAGGGCAGCACGTTCTCCGTGTACCTACCGTTGCAGGTTCCGGCCGGCAACGCGTCAGAGATCACGTCGGTTGGCGTGTCGTTGTAGTGGGCGTCGAAACCAGTCTGTAACGCCCGGGTACTACTCAACGTCAAACTGACGCCTAGAACTACCGGAGAACCGCAATGAAAGGCCCTGGGTCAAACACGGCGCGCACGAACGCAGTGCGCGCCTGCATCGTTGGTGTCGCCCTGCTGGTGGCGACGGCATGCGGGGACAGGTCGGCAAAAGCGCGCGCGACCGCCGACTCCGACCTCGCGCGGGACCTCGCTCTGGCGGGTTCGCAGCCGGTCGCGCAACCGACCTTCCAAGACACCACCGTCGCTCCCGCGCCAACGGCGGCAAAACGTGTCGACAAGGAGCCGCCGGCTCCTGTGCGCACGCACACGGCAAGACAACCCAAGCGCGAGACGCCGCGGCCGGTGGTTCAGACCCCTGCCCCGCAACCCGCTCCCACGCCTGTCTTGGCTGCGCCGGTTCCGGCCCCCGCGCCGGCGGCAGCGCCAGCCGCGTCGATCGGCGCTGGCAGCGGCATGGCATTGACCAGCGGCTCAAAGGTGTGCACGAGCACCAATCTTCCCGGCGACAAGCTTGTCGCGACGGTAAACGAAGCCGTCACGGGCTCGAACGGCGCTGTCATTCCCGCCGGATCTTCCGTCGTGCTCGAGGTGGCATCCGTGACCCCAGGCGACAACGGACAGAACGCGCAGATCACGTTTCGCGTTCGGTCGGTCGTCGTGAATGACAAGACGTACAACGTCTCGGCCGAAGTGACGCCACTCACGCCGCTCGAGAAGACGAAAGTGGCCGGCGATCCAAACGCCGATCGAAACAAGGTGATTGGCGGAGCGATCGCGGGAGCGCTGATCGGGCAGATCATCGGGCACAACACGAAGGGCACGGTAATCGGTGCCGCCGCGGGCGCGGCAACCGGCGCGGCCGTCGCCAAGTCGGGCCAGAAATGGGAAGGTTGCCTTCCTGCCGGCGCGGCGATGCGCCTCACTCTCAACTCGGCGCTCATACTGTAACAGCAGGGTTGAGGGTTGAGGGTCGAAGGTTGAGGGAAGGTTGGTGGCGCGCTTTGCGCGCCACTTGTGTATCCACCTTACCGACCAATGACCCGTTAGATGCAGTTGGCGGCGCGCAGC
>DASVYG010000310.1:0-2811 GCA_036392315.1 Gemmatimonadaceae bacterium
CGTTGCCGCCTCGATCGGCGCAACACTCGCTGTCGGTCTCGACACCGTCGGTCCTGATCAGCCAGATCTACGGTGGCGGCGGAAATTCCGGCGCCACGCTCAAGAACGATTTCATCGAGCTCTTCAATCCGGGGAGCCAGCCCGTCTCGGTCACCGGGTGGAGCGTCCAGTACGCGTCGTCGGTTGGCACGACGTGGCAGGTCACGAACCTATCGGGGACGATCCCGGCGGGTGGATACTATCTGGTGCAAGAGGCGCAGGGCGCGGGCGGCATGACGCCACTCCCGACACCCGACGCGAGCGGCACGATCGCCATGAGCGCCACCGCGGGGAAGGTCTCTCTTGTCTCGACGACGGCGGCGCTGACGGGCGCGTGCCCAGCCGGATTCGTCGACCAGGTCAGCTTCGGGACGACCGCCAGCGACTGCGGCTTCAAGACGACCGCGACGCTCACCAACACCACCGCCGCGGTGCGCGGCGATCAGGGGTGCGCATTCACCGGCGATCTGTCGGTCGATTTCACCGCAGCCGCTCCCACCCCGCGCAACAGCGCGATCCCCATTCACCTCTGTCCGGGTGCGTTGCCCGTCGGTCCGTTGGATCACGTGTTGATCGCCGGCCCAACGACAGTCACGCCCGGCGCGACGATCCAATTGACTGCGACAGCGCAGGACGCGAACAATCAGACCGTTTCCACGGCGACGATCACCTGGTCCTCGAGCGACCCAACCATCGCGACCGTCGACGCAGCGGGTAAGGTGACCGGAGTCGCCGCCAACGCGAATCCCGTGACCATAACCGCCACGGCGGTCGACAACGGGATCACGAAGACGGCGACCGCTCACGTCACCGTTGCCGCTCCGGCGATCGGCTTCATCGACGTTAGCGCGTCGTCCACGAGCTTCCCGCCTGGATTCCAGACGCAAGTGTTCGCCACGGCGCGGGTGTCGTCAGGCGGAACGATCATTCCAGCGACGTTCACCTTCGAGGCCGTCGATCCGCAGATCGCCACGATCGCCACGGTGCAAAACACCGGCATCGTGACCGGCGTTGCCGCGCCGGTGGATGGCACGACACGTCCGGGCTTTCGGATCACCGCGACCCCGATCGGTGGCGGTACACCGTTCAGCTTCGTCACGCACGTCATCTTCATCGAGACACCGGTCTCGGCGCCGACGTCCATTTACGCCAAGAACGACGAGTTCGGCGATCCAACGCCGGCCACCGCAGCCAACCCCAACGACTTCCTCATCGTGCGGCCGCAATACACGATCTCGTACAACGAGTCGCGCGGAACGCCGAACTGGGTTTCGTACGAGCTCGACTCGCGACAGATCGTCGCTGGTCAGGATCGCTGCAACTGCTTCAGCGCCGATCAACTGCTTCCGGTGAGCAAGCAAATTCTCACATCCGATTACACCAGCGGTGGCTTCGATCGCGGCCACATGGCGCGCTCGGCGGACCGCACTGCGGCGAACGTCGACAATGCGACGACGTTCTTCCTCACGAACATCGTTCCACAGATGGCCGACCTGAACCAAGGCGTGTGGGCGCAATTCGAAAATGCGCTGGGCGATTCGGCCACCAAGGGCGGGCGCGCCGTCTACATCATCACCGGGCCGTTGTTCAGTAAATCGCACGGCCTCACCTTTCTCAAGAACGAGGGCAAGGTCGCGATCCCCGACAGCACGTGGAAGGTCGCGTTGATTGGACCGCGGAACGGCGGTGTGCCGTTCACCCACGGCAACATCCAGACGTGGGACGATGTGTCCGGCGTGACGGTGCTCGCCGTCAACATGCCGAACGTTGCCGGCGTTCGAAACGATCCGTGGCAGAAGTATTTGACCACGGTCGATAAGATCGAGGACGCGACGGGCTATGATTTCCTATCGCTGATTCCGCTGGCGTTTCAGGCCGCACTCGAAGCGGGAGATCGGCCACCGGTCGCGGCGTTCGCCGTCTCCGGCGCGCTCAACGAAGGCGCACCGATCACCTTCGACGCTTCGGCGAGCACGGATCCTGATCTCGGGCGAACCGATCTCGGACGCACGGAGGGGCTCTCGTACACGTGGCATTTCAGCGACGGCAGCCAGGCGTCGGGCAAGGTCGTGACGAAGTCGTTCGCTGACAACGGCGCCTACACGGCGACGCTCGTCGTGGCTGACGCATTCGGTTGGGAGAGATCCATCCAGCACGGCGTCGCCATCGCCAACGTCGCACCGACCGTGCCGTTGAGCGGCACGACACCGCTGTCGATCCTCTCGGGCCAATCGGTTGGCGTGAGCGGAAGCTTTACCGACCCCGGCTCCGACGCCCCGTGGCATTCGTTGCTCGACTGGGGCAATGGGACGACGGTCCCCGGCACGTTGAACGTCTCGGGAGCGAGCGTCACGGGAACGCAGACGTATCTCGTCGCGGGGACCTACACCGTCACGCTGACGGTGACCGACAAGGACGGCGCGAGCGGCTCCAACGCCGTCACGGTGAACGTCGGTCGCCGCTCGGTCGCCGCCGACGGCGGGCCCGATGCGATCAACGTCAACAATCAGGGAATTGGAGACGTAAAGATCACACTCACATCCGATGCGAACGTCGACGTCTCGTTGATCGACGTCGGCTCCGTGCGCATTGGAACCGTCGGGGTCACGAGTCGTGGTGGACGATTCATGGCCGATCTGCAGGATGGTAAGCGCCTCGCCCTCCACTTCGATCGCAAGGCCTTGGTCGACGCCGGATTGCTCTCGTCGTCGACGACAGAGCTCGTGCTGTTGGCAAACCTGACCACCGGCGTGCAAATCATTGCCCGCACCC
>DASVYG010000311.1:0-5700 GCA_036392315.1 Gemmatimonadaceae bacterium
CGCTCCGACGGAACCCATGCGGCGCGACGGCGCGGTGCGTGGTGTGTCGCGGCCGCGTCAGCCGTGACGATTGGCGGATGAGCCGGGGCAGGCGCGGGAGCGGGCACGACGCGATTCTCGGGCGGCGTACGCGGCGCGACCGGCGTCGATTCGCTACGAGCGGCCGTCTCGCGATGCCCGAAGGGACTCAGCACACGCCAGCCGCGCATGGACGGAATAGAGAAGACCGCGCCGAGACTGATCCCGGCGATGATCGCGACCAGCAGCACCGCGTACCAGCGTCGCGTCTGCATCAGACCGTGGCGTCGAGCAGGGTGCGCAGCCTGACCTGATCCGCCGGATACGCCATGATGTCGACGATGAGCTCACCGCTGCCCACCTGCTCCCAGTTGTCACGCAGACGTTGGACGAAGTGGGGCGCGTGCTTGCGGCCGGTGCCGTGCAGATAGATGAGCACCTGATTCCCGGCGGTGCCAACGAGATCGCCGTTGACGGCGCGGACCGTCTTGAGGGCGACCACGGAGAACGCCTCGAGCTGTCCCGGCGGCGCGGTAACCGCGGCGACGGCAAAGAACACGTGCGGATCCCGCGCTTGGATGCCGAGAATGGCGGCGCGGAAGGCCGCCGCGTCGAACGGAACGCGCGCGCCGTTGCGCGTGGGTTGCGAGACGGTGGGAATCGCGAGCTGCTCGGAGTCCGGAAAGTCGGCGGTTCTTCGCCCCGGCGTCGAAGGCATCGGCATCGGAGGCGTTGCCGTGCGCGTCGCGTGATTGACGAGCTTGACGTCGTACTGTGTCTGCAGGAGTCGCAGGGCCTCGAGCGTGGCGCCACTCGGCATTTCGAGCACGACGCGTTGGTTCTCGCCCGACGCTCGGTGATCGTTCTGCCAGCGCAGCTCCTCGGCGATCGGTATGAACCCGGCGCCGGCCTCGATGCGGTAAGGGATCGGCGACGCCGACGACACGCGGTAGCGAACCTTGCGAATCTCGATCTGGCGGTGGCGTTGGCGATCCGCCGACAAATGGAAGATGGCCGCGGCCCGCTGGGTCAGCGGATCGAGCCGGCGATCATATACGGCAGCGAGATCGCCTGGATAGGTCACGAGCGACGTGGAGCCCAGCTCGTCAAGCAGCTGTAGCATCGCAATCGCGCTGGACGCCGAGGAGCCGCCGCCGTCGATAAACGGCACAACGGAGTCGATCACGAGCCTCGATGGCGCTTCGGCGCCGAGCAACGATCGGAGCTCGGCGAAGGCTTCGTCTGGGGACGACGCACGGCTGAATCGACGGTTGAAGTCGAGCTGGTAGCGCAGGAGGTAGAGGCGCTCCGCCGCGATCGCGCCAGCCAGGTCCAACGAGAGAAACTCGCCCTGCGAAAGGAGATCCTGCGGATCGTCCTGGGTCAGGATGGCCGCGCGCTCGCCCGATTGCAGGGCGGCCGCCAGAAACTGAAGGCAGGCAACGCTTTTGCCGGTTCCCGGCGCGCCGCTGAGGACGTACGTCCGGCCGGGCATGAGCCCACCGAGCTGGATGTCGATGGGACTGATCCCGGAAGGAACGGTGGTCGATCGTTCCTTGATGCTTGTGATTGCGTTTTGGGCCATAAAAAGATGCGTCGTCGCCGAGTGTGAGATTCCGCGCTCATAGTTCGACGAAGCATTATGGCGAACGCAACCGTACGGCCGATTCTTACCCGGTCGGCTGCATGGTGGAAAACGGCAGCCGATGCAGGTCGGCCGCGGGGCTAGAACCGTCCCGCGGCCGACTCGGGGACTACGGCTTGACCATCTTGGGTGGGGCGTCAGCGAAGGTGTACGCGTACCCCGTCTTCGGGCATTTCACGGCGGCGTTCGTGGGGCTGAACATGCCGTTCGGGTTGGTCTTCCAGAGCCAGACGTGCAGGTCCCAGTGATGCAGCTCGGCCGGCATGATGGGCGCGTGTCCTTCCATTGGCCCCATCAGCTTATGGCCGAGAATCGTGGGCGGCGTCTTGGCGAGTTGGGTTGGGACGAACCATTCGGCGCCGGTGAGCTCGAGTTTGTCCCCGACGATCTCGTACAGCAGCACCTGCGGCTTGGTGGAGTCGAGCTTGGGTCCGACGAGGCCCATGTTGATGAAGTGCACGCCCATCGCGCCGGGCTTGTACTCCATTGACCCGTGTTCCGTCCCACCCGCCGGAAAGTCGACGCAGCCGACGGTCGACAGATAGCCGTCTCGAACCGCAACGATGGGATCCTTGTATTTGTCGAGGGCGGCCTTTACCGCGGTCAGCGCCGCTGCGTTGGCGACAGGAGTGCCTTGCTGGGCTTGCGCTTGGAGTCCGGCGCCAAACGTCGGGGCGAACAATACGACAAGCGCAGTGAAGCACGCTGCGCGGAACCGGGCGTCCGGTTGAGCATGGGGCGGCATACACGTCTCCTGTGTGGGGTGAGATGGGAGCGCGTAGCATCCGACAACGCGCGCCGCGTGTCAAGCACGGACGCGCAATTAGTAGCGCGGCACTCGAGGATCTACGTCGGTGCTCCAGCGCAAAATGCCGCCGACCAGATTCTTGACGCGCGTAAATCCGGCCTTTTGCATGAACCGGGCGGCATCGGCGCTCCGCGCGCCCGAGCGGCACATGAGGACGATCTCGCGCCCCTTGTCGAATGACGGCAGCGACGCGGGAATTTTCGCGAGCGGGATCAACCGCGCTCGATCGATGTGGGCGATCGCCCACTCGTTCGGCTCGCGAACGTCGATGAGATCGAACGAATCGTCGCCGCTGGCGATCCGCGCGGCCAGCTCGGTCGGTGTGATTTCAGGAATGCTCATGTCGTGAATCGCTTCGGCGTTGGGTGCACCACAGAACTCATCGTAGTCGATGAGCGCCGTGATCGTGCGCGTGCCGCACGCGGGACAGGCGGGATCCTTGCGCAAAGTCATGGCGCGGAACTGCATCGAGAGTGCGTCGATCAGCAGCAGACGCCCTGAGAGCGTCTCGCCGATCCCCAGGATCAGCTTGATCGCCTCCGTCGCCTGAATCGTTCCGACGATTCCCGGCAGCACGCCGAACACGCCGCCTTCGGCGCAACTCGGCACCGATCCCGGCGGCGGCGGCTCTGGGAAGAGGCAGCGGTAGCACGGACCGTCGGTGAGGCCGAATACCGATGCCTGTCCCTCGAACCGGAAGATGCTGCCGTACACATTGGGCTTGCCGAGCAAGACGCACGCATCGTTGGTGAGATAGCGTGTGGCGAAGTTGTCGGTGCCGTCGACGACGATGTCGTAGCGGCCAATGACCTCGAGCGCGTTGGCCGACGTGAGCCGCGTCTCGTGCGTCTCGACCGTGACGTACGGGTTGACGTCGAGGAGCCGCGCGCGCGCAGACTCGAGCTTGGAGTGACCCACGTCTTTCGTGCCATGCAAGATCTGGCGTTGCAGATTGCTCACGTCGACCACGTCGAAGTCGACGACGCCGAGCGTCCCTACGCCCGCCGCGGCGAGGTACAACGCGACCGGGGAACCGAGCCCGCCGGCTCCGACGACGAGGACCCGTGCCACTTTGAGCCGCTGTTGGCCTTCGACGCCAACGTCGGGCAAGATGAGATGCCGCGCGTAGCGCTGGATCTCGTCGGTGGTGAACGTGGGCGGCATGACCCGAAGCTTAATGAGTGGACGGCGTGGTCAGCCGCCGCTCACCGCCGGCACGATCGTAAGCGTCGCGCCATCGGGAAGCTCGGTGGCGAGGCCATCGAGAAAGCGCACGCTTTCCGTACCGACGAATACGTTGACGTGCGGTCGGAGCTCGCCTTGCTCCGTGAGCACACGATCGGTGACCGCCGGCAGCTTCGCGGCGAGCGACGCGAGAGCGTCGGCCACCGTGGAACACGGCTCGCTGAGGGCGATGACATTGCTGCCGCGCGCGTATTGATGAAGCGCTCTCGGGAGCACGATCGAGATTGCCATGGTCGTCTCAGTGTGCGCCGCCGACGACTGCCGCTTTCACGCAGCACACCGGGGGGAGGTTGTCCGCGATCTCGGTCCAGTTGTCGCCTGCGTCGCGCGAGCCAAAGATCTTTCCGGTGCGTGTGCCGAAGTAGACGCCGGGCGTTTCATGGGTGTCGGCCGTGAGCGCGTCACGCACGACTGTCTCATAGGCTTGCTCTTGCGGCAGACCGCGGTCCAATGCTTCCCACGACGCTCCGGCATCGCGCGTCCGATAAACGCGCAGCTTCGCGTCGGGCGCGCAGCGAAACTGGTCCGATTCCATCGGGATGATGTACACCGTGTCCGGATCGTGCGGATGGACCTGCATGCAGAACCCGAAGTCAGACGGCACACCGTTCGCGACGTCTTGCCACGTGTCGCCCCAGTCGTCGCTCCGGTAGAGCCCCCAGTGATTTTGTAGAAAGAGGCGCTCGGGCTTGGCCGGATGACCGGCAACCTTGTGCACACACTGCCCGAACTCCGGATACTTGTCCGGCAGGAACTCGGCGCGGACTCCGCGGTTGCTGGCGCGCCAACTCTTGCCGCCATCGTTGGTGCGATACACGCCGCCGGTCGACATGGCGATGAGCATACGCTGCCGGTCGCGGGGATGCGGGACGATCGTATGGAGGCACAGACCGCCGCCGCCGGGCTGCCACTTGGCACGGTGTTCATGCGTCAAGAGTCCGTCGACGGGCGTCCAACTCTCGCCGGCGTCTCGAGACTCGAACAGACACGACGGCTCGACTCCCGCCCAGAGAAGATCCGGCTCGTCGGCCGGACCGGGAAGGATTTGCCAAATCTGCACGAGCGAAAGTCCGGACGACTCGGGAAAGCGCACGGTTTGCCGCTCCGGCCCCGTCCACGACATTCCGAAATCGTCGCTCAATCTGATCGTGCTTCCCCAGTGAAAGCTGCGCGTCGCGGCGAGAGTGCGCCGACGTCCGTTGCGTTCATCGTAGGCGAGCGCATAAACCGACTCGCCGGGAAAGTGCGGACCGTTCAGGGTCCACTCTTCGCGCGACGGGTCGGACGTGAGCACGAACGCGCCTTTTGTGGTTCCCACGAGGAGCATGGTGCTTCCATCGGCCGGACGAGCGGTGCGGATTTGGCGGGCTGGCGACATAACGCGATGGCAGTTGGGAAAACGGTGGCGGCGGAATACCAACTAGAAAGAGAAGCTGATGTGAGTCGCGAACGCGCGCAACGCCGCTATGGCATACCCGGGGCCTTGCTCACATCGGCCTGGACCGCGGCTATAAGTCCCATCTTCGAGTAGATCGGTCGGATGTGCTCGCGAAGCGTGGGCAACTGGAACGCGAGCCACGCACCGCCGGCAATACACGCGATACCGCCGGCCACGATCGTCGCCGGCGCGCCAACGCGGTCGGCAACGATACCGGCCAGCAAGCTTCCGACCGGCGCCGTGCCGAGAAAGGCCATCGTGTAGAACGCCATCACGCGCCCGCGCAAATGTTCTTCGGTGATCGTCTGCAGAATCGTGTTCGTCGACGCCATCTCGATCATGAACCCCCCGCCGGCGACGGGCAGAATGAGCAGCGCGAGCCAGAGCGAACGAGCGAGGCCGAACGCAATCATGCCGCTTCCGAATGCGAGCGTCGCCACGACCATCACACGGCCGAGCCCGAGGACCGTTCGGCGCGACGCAAGGTAGAGTGCGCCGGCCACTGCGCCCAACCCCGACGCGGTCATGAGAAATCCGAGCGTGTGC
>DASVYG010000312.1:0-52961 GCA_036392315.1 Gemmatimonadaceae bacterium
TCGACGTTCCGCGCCCAGCTCGACGACATCATCACTCGGCGCCGTCCGTCGATCGACAGTCTGCTCGACGCGTACGGCGTCCCGCGCGTCGATGCGGCGACGGACGCATCGATGAGAAGGTGATGCTCGTGCCAATGCCAACGCGTCTCGTCCGCTCGTGTGTCATCACGGCTTCGCTCGTGGCGTGTGCCGCCTGCGACCGAGAGGACCGTCGGCTGAATCAGCCGCCACCAAATCCGCCGGTCGCCTTCGTTTCGCAATCCGTGTTGCAGCCGGGGCCGACGCTGGTCACCGAAACGCCGAAAGGCCCATTCGATGACAACGCGTACGGCACGGCCGCAGGGCAACAGCTCTTCAGCCAGATGAACTGCACCGGTTGCCACGCCAACGGCGGTGGCGGCATGGGGCCGCCGCTGATGGACGACGAGTGGATCTACGGCAGCTCGCCCAACCAAGTCTTCGCCTCGATCGCCGAAGGCCGTGCGAATGGAATGCCGTCGTGGAAATACCGGCTGACCAATCAGCAGATCTGGCAGCTCGTGGCCTACGTGCGGTCGCTGAGCGGACTGACGCCCAAGGGTGCGCGTCCGGCGCGCGACGATCACATGATGGTCAAGCCCGCGCCGAATCAAACGCCCAACGCCAAGCCGAAGAACACGGGGCTGCCCGGCGCCTCGCAGCATCCTTGACCCATGCATTCGTTCTTCGATCCCAGCTCACCGCAAGCGAGAGCCGTTGCGCACCTCTGGTGGTGGATGCTCGGCGTCGGTGGCGCGATCTGGATCGGCGTGACGATCGTCGCGCTCTACGCTGGGTTCGCGCCACGCGGACGTCGTGCGGCGGACGATCTAGTTCACGTCCCCGCCGAGACGCACCGACGTCTCGAGCGGGTGGTGTCGGTTTCGGTAGGTGCAACGATTCTCATTCTCATCGCCTTTCTCGCCTACGATTTCACCGTCGGCCGAGCGCTCGCACAGCATCCACAGCGTGGGATGACCATCGACGTCACAGGGCACCAATGGTGGTGGGAAGTTCTATATGAAAACCCTGATCCCAGCCGCCAGCTCCTGACCGCGAACGAGATTCATGTCCCGGTCGGCGAACCAGTCCAGTTCAAGCTGCGCGCCGCCGACGTGATTCACAGTTTCTGGGCGCCAAACCTGAGCGGCAAGCGCGATCTTATCCCGGGCTACATGAGCACGATCTGGTTCAAGGCAGACACCCCCGGCGTCTATCGCGGTCAGTGCGCCGAGTTCTGCGGGCTCCAGCATGCGAAGATGGCGTTCTATGTCGTGGCCGATCCGCGGCCCAAGTTCGATGCGTGGCTCGCCGCGGCGTCGCAATCGCATCAGACGCCGACGGACTCGACGCTGCTCTCCGGCGAGCGGGTCTTTCTCAGCAGCGGCTGCGCGGTCTGCCACACCATCAGCGGAACGCAAGCCTTCGCGACGGTGGGACCGAACTTGTCCCACTTCGGCTCTCGCTCGACGATCGCCGCCGGAACCTTGCCCAACACGAAAGAAAATCTCGCGCGCTGGATCTTCAATCCGCAGATGATCAAGCCCGGCGTCATCATGCCACAGGTTCCACTGCAACCCGCGCAATTGAGCGCCGTCGTCGCCTACCTGGAGTCGCTGAAATGACAGCGCCACTCCGTCAGGTCCCGGCCACGACGACCATCGCCGATGACGTCATCGAGCGCGAGTCGGCAGCGCTCGAGCGGCTGTGGCGCGACACGACCGGGCTTTGGGGTTGGCTCACCGCGGTCGACCACAAGTCGATCGGCAAGCGCTACATCATCACGGCGTTCTTGATGTTCGTCGCCGGCGGGATCGAGGCGGCACTGATGCGTGCACAGCTCGCGCGCCCCGAGAATACGCTCATCGGTCCCGATCGCTACAACCAACTCTTCAGTACGCACGGCACGACGATGATGTTCCTCTTCGCCGTGCCGATGATGACCGCCATGGGCATCTACTTCGTGCCACTCATGGTCGGTGCGCGAAGCATCGCGTTTCCGCGCCTCAATGCGTTCGGGTATTGGACGTATCTCGTCGGCGTCGTGTTCCTCTACGTGTCACTGTTCGTGAACACCGGCCCCGACGCGGGTTGGTTCGCCTACGTGCCGCTCTCGGGCCCCGCGTACTCGCCCGGACATCGTGTCGACGTCTGGGCACAGGTCGTCACCTTCACCGAGATCGCGGCCCTCGCCGCGGCGGTGAACGTCATCGTCACGACCTTCAAGATGCGCGCACCCGGAATGTCGCTCAACCGCATTCCGCTCTTCGTGTGGGCGCAGCTCGTCGTCGCGTTCATGATCGTCTTCGCGATGCCGGCGGTCGCCGCGGGAAGCACGTTCATGCTCGCCGCCGACCGCGCTGTGAACACGCACTGGTTCAACTACGCCGAAGGTGGTGACGTGCTCCTCTGGCAGCACATCTTCTGGTTCTTCGGCCATCCCGAGGTCTACATCATCTTCCTGCCGGCGCTCGGGTTCATCAGCCCGATCGTCGAGACGTTCTCGCGGAGAAAGGTCTTCGGGTATACGGCGCTCGTCATGTCGAACATTACGACCGCGTTCTTCGCGTTTGGCTTGTGGGTGCACCACATGTTCGCGACGCCTGTCCCCGAGCTCGGGCAGAGTCTCTTCACGGCGGCCAGCATGCTGATCGCCATTCCCACGGGGGTGCAGATCTTCTGCTGGATCGCAACGATGTGGGCGGGCCGTCCGCGTTTCGCGACGCCGCTCCTGTTCATTCTCGGGTTCATTTTCACCTTCGTCAACGGCGGCATCACCGGCGTGATGCTCGCCTCCGTCGCGTTCGACAAGCAGGCACACGACACCTTCTTCGTCGTGGCGCACCTGCACTACGTCCTGCTCGGCGGCGGCGTCATGCCGCTGTTCGGCGCGTTCTATTACTGGTACCCGAAGATCACGGGGCGCATGCTCAGCGAGACGCTGGGCAAATGGCACTTCTGGCTGTTCGTCATCGGGGTGAACGTGACGTTCTTCCCGATGCACATCCTCGGCTTGAATGGGATGCCGCGGCGCGTTTACACCTATCTCGCGGCGACCGGCTGGGGACCGCTCAACCTCCTGGCCACGCTTGGCGCCGTCACGATCGCCGTCTCGGTGCTCGTATTCATCATCAACGCCGTCAAGAGCTGGCGTGGCGGCGAGCCTGCGGGCCCCGACCCGTGGTCGTCGTCAGGCCTGGAGTGGGCCGTCGAGTCGCCGCCGCCGAGTTATAACTTCTTGCATATACCGGTCGTGACGAGCCGGCATCCGTTGTGGGACACGACCGTCGAGCAGCCGGTCGCCACCGGGTTGAGCACCGAACGCCGCGAGGTGCTCGTCACCACGACGTTCGACGCGCGGCCCGATCACCGCCATCACCATCCGGACGGCTCGATCTGGCCGCTGTACCTGGCGCTCTGCATGGGCGTGACGTTCATCGGCTCGATCTTTACGCCGTACCTGGTTCTCGTCGGGCTCGGGCTGTCGCTCGTCGGAATCGCGGGATGGGGATGGAGCGGTTCGCGAGACGCCGGCCCCGAACGCGTCGCTACACCGCAGCCGGTTGCTGAGGGGCTATGAGAGCCCTTCGTCCATCCGTCGACGTCGCGGAGCTCCCCACGGTGACGTTCGGCCATCGGAGCATGATGTGGTGGGGCACGCTCGGCTTCATGGTGATCGAAGGCTGGACGACGGCGCTTCTCGTCGCCTCATACTTGTATCTTCGCCAGAACTACCAGGCGTGGCCGCCGCTCCGAACACCGTATCCGGGTTTGCTCATCCCGACGATCAACCTCGCGATCATGATCGTCAGCTTCATTCCAACGTATCTCACGGCGGCCGCGGCCAAGAAGCTCGACGAGGGCGGCGTGAAACGCTGGCTCGTCATCTCATCCGTCGCCATTGCGCCGATTCTCGTGCTGCGATGGTGGGAGTTGTGGGCGATCAACACCCGCTGGGATACCAACGCGTACGGGTCGGCCGCCTGGGTCATCGTTGGCTTCCACACGTCGCTGCTGCTACTCGACGTTGCCGACACCTGGGGCCTCACTCTCTTCTATTTCCTCAAGCGAATGCCCCTCAAGGCCTTCAGCGATACCGCCGACAACAGCTTCTACTGGTATTTCACCGTCGGCATCTGGATTCCGATCTATCTCATCGTCTATGTCGGTCCACGAATCTTTTGAGGCGATGAACGAGCCCGCTGCGAACCACGGCTCGCGCGCCTTCACGCGCTGGCCCGGTTTGTTGAGCCTGAGCCTCGGCGTGCTGCTCGGACCAACCGTCGCGCTGATCAACCAAGGGCTGATCTATTCCGCCAACATGTGGGCCTGCGGGCACGGCGCGTGGGGAACGTTGCACGTCATTCCGCTCCTCTGTGTCATCGTTGCCATCGGCGCCGGGCTGACGGCGCGTCGCGATTGGAAGGCAGTCGGCGGCGGCGTCCACGACGAAGACGCCACCGTCGAGCAGCGCACGCGCTTCGTCGCGCTGCTCGGAATGGCGCTGAGCGCGTTCTCGGCCAGCGTGATCATCGCGCAGTGGGTGGCGATCGTCGTGTTCGAGCCGTGCATGAGGGCGTGATGCTCCTTCACGACGCGGCATTCGACCAACTCCGTTGGGCGCTGGAGCCGGGAGTCATCGCGCCATTGGGCGTGTCGGCGCTGTTGTATGGCCGTGGCGCGCTCGAGCTGCGCCGCCGCGGCCGCGGCATCGCGCTCAGACGCTGGGAAGCGGCGTGCTTCGCCGGCGGCTGGGTCATTGTCGCGCTGGCGCTGCTCTCGCCGCTGCACGACGCGTCGGAGCAGCTCTTTTCAATGCACATGGTACAACACGAATTGCTCATGGCCGTGGCCGCACCGCTGCTGATCCTCGGCCGCCCCATGATGGTCATGTTGTGGGCGCTCCCCGCGCGTGGACGACACGCCGTCGCTCGTCTGTCACGGCGCGCGTCCGTTCGCGCGACATGGCGAGCGATCACACGCCCGTTCGACGCCTGGCTGATCCACGGGCTCGCCATCTGGATCTGGCATCTCCCGGCGTTGTTCGAGTCGACGCTGCACAACGAGGCGATTCATGCCCTGCAGCACGCCTGCTTCCTCGGAACGGGATTGCTGTTCTGGTGGAGCATCATCCACGGTCAGCGGCGCGCCGCGCTCGGAATGTCAATCGTCTATCTCTTCACCACCGCAGTGCACACCGGCGTGCTCGGCGCGCTGATGACGTTCTCGCGCGTGCCGTGGTATCCGGCATACGGCGACGGAGCCGCGGCGTGGGGCCTTACGCCGATGGCCGATCAGCAGCTCGCCGGTTTGATCATGTGGATTCCGGCGAGCCTCGCGTACCTGGTCGCCGCGCTGGCGATCATGCGACGCTGGCTTGTCGACTCCGAGTGGACCGTCGTCTGGCGCGAAAAAGCCGCGTCAGACGCTTCCCAGCGCTGATCTTCCCTGGCACGGCATGAAGAAAATTCTTCAAATCACGCTCGGCATCGTGACGAGTGTCGGCGGCTTTCTCGAGATTGGCTCGATCACGACCGCGGCGCAGGCAGGCGCGTCGTTTGGATATCAGCTCACCTGGGCGATCGTGCTCGGCACCGTGTGCATCGCCTTTCTCGTCGAGATGTCGGGTCGCTTCGCCGCGGTCAGCAAGCGCACCATTCCCGACGCGATGCGCGAGCGGTTTGGAATCAACTTTTTCGCGGTGCCGTTGCTCGTGATGCTCGGCGTCTCGCTGCTCGTGCTCGCTGCCGAGCTCGGGGGCGTTGCCGCTGCGCTCGAGATGGCGACCGGCATCAAGTTGCCGTTCTGGGCAATCCCCGTTGGCGTGATCAGCTGGGGACTGCTCTGGCGCGCCACCTTCAGCATCATCGAGAATGGCGTGTCATTCCTCGGTCTCGTCACTGTGGCGTTTGCCGTCGGTGCAGCCAAGCTGCATCCGGACTATGGTGCGCTCTTGCACGGGACGGTTCCGACGCTGCCCCGTTCCGACACTGCGCACTATTGGTTCGTCGCCGTCAGCGTGCTCGGCGCATCGATCTCGCCGTACCTCTACTACTTCTACTCATCCGGCGCGATCGAAGAGAGATGGGACGCGACCTACCTCGTCACCAACCGCATCATCGCCGCGATCGGCATGGGCTTCGGGGGCTTTCTTTCCGTTGCCGTCCTCGTGCTCGCGGCAATTCTCTTCCATCCGCGACACATCGACGTCCAGCACTACCAGCAGTTGCCCGATCTGCTCAGCCCCATCTTCGGTCGCACGGGCTTTTGGCTCGTGATTGCGTCGTTGGCCATCGCCTGCCTGGGCGCCACGCTCGAGATCGCGCTCGCGCTCGCGTACTTGATCGCTCAAGGGCTGGGGTGGAACTGGGGCGAAGACTTGGAGCCGCGCGACGACGCCCGATTCAGCCTGACCTACACACTGCTCGTGGTCGCGGCGACACTGTTCGTCGTCGTCGGTCTCGACCCGCTCAAGCTCACTGAGATATCGATGTCGCTCACGGCGGCGTCGCTACCGGTGGGCGTCTTCCCCTTCCTCATCCTCATGAACGACAAGAAATATCTCAAGAGCCACACGAACGGCTACGTCGGCAATTTCGTGGTGCTGGCGATCAGCATGATCTCGGCCGTGGTAGCAGTCGTGTCGATTCCGCTCGAGATCGTGGGAAGTTGACGATGCACCTCGTTGCCGACGTGCTCGACGAGCAATTGCTCGATGTGCACGACAAACGCGCCGGGCGGATCGACGGCATCATCCTCGAGATCCGCGACGGCGCGCCACCTCGCGTCGCCTACGTGGAGGTCAGCCCGATCACGCTGCTCGCACGATTCAGCCGACGGCTGGCTCGCCGCTACGCGCGGTGGGATGAGCGGCTCGGCAAGGATCGTGGTGTTCCGTTTCGAATCCCGTGGAGTCGTCTCGACCGGGGCGGGGAGGCGTGGCGGCTGGACATGGACGCCGAATCGACGCCGATCTTCGCCCTCGAGGATTGGCTGCGCGAAAAGATCGTCGATCATATTCCGGGAGCGTGACGGTGCAGACGCGTGAGCTCCACGTCGAGCAGCTACTGGGAAAACGCGTCCGCGACGCCGACGGCCGCGTGGTCGGCCGCCTCGAGGAATTTCACGTCGAAGTGATCGATGGTGACTACGCCGTCACCGAGTTTCTGATCGGTCCGGAGGCTGCGCTGCAACGAATCGGAGTCTTTCTGACGCAGCTTCCCTTCTTTCAGCTCATCCCGTTGTCAAAGCGCGAATACTGCGTGTCGTGGATCTTGATGGATCTCAGCGACCCTGAGCACCCACGGGTTCGCGCGCGCCGCGACGAGCTGCGGCGAGCGTGATCTCATTTCTCGTTCTTGTACACCTTGCCGCCTTTCATGACGAACATCACGCGACGGAGCGCGGTGATGTCTTTCGTCGGATCGCCTTCCACGGCAATGAGATCGGCCTGTAAACCGAGCGCGATCGAACCGATCTGATCGCCCATCCTGATCGACTCGGCGCCGAGTGACGTGGCCGATGTGATCGCGTCGAGCGGCGACTGCTTGCCTGCCTGCACCCGACACACGAGCTCCTCGGCGTTGCGGCCGTGCGCGCCGGCGACGGCGTCGGTCCCGAAAATGACTTTGAGTCCCGGCGTATGAATGGCGCGCGTGAACATCTCCGTCGCCAGTGGGATCGCCTTCTCCATCGCGGCAAATCCCGCTTCGTTGTAATTGCCGATGCCGTCGTATTTCGCGCGGTTGTCGAGATAGTTGCGGAATACCAGGCAGACCTGTGGATCGAAGTACACGCCGCGGTCGGCCATCAGCTTGAGCACTTCGTCATTGGCGAACACGCCATGCTCGATTTGGTTGCACCCGGCGAGCACCGCGGCCTTGATGCTCTCCGAGCTGTGAGCGTGTACCATCGTGCGCATTCCCTGTGCTTTCGCTTCACCGCAAATCGCCTGGAGTTGCTCGTCACTCAACGTTTGCGCGCCGCCGTCACGAATGCTGGCCGAGGCGAAGATCTTGATCACGTCGGCGCCCTCGGCCTTGCGACGACGCACGATGGCTCGCATCGAGTCGGGCGTGAGACGCGGATTGCTGATCGCATTGAGCGACGTGAGCACACGCGGACCCGGCACGCCGCCCGACGCGATCCATTCGCGGAGATCCTTGTCCTCCGGCGAACCCGGGCTCTGGATCGTCGTGAATCCGGCCATCAATGTCGCGTACGCGTTGCTCGCCATCGATAACATCGACTCGACCGGCGTGTCGCCGTCGTCGCGCGTGTGGTAGCGGCCCTGCCGATTGAAGTACCAGCTCAAGTGCGAGTGCGCGTCGATCAGACCGGGCAGCAGCGTGAGACCCTTCAGATCGTACGTCGCGGAGCCCGGCGCAACCGGACCGATCTTCGTGATCTTGTCGCCCTCGACGGTCACGCCGTTGGCGGGAACCACCTTGCCGCGGCCGTCGAGGATTCGGTCCGCGTGGATAGTGATTGGTCGAGTCGGCGACGTGGTCATCGATGGCGTTTGGGCGAGCAAGGGAGCGGCAACCACGAACGCGAGAAACGTCGAACGCATTGGCAATTCCAGGGAAGAGGCGACGCGAGAGCTTACGCCGCCGACCGCCCGGAATCAATGCATCTGTTCGCGTGCCTCTATGCGGCAAATACCTCGAACAAACCTGCCGCACCCATGCCGCCGCCGATGCACATCGTCACCATGCCTGTTCCACCGCCGCGCTTTCCGAGCTCGTGCACGAGCTGCGTCGTCAATTTCGCTCCCGTGGCCCCGAGCGGGTGACCCAGCGCAATCGCTCCGCCGTTCACATTGACCTTGTCCTCCGGCATGCCGAGATCGCGGACGACCGCGACGACCTGCGCCGCGAATGCTTCATTGAACTCGATCAGGTCGACGTCGTCGAGCTTGATCCCCGCGCGCTTGAGCGCTTTCGGAACGGCCTTGAGCGGACCGACGCCCATGATGTCTGGATCGACACCGGCGGCCGCGAAGGTGATGAATCGCGCGAGCGGCTTCAGTCCAAGCTCCTTCGCGCGCTCGACAGTCATCAGGAGTACGGCCGCCGCTCCGTCAGAATACGGACTCGCGTTCCCCGCGGTCACGGTGCCATTCACCTTGAACGCCGGCCGCAGTTTCGCGAGTCCTTCGATCGTCGTGTCGGCGCGCGGAAGCTCGTCTCGTCCAAACTCGATCGTCTGCGCGTCTTTCTGGGCGCCTTGCCACGTCACGCGCTCGACCGGCACGGGCACGATCTGCTCGTCGAATGCGCCGTTCGCGAGCGCACGCGCCGCCTTCTGTTGGCTGCCGAGCGCCCATCGATCTTGATCTTCCCGCGTGACGTGCCATCGGTCGGCCACTCGCTCGGCGGTAAATCCCATGCCGATGTACGACTCGGTGATCTCGGGATCGAGGCGCGTGTGGTAGCCGGACATCGGCACCTGGCTCATCATCTCGATGCCTCCGGCGAGGACGACGTCGGCCATTCCGCTCATGATCTCCTGCGCTCCGAGCGCGATGGTCTGCAGCCCCGAAGAGCAGAACCGGTTGACGGTGGCCGCCGGCACTTCGACCGGTAGACCAGCGCGCAGCCAGGCGAGGCGAGCGATGTTCAACCCTTGCGTGGCCTCCGGCATTGCGCAGCCCCAGTACACATCGTCGATGGCACCGGGATCGACGTACGCGCGATCGATGGCGGCGCGCATCATGTATGCCGACAAGTCCACGGCGTGCAGGTTTGCGAGTGCCCCGTCTTTTTTCCCTTTGCCGACCGGACTCCGAACGGCGGAGACGATTACGACTTCTTTCATAGTCAATTCCTCAACGGCTTACCCGTCGTGAGCATGTGTTGGATCCGCTCCTGCGTTTCCTTCGCGGCGGCGAGCCGCAAGAAGGCTTCGCGCTCGAGAGCGAGGATGTCGCGCTCGGTGACGCGCCGGGGCGGTCCATCACCGCCGGCCAGGATGTACGCCAACTCGTGCGCGATCCGCACCTCGTAGTCCGTAATCTGTCCCGCTTCGTGCATGGCCCACGCGCCGTACCGCAAATTGCCGAGCGCTTCCTTACCTAACGCGACGATCGTTCGCGGGAGCGGCGGAACATAGTCCGGCGCCAAATCGACGACGCGCGCCACGGCGTCCGACAACAACCGGTCGCGATTCATCGTGATGCGGTCGGCCGGGCGCAGAAATCCGAGCTTTCGCGCCTCGAGCGCGCTGGTGCTCGTCGTCGCCATCGCGATGAGCTGAAACGCCCGCTTGACCGCCTCGAACGGATCGGCTTCCGCGTACGGCTCCATCTCGGTCGCAAAACGGAACAGCAGTTCCGTGGTCCCGCCGCCACCCGGGATCAGTCCGACGCTTACCTCGACCAAGCCCATGTACAACTCGGCGTGCGCTTGTACGCGGTCCGCATAAAGCGAGAACTCGCATCCGCCGCCGAGCGCCAAACCGAACGGAGCGGCGACGACCGGGAACGGCGACGCTCGGATCCGAAGCGACGTGTCTTGGAACGCGCGCGCCGCGGCGTCGATCTGCGCCGGGCCACCGCGAAGCAGCTCGAGCATTCGCGACAGGTCGGCGCCGGCGCTGAACGTGCGCGGATCTTCGTTACCGATCACCAACCCCGTCATTCCGCTCCGCTCGACCCGATCGAGCGCGCGATGAATGGCGTCGATCACGCCCGCGCCGAGCGTGTTCATCTTGCTGTGGAATTCGAGAATGCCCACGCCCTGTCCCGCGTCCAGCAATGACGCGTCGTCGGAATGATCGAGCACGCGGAGCGCACGGTTCGACGGCAGATGCAGCTCGGCGAGCCCGATCTCGCCGGGATCGCGAGGCACCGCTTCGTATCCGCCGCTCAGCGAGAGGACCTGTGTGCCATCTGTCGTATAGAAGGCGCCATCTACTTCGCGAAGCAACGCCGGCTCATCGAGGCCGAGCTCGGCGAATCCACGTCGCAAGAAGTCGAGGCCGAGCAGGTCCATTTGCTTGAACGGTCCAACGTCCCAGGCATAGCCCCATTCCATGGCGTGGTCGACTGCCGGCACGTCGTACGCAATGGCCGACGTAGTGCTCAGCACGTAATGAGAGAATCGTAAGAGATATTCTCTCACGAAGGCGCCTTCGCGGTCGCTCCAGTCGCGCATCGCGGCGAATCGTTGCGGCAACGGGAGCTTGCCGAGTCGCTTGAGCTCGGGTGTCTCGACTTTGCTTTGTGGCCGGTACTCGCCCGTTCGCCAGTCGAGCGTGTGAATGTCCTTGCCGACGCGCTTGTAGAATCCGGCGCCGCTCTTTTCGCCGACGCGCCCCGCCTTGACGAGATCGAGTACCCACGACGACAACGAGAAATCTTCGCCGGTCGTCTCGCTGAGACCCTTCGTGACGTGCGCGATCACGTCGATGCCCGACAAGTCGGCCGTACGATAGGTCGCCGACTTCGAGCGTCCCGTCAACACGCCGGTGAGCACGTCGGCTTCATCGATCGTGAGCCCGTGCTTTTCCATCAACCGAATTGCCAACACCATCCCGAACACGCCGAGGCGATTCGCCACGAAGCCCGGGACGTCCTTGGCGACGATGATCCCCTTTCCGAGCACGCGATCACAGAAACGCCGAGCCGCGTCAATCGACTCGGCGGACGTCTCGCCGGTCGGGATCATCTCCAGAAGGTGGAGGTAGCGAGGCGGATTGAAGAAATGCAGGCCGAGCAAGCGCGAGCGAAACGAGAGAGATCGGCCTTCGGTCAGCAGTTTGATCGGAATGCCGGACGTGTTCGACGCGACGATGGCGTGCTCGGGAAGCAGATGCTCGAGCCGCTGAAAGAGCGCGCGTTTGGGCTCGAGCTGTTCGATGATTGCTTCGACGACCAGATCGCAGTTCGCCAGCCGGGCGAGGTCGTCCTCGGTGTTGCCGGTTTCGATAGCGGCGGCACGATCCACGTCCATGAAGGCGGCGGGCTTTGCTTTTTTTGCCCGCTCCACTCCTCCGCGCGCCGGAGCATTCCGGTCCGAACCCGAACCAGGGATGTCGAGCAGCACCACCGGGACCCCGGCTGAGGCCGCGAGCGCGGCTATGCCGCTGCCCATGGTTCCGGCGCCGATCACCCCCAACTTTCGAACCCTCATTTGGCCCCCCAAACGTAGCCGTTCCACCACCGCTCGCCGACCGCTCGGAATGGGCGGTTTTGGGCGATTTTTCCCTCGAATTTCCGGAACCGTTACAGTTGCCGCTAAGCCTCGTCTGTATAAGAGCTTAACATCACCGCGGCCGCGCCATTTCGGGCCCCTGTCGGGTGATTGGCGTTACAGACGAGCACGCCACGGTTACCTAGTGTCGTCTCCTGCCGTCCACGAAGTAGGTTGGACTGCCCTCGATTCGGTGCCCATATGACTGCAAATGCTCTCACGCGACGAGTGGCTCTGCGTCGCGGCTTTTCACTGCTCGAATTGATCACGGTGCTCGTGCTCATCGGCGTCCTGGCCTCGATCTCCATCGGCAAGATGCGCGATGTCATGACCCAGCAGCGCTTGTACCGTGCCTCGAACATCGTACAGACCAATGTAGAGATGGCGTGGTCGCTTGCAGCCCGTAACCGTCGCCCCATCCGAATCTCGTGGGACGCGGCGAATCGTCAAATGCGCGTCACCGACCGCGGCGCGACGACGACCTTCCGTCGGGCGTCTCTCGGCCAAGATCCCTACGGTCTGCCCGCCGGCAGCGTCACGTTCTCGCGGGACACGCTCGAGGTGTATCCCGACGGCCTCGCGAACGACACCCTCCTCATCACTTTGTCCGTTTCCTCGGCTGGCCAGACCAAGCGAGTCTGGGTCTCGCGAGCCGGACTGGTACAACAACGATGACACCGAATCGCAAAGGGTTCTCACTGATCGAGGTCATCGTCGCGATGACGCTGCTCGCGATCGTTCTCATGTCACTCGCGAGGATGTCGCTCACGGTCGCGGTGCGCGGCCGAGGCAATGATCTATTCGCCAAACGCACCGCGGTGCTGCAGCTCGAGAGCAACAAGCTCGGTGCCATTCCTTACTCGACGCTTTCGACTTGGTCGACGACGAGCCAGACGCTCACCCTTGGGGATTTCACCTACAGGCGACGGATGGCCATCGCGAACACCGGCACCAACCGGTACTCGATCAAGATCATCGTCATGCCCATGAGCGACACGACGAAGAAGGACTCGGTTACGCTGGACCGGACGCTGCCGGCCACGCGGACGCCTCTCTGCACTGGATGTTGACATGACCCCATCACGTATCGCGCGACGCGGCTTCACGCTCATCGAGATCCTGGTCGCGATGGTGATCGTCGCGATCATCGGTGCCGCGTTCACCAAGCTGCTCGCGTCGCAATCGCGCTTCTTCGATCAGCAGACCAACATTCGCAAGGCCCGCAGCGTCGCACGAAACACGATGAACGTGCTGTTGTCCGACCTGCGCATGGTGCAGGATCGGGGCGGCATCGAATCAGCCGCGGCCGACGGAAAGACCATCGTGGTCAAGGTTCCCTATCGCTTTGGCCTCGTGTGCGGTATCAACGGCACGGTCACGACGGTCAGCATGCTTCCCACCGACTCGAGCGTCGTTGGAATGGCGCATTACGCCGGCTTCGCGTGGCGCGACTCGTTGACGGCGACGTACACGGTCGTGACGCCGAGTGACCCGAGGGGCAACGATGCACCGAAGACCAGCGCCAGCCCCAGCGTCTGCACCGGCGGCGGAAACACGGCGATCCGATCATACTCGCTCAACGGTCGCAACGGTGACATCCTCGATTTGAACGGGCCCACGGTGAGCGGAGCACAGGTCGCGTCGCCCGTGTTCATGTGGCAGCACATCACGTACACGTTCGCTGCGTCGACCAATTATCCCGGCTATCTCGGCCTGTGGCGAAACGTCGACGGCGCGGCCGCCGAGGAGATTCTCGCGCCGTTCGATACGTCGGCGCGTTTCCGGTTTTTTGCCAGCGGAGCGGACACCTCCGTCGTCAGCCCACCGGCGATCTCCACGATCGTCGGCATTGACTTGGTGTTGAACGCGATCAGTTCGCGTGTTGTCTCGAACAATGTCACTTCGCACTCGATGTCGAAGGTGCGAACCGCCGTCTTCTTCAAGAACGTTCGTACGTACTGAACTGGAGCACCAACATGTTGCGACTTGCCAATCGAAAAGGGTTCGCATTGCCGATGGCGATACTCGTCATCGCTGTGCTGACTGCCGCTATTGCCGCCGCGTACTCTTCGACCAACGCCGAGTACACGACCAACGCCGCGCAGCGCAGTGAAAATCGGGCCTACAACCTCGCCGAGACGGGCCTCGAGCAGTTCATGGTGCTCCGAAGCACATCAGGATTCTGCAGCAATTGCGGTGATCCCACCGCAGTCGATTCGGAGTGGACACGCGTGAGCCTGCCCGGCGGCTATGCCGATGTCGTCGCGGTCAAGATCAAGCAGGCAATAGACCCGACGACGCCGGCCATCTTCTTCATCCGCTCCAAGGGCGTCGACACGACGGTGAAGCTGAGCAGCGCCATCGCGGTGAATGCCGAGCACACGGTCGGCATCTATGCGAAGTGGGTCACGTCGACGATGAAGGTGAGCGCCGCGTGGACGAGCCTGTCCGGCCTCCAGAAGAACGGAACAGGAACCATCGACGGCCGAGACGCCTGCGGCAAGATGCCCGACGTTGCCGGCGCCCAGACGATCAACGGTGACTTCGTAAACAACGGCAATGCGTCGGCCTTCTATGGGAATCCCCCGGTTGACACGAGCAGCACGTTCTCGCAACTCGTCTCGAAGAATCAGGTTGACTGGAACGCCATCATCAATCAAAACTCGATGCCGGCGGACATCACCATCCCGGGCCAGCCGTTCCCGAACGCAACTGCTTTCGCCGACACCAACTACTGGCCGGTCATTCGCGTTCATACCAATGGCTACAGCCTCCCGAACGCGGGGCGCGGCATTATAATCGCCGACAGCGACTTCCAAGTTCACGGCAGCAACATGTGGAGCGGCATTTTGCTGGTCGGCGGCGCGCTGACGTCGGACGGAAACAACACGACGTGGGGCGCCACGCTCAGCGGCTTGAACTACCTGCTTGGTGGCACACCCACGATCAGCATTTCCGGCAAGCCCGATGGAGACGACGCGACGGCGAACGGTCAGAAGACGTATGTCTACGATTCGTGCAGCGTCGCGCAGGCGACGCAACGCATGCGGAGGTACATCTCGATCCCCAACTCCTGGATGGACAACCTGGCGGCGTGGTAGACCTGCGGCCCGACGTTGTACAACTTCTCTAATGCGCTAGCTCATGGTTTCGAATCGAACCCCGCCAAGGTGACGACTTTGGCGGGGTTCGATTTTTCGACGCTACGGGCTTCCGAACGGATCGCCCGGCGGCGCGATCAGTGCCGGCGACAACTTGGGCAGCTCCCGACGCTCGATCCAGCGCGTACAGTCGTTCACGATCGAGAGCCAGTGCGCCCTCGCCTCGTCGCTCCGCGCACTCGCCTGCTTTGCCCGCGCGCGCGTCCGCAGATCGGCGATCTTGAGCTCGGCCATGGCGCGGACCTCGGTCGCCGCTCCGGAGTCCGCGGCCAGCGTGAGCAGCTTCTCGATGACGGCGCGTTGCGTGACGCGTTGGAGCGCGGCGAGCTTGGCGCTTGCCGGTTCGGGCGCATCCCACGTGGCGCCCGTCAGCTTGTCGATCGTGCCCGCGAGCGTCAAATGCGGGCCCTCGCCACGCGTCGCGAATTCGACCAACCGAGCCGCGCGATCGGGCTGCAAGATCATGTCGACGATCATCTGCGCCAACGAGCGCGCTGCGCCCAGTTCGTCGAACGCGGGCCGCGTTCGGCTGCCGAACAATTCCACCGTCGGGGTCACGGCGTTCGCGCCCGGCGCCATCAACGTCAGCACGGTATCGGGTATCGCGAGCTCCTCGGGACGGAGTGCGTCGAGCATTAGACGCAGCGCGTCGAGCTGCTGTTGGTAGGGCACGGCACGCGTCGCCTGCTGCGCGTCGCCGCGCACCGCGTTGCTGTACTCCATGCCGCCAATTGCCTTCGACGTTCCGTTGAGCGCGAAGCGGTGGAAGAAATACACCGGAACAAACCGTTCCTGAAGCAGAGCGATGGGCTCGCCCGGCCGAATGTTGCGGTCGCCGAATTGTTTGATCGCCACGCGCCGCACTGCGGTTTGCGTCTTGAGAAAGTCCAGCGGGGTCGCGGCGTCGTCCCACAGGTTGACGCGCGGATCGGATCCGTACTCGGGCCGCGCATCGGCGTCGGAGAGATAGAGGTAGCCTTTCTTCAGTCCATCGGCGATGACGGCGCGGAGCGAATCACGCTCGGTGGCCGGCGTGAACGTGCCGTATCCCCAGTGAATCGCCCACACGTCGTATGGTCCCGGTCCCACTCCATATGCCTGTGACAGATCGATCCGTCCGTTCGCGTCGAGCCGCACGCGGGGCGGCGGATAGTCCATGACCGACGCGCGCTCGTAGGTGGACGCGATGTAATTGTGCGACAGGCCGAGTGTGTGTCCAACTTCGTGCGCGCTCACCTGACGCACGCGGGCGAGCACGAACGCCGTGTCGGCCGGCGACGCGTTCGCGCCCATGAGACCCGCATAGAGGTTGTAATCCGTGCGCGCACGGTGCGAGTCGAGACGCGCCATCCCTTTGATGATCTCGCCCGTGCGCGGATCGTCGAGCGTTCCGCCAACGGACCATCCTCGCTCGTTCCGGTTCTCCCATTGGACGACGTTGTAGCGCGCGTCCATCGGATCGACGCCCTCGGGCAAGAGCTCCACCGTGAAGCCGCCCTTGAGGCCAGCGCGATCGAATGCCTCTTCCCACCATTTCACGCCTTGCAGCGTCGCCGAACGAATCGGCTCGGGGATGCCGCGGTCGACGTAATAGCGAATCGGATTCTTGATCGGCGAGGTGGGGTCGCTGGGGTTCACGCGCTCGAGCCGGTGCCGCGCGGCCCACCGGACCTGCAGCGGCTCTTGGATCGGCCGTGCGTAGTCGTTGAACTGAATCCCGAAGAATCCAACGCGCGGGTCGAGCGCCCGCGGCCGAAATGCATCGTCGGGCAGCTTGACGAACGAGAGGTGCTGGCGGAGCGTGAGGGCGCGGCCGTCGGGTACGATCGCCTCGACGGTGCTGCCCGGCCGGCCGGTCGTCGCGAACGTGAGCGCGACGTCGATCTCGGTGTTGTCGGGAAATCCCTTGGTATTGGGCCGGTAGACGGTCGATCGATCGCGCGCGACCGTGTAGGTTCCCTGCCGGTACTGGGCCAAGGTCGCCGCGACGTCGTTCCAGTCGCGCATCACCATGTCGGTCGCGTCGACCAACAACCGTCCGCTGTCGTCCGCCAGGAGGGGCATGCTGGCCACGGTGCTGGGCGGAAATGCTTCGGAGACCGAACGCGCGTGGTCGGGGTTTCCGGAGGACGACCGGTACGACCAGTTCTCGAGCACGAACAGCACGCGGTCGCCGTCGCGATCGAAGCGCGCCACGTATGTGGCGCCACTCGATCCACGGTCGATGCCGATGGGATTCGAACCAAGGCCGGTTGCCTGGGTAATGAGACACAGGGCGCGCGTGGAATCGCGCGGGATCTCGAGCAGGATGCGCCCTTGCCTCGCGTCGAGGTAGATTGGAAGGAAGCCGTCTCGGCGATCCATTCCCGCCGTCCGCGCGGCGATCGACGACGCGACTGGCGTTGTTGTTGCCTGCGCTTTTACCGGAGCGGATCGGGCGATGACGGCGAGCAGACCGAGCGCCAGCCGCCGCTGTGAAATTCGTGAAATCATGTTGGTCATCTCATTCGCTTCGTGAGGGGTCAGTGCGTTCTGGTACAGTGAAGTCAGCGGCGCTTCTTGGCGTGCTTCTCGGGGTCATGGTCGGCTGCGCGAGCAGCCAACCGCACATCTTCGGGCAGTACAACGATCTGGCGCCCAAAGTGGCGCCGACGCAAGGCGAGCGCATCCCACAGCATCTCACCGTGCAGATCGCGCGGCCGGCGAACGTCGCGGTGTTCCTGGTCGCGCCGGGGCGCGCAAGCCGGCTGCTCTTCCCGGCCGATTCACTGCAGAGCGGCTACGTCGAAGCCGGGTCCCATCTGGTCGAGACGTCCCTCGCGCGCCTCTCCTCGTCGGACAGCTCGCGCTTGATCCGTCGTCCGGAGCCGAACCAGCCCAATCGTCAGCCGAACACCCGTGGCCGCGGCAATATCACGGGACGCGACTCACTGCCGACGTTCGCGTTCAACCAACACGGATACCTGTTGATCTTCGCGTCGCAGGAACCGCTGTCGTACGCGGCCCTGTCCTCGCGCGTGGCTGGCCTCTCGATTCCGATCGAGGACGACGACGCGCTCAACACCGTGACGAAGTTGATTCGCTCGACGACGTCGCGGAGCGGACCCTGGGCGGCGTACGCCACGGACTTCCCGCCCTGATCCAAATTTCTTTCCAGTGCGTTTGTTGTCCGTTCAAGCCGTTTCTGTCCGTATTCCATCGTTATGGCCCAGGTGGGCGCGACACAGCATAGCGCCACGCGAAGCTCTCGCCGACTGCCGCTCGGGACGCCGTAACGATTGCGAGAACGAATTGAACGGATTGAACGCACAACATACGGAGAACTGCCCAGCAACGGCTATTTCGTAATCGTGGCAGGTCGTTAGCCGGTCGTTCCCTTCAGGATCCCATTGCGGATCCTCACCGCCTTGGGCTTCGCCGCGGGATCGGCCTCGATCATCACGTCACCCGGCGCGAATTGAAGCTTGCCGGGAAGCGTCACCGTGTCCGCGCCGCGCCGAACCTTGATCTGAAGTGGCGAGCCTTCGGCCGACGCACCGTACTTCGCTCGCATCTTGGCGCCGAACTGCTGATCCTCCACGGGAATGTCACCAACGGAGATCAAGTAATCGCCCGGTTTCACGCCGGCGTTGGCCGCCGAGCTGCCCTCCTGAACGTTGGCGACCATGATGCCGTTCGGATCCGGCTGCGTCATCACGCCCAACCGCGGCACGCGGTCCTGCCGCGTTCTCAGTCCCGCGAGCGGCAGAATGCTGTCCCACGGAAACGGCTCGCGGCCGTCGATGTACCGCGCACTGAATTGCGCAAACGATCTTCCGTTGGCGGCGGCGCTCACCGCGTTCCACCAATCCGTCGTGGTGAATCCCCGCCCGTGCTTGTAGTCGGCTTGATAGAGCCCGCGCATCACGTCATCGAGCGAATGCTTGTTGTCGCTCGCGTCGCGAATCATGATGTCGAGAATGAATCCGGCGAGCGATCCCTTGGGATAGTAGATGTATTCCGTGCCGTCCACCGGATGGATCCATGTGTTGACCGATGCGTCTTCCAGCGACACGGGCAGAGCGTTCAGGACTTCGTTGATCTTCTCCGCCCCCAAATTGTAGAACCCACGCTCGTCCACGACTCCGCCGCGCACCTCGGCCAAGTCCGCGTAGTAATCGGTGATCCCCTCCGACACCCACAACCAGGGCGTCGGCTGCGGGTGAGAGTATTGGTATGGCCACATCTCCGACGGGCGGAGGCGCTTCACGTTCCACGAATGAAAGATCTCGTGCGCGTACAACGACGGCTGGAATTCGCTGCCCACATACGACGGCGCGAGCACGTCGACGTGTGAGTTCTGGTGCTCGAGCCCACTAGCGCCGGTGTAAGACGAGTCGACGATCTCCATCACGGTGTACGTCTCCCATGGGATCTCGCCGAACACCGTCGTCTCCGGAGGGATGACGTGCTTGAGCTGGTCCCAGGCCGTGGATCGGACCTGCGCGTTGATCGCACCGGCAGGATACGTCGCGAGCCGGATCCATCGTTCGGCGATGCGCGCGCTGTCGAGATCGAACCGGCCGACGAAGAACGGCATATCGACCAGATCGTGATAGTTGGTGGCCGTGTATGTTCGCGGCTGTGACGCGCTCGCCATCCCAGTCGCGACTCGCCAATCCGTTTCCGTGTGCACGGCGACCGTGGCCGGCATATCCAACGTTTGTCCCTCGGGATAGAGGAAGACGTTGGTGCCGTTGAACAGGAGAAAGTCGGGCTTCGCCCAGGACATCGCGTTATCGAGGGTGTCGGCGACGTAGCGGAACGTCACGCGGAGCGCCTTGGCGCCGGCGGGGCGAATGCGCCACGTGTCGAAGTCCAACTTGTCCCACGTCAGTGATTTGCCGTCGGCCGTCGCCGCGAAGTCGACGACCCAGCGGGCGAAGTTGCTGATCTCGTACGCGCCCGGTGTCCACGCAGGCAGCGACAAGAGGACGGGCGACGTTCCCGCTATGTTGAACGACATCCCGACATCGATCATCCGTTGCTGCGCGTTCGAGTGCATGAAGGTGACGTCGTAGCGCACATCGCGAATGGGCGCGGACACCGAATCGCCGCGGGGCGCATTCTGTGCCGGCATCAGCGCGGGCGCGAGTATAGCGAGAACAACGGCGATGGTACGGCGGTTCATTGAGATACTCCGAGAGAGGCGCCGACCGCGGCGACTGAAAGCTACAGAAAAGCGGGCGGGCGGTGAGCGATCCATCTGTTCAGGCGGCTGACCGGCCTCCATTATTGTGCCTTCCCAACCCGTTGTCATGACGCATTCCACGCAAAGCGAAGACGTCGTACACTCTCCGTACATCCCGGCAACAGAAGCGCCGGCCGAGCTGACACCGGGCGTCATCATCCTTGGCATCATTCTCGGATTGATGTTCGCGGCGTCGAGCGTCTATCTCGCGCTCAAGGTGAGCCTCACCGTGAGCGCGTCGATTCCGGTGGCGGTGCTGTCGATCACGATCTTCCGCTACGTCTCGCGGATCTTGGGGCGGCCGCCGGCGACCATTCTGCAGAACAACATGGTGCAGACGACGGGATCGGCCGGCGAGTCGATCGCCGCCGGCATCTCGTTCACGCTGCCGGCGCTGCTGCTGTTCGGCTACAACTTGCCGTGGTCGACCGTGATGGCCATCGGCATCGTTGGCGGCGTCCTCGGCGTGATCTTCATGATTCCGCTGCGGCGCAGCCTGATCGTCAAAGAGCATGCGAACCTGAAATACCCCGAGGGCACGGCGTGCGCGCAGGTGCTCATCGTTGGCGAAGAGCGCGGCGTGCAAGCCAAGACCGTCTTCATGGGCTTCGGTCTCGGCGCCGTGTACAAGTTTCTCGCGTCGGGAATGCATCTATGGCTCGAAGTGCCGCGGCGCGCGTTCGTGGCCGCGATCGGCGGCGGACGAACGCAGCTCTTCGGCGAGATTCAAGCCGAGATCAGTCCCGAGCTCACGGGAGTCGGGTTCATCATTGGACCGCGTATCGCCGGCTATTTGTTCGGCGGCGGCGTGCTCGCGTGGTTCGCGCTCATTCCGGCGATCAAGTTCTTCGGCTCCGGATTCACGACGCCGATCTTCCCGGCAGGAAAGCTCATCGCCGACATGTCGGCGAGCGAAATCCGCTCGAACTACATCTACTACATCGGTGCGGGGGCGGTCACGGCGGCAGGCCTGATCAGCCTCGGAAGAACGCTGCCTACGATCTGGCAGGCGCTCGTCGCCGGGCTCCGCGACTTCAGCCCCAGTGGCGACGGCAATGGGATGCGGCGCACCGAGCGCGACATGCCGATGATCGTCGTGGTTGTCGGCGCCGCGCTCTGCGGCATCGCGATGGTCGTGCTGCCGCAGATCCACATCAACGTGATCGGCGCCATCCTCGCGCTGTTTTTCGCCTTTTTGTTCGTGACAGTGTCGAGCCGCATCACTGGCCAGATCGGGTCGTCGTCGAATCCGGTGTCCGGAATGACCGTGGCTACGCTGCTCCTGACGTCGCTCATGTTCCTCGCCGTGGGATGGGTGGGGATCGAGTACCGCGTGCTCGCGCTGTCGATCGGCGGTGTGGTGTGTGTGGCCGCGTCGACGGCGGGCGCGACGTCGCAGGATCTCAAGACGGGCTACCTCGTTGGTGCCACGCCGGCACGCCAACAGTTCGGATTGCTCTGCGGCGTGACGGCCTCGGCGTTGCTCGTGGGCGGAATCATTCATTTTCTGAATACCGCCAAGCAGACCATCGTCGTGCGCAGCTATCCGGGCGTGGTCGCGCGAAACGTCGAGCCGCAGCCGATGACGCTGCTGAATGGCCGCTTGGTCGAGGCAGACGCGTCGACCGCGGCGGCGAACCCCGGTTCGGTGTTTCGCGTCGCTCACGTATTCGAACAAACCGGCGCCGCACCGGCTGGTAAGTATCTCGTTGACGCCAGCGGGTCCATTCGCTATCTGGTCGATCCCGGATTGGGAGGTCGCGAGCGCGTCAACTATGACGGCCGCGAGATCGACAAGCTCGAGTCCCCGAAATCGCAGATCATGGCGCTCGTGGTCGACGGAATCTTGACGCAGAAGCTTCCGTGGGGTCTCATCCTCGTGGGCGCGTTTTTGGCGGTCGCCATGGAATTGATCGGCGTGCCGTCACTTCCCGTCTGCGTCGGGGTATACCTCCCGATCTCCACGTCGGCCACCATGTTCATGGGCGGCGTGCTTCGATGGGTGATCGACCGTCGTCGACCGGTCGAGGAACGCGAAGGGCCGGATGCGGATTCCGGTCCAGGGGTGTTGTTCTCATCGGGATTGATCGCGGGCGGGGCGATCACCGGCGTGATCCTCGCCGCATTGCAAGCCAAGGGGCTCGACACGGCAATCGATTTGTCGAAGTCGGTCGGTTCGGAAAGTGGAATGGTCGCAATGGTCGCGTACGTCGCGCTCATCGCCATTCCGGTGTACGCGGTTGCACGGGCTCGGCGCCCGGCATAGCGGATCGGAGCGGCGATGGAGTCTTCGACGCCGCTCAGGGGAGAGCAGTCATGCGAGAATGCTCAATGACGACCGTCGGGCAATGGGTTGCGCGCAGCGGCGTCGCGGTGTGTCTGCTGGCGACCCACTTGGCCGCACAAGCCCGCACGGGCGCCATCAGCGGCGTCGTCAAAGACAGCGCCGGCGTTCCGATCCCCGACGTCGAGGTCACCGCGATCAAGTTCGCCAAGGTCGTCCGCACCGACACGGTGGGACGTTTTCTCATCCCGGCGCTCGCGTCGGGGTCATTGGATTTCAGCTTCCGGCGCCTCGCGTACTCGCCGGTGGTGCTCTCCGTGCTCATTCCGGCCGACGACACGACAGACGTCGAGGTGCGGCTTGGCGCGACGGCGCTCCAACTCACCGGCGTCGTCGTGCAGGAGCATGCCGCGCAAATCCGGGTGCTCGAGGCCTTCGAGGCGCGGCGTAAGCAGGGCATGGGTCATTTCGTCACGCGCGCGGAAATCGAGCACCGACATCCGCTGCTGCTCAGCGACATGATGCGACTCGTTCCCGGTGCCATGATCCTGACCGGAGACAACGGCCGAACCGCACTGCGCTTCGCGCGGGTCGGGCGCGACAACTGTCCACCGCAATTCTTCGTCGATGGACTGCAGGTCATTGGATTCAGCATCGACGACATGCCTCCGGGCGACGTCGAAGGCGTCGAGCTCTACGCCGGGCCGGCCGGGCTTCCGCCGGAGTTCAATCGGCCTCGCGGCACGACAGTCTGCGGCACGGTCGCGATTTGGACCCGCATACCGGGGAACGATCCGGCAAAGCCTTGAGCGCATGACGGCCGGGGCCTAGCGTTCGGCAGAACGCTCCTCCCTCTCGCTCCTCCGTCCATCCATGCGCTTCGTTTCCCTCTGTGTTGCCCTGTGCGCAACGCTCGGCGTTTCATCGAACGCCTGCGGTCAACGTGCCACGCCGCCCACCGCGGATCTGATCGTCACCAACGCCCGCATCTACACCGTCGATGACGGACACCCGTTCGTTTCGGCCCTCGCCGTGCGCGACGGCAAGGTCCAGTTCGTCGGCTCCGTGCGCGAAGCGATGCTCCTTCGCGGCCCGTCGACTCGCGTGCTCGACGCCACGGGCCTAACGATCATCCCCGGCATGGTCGACGCGCACGCCCATCTGTTCGGGCTGGGTGAGTTCCTGCGCAGCATCGATCTCACCGACACGCGTTCGTTCGACGAGATCGTGTCGCGCGTCGCGGCGCGTGCGAAAGAAGCTCCATCGGGCCGTTGGCTGATTGGTCGCGGGTGGGATCAGAACAAATGGGGTGACACCCGGTTTCCGACTCACGAGGCGTTGTCCCGCGTCTCGCCCAACAATCCCGTCGTCCTCACGCGCATCGACGGTCACGCTCTGCTCGCCAACTCCGCGGCGATGCGGACTGCTGGTGTGTCGGCCGCCACGAAGGATCCCGCTGGCGGGCGCATCGAGCGCGCCGCCAACGGCGACCCGACCGGCGTGTTCGTCGACAACGCGATGGGACTGATCGATCGCGTGATTCCGCCCATGCCGCATGACGAGATGCGAAGCGCCGCGCTCGCCGCCGTAAAGGAATCGAATCGGTGGGGGTTGGTCGGACTCCACGATCCGGGCGAGCCGCGCGACGTGCTCGACCTGTTCGAGGAAATGGCGAAGGCCGGCACGCTCACTCTCCGGGTGTACGCCATGATCGGCGACGACAGCGCGGCGATCGAGCACTACTTCCAACGCGGTCCGCAGAGCGCGCTGTACGACTCGCACCTGTGGATCCGCGCCATCAAGCTCTACGCCGACGGCGCTCTAGGCTCGCGCGGCGCCGCCCTGCTCGATCCCTACACCGACGACCCCAAGAACAGCGGCCTGCTCAAGTCGACGCCGGAGCATCTGCGCGACGTCTCGACGCGGGCGTTGCAGCACGGCTTCCAGGTCGCGACGCACGCGATCGGTGATCGCGGCAATCGGATCGCGCTCGACGCCTACGAGGCCGCGCTCAAGGCCGTTCCCACGGTCGACCACCGATTCCGTATCGAGCACGTCCAGGTCCTCGATCACGCCGACATCCCCCGTTTTGCGCAGCTCGGCGTGATTCCGTCCATGCAGGCCGTGCATCAGACGAGTGACATGTACTGGGCATCGACCCGTCTCGGCTACGCCCGGACGTTTGGCGCGTACGCGTGGCGGTCGCTCCTCAACACGGGCGTGATCATCCCCAACGGCAGCGATTTCCCGGTGGAGCGGGTCAATCCGCTGTTCTCGTTTCACGCCGCGGTCTCACGGCAGGACGACAACGATTGGCCGCCAAGCGGCTGGTTTCCGGAGCAAAAGATGACCCGGGAAGAGGCTCTCGAGTCTATGACCATCTGGCCTGCCTACGCGGCATTCCAGGAACAAACGATGGGTTCGCTCACTCCCGGTAAGCTCGCCGATTTCGTCATTCTCGACCGCGACATCATGACGATTCCGGACTCCGAAATACTCGGCACTACTGTGTACGCAACGTATATTGGAGGGCGGGCTGTTTACGAGCGGAGCCGCTAGGCAATGCTTGCGGGTCTTTTTTTCTCATCCCATGGTTCCACCCGTTGCGGGACTCGGTCCCGCCACCGATGCGATCGACGAGCGACAGCGCTGGCTCACGCCGGAGCGACTGACGCGCCTGCGCGGGATCCTGCTCGCGCTGACGTTGTTTTTTGGGTTGGCTGTGTACGTGTTTCACACGCTCGGGGCATCGCACCTCGCCCAGCCGGTGCTCGTGCGCAAGCTGCGCGGCGTTGGCGTGTTGACGTGGCTCTATGCCCTCGTGCAGATGGTCGACTTGCGCTTCTACAACAGTCGATGGGCGCGCCGGCGCCGCGAGTCCACCGGCATTCCGGATAGCCTGCATGGCTGGTTGTTCGGCCAGATGCTCGCGTGGTTCGGCATTCTCTATTATGGGTTGACGGAAGATCTTCGCTGGTACGTCGCGGGGCTGGTCATTCTCGTTTTAAGCTTTCTCGCCTTTCCCATTCGACGACCGCGATAGGGTCGCGTCGCCAAGCAGACGCGTCTCTTCCATCCCGCCCCGCCGGGGACTAGGATTTCTTGTTTAGTCCGGCCCGAACTCCACCCCGCGCGATCAATGTTGAGCCCGTCCTCGCTGGCGTTTCTCAAACGTTTGCTCGACACACCCGGGCCGTCGGGGTTCGAGGGTCCGGCCGCCCGCGTGTGGCGCGAAGAAGCATCGACGTTCGCTGAGCGGGTGACCAACGACGTTGCCGGGAACAGCATGGCCGAGGTGAACCCGGGCGGCTCACCGACCATCATGCTCGATGGGCATATCGACGAGATCGGCCTGATCGTGCAGTACATCGACGACGACGGTTTCGTCTACCCGTCCCCCATCGGCGGCTGGGATCCTCAGGTGCTCGTGGGACAGCGGATCCGTTTCCTGGGCCGCGACGGCGACGTGCTCGGCGTCATCGGCAAGAAACCGATCCACCTCATGAAGCCGACGGACCGCGATCAGGCGTCGAAGCTCACCGAGCTCTGGGTCGACATCGGCGCGTCAAACCGCGCGGAAGCCGAGGGGCGGCTCGGCGTCGGCGACCCCGGCGTCATCGACTCGAAGACCGTCGACTTTCCAAACAATCGCGTGGTGTCGCGCTCGATCGACGATCGGATCGGCGCGTTCGTCGTGCTCGAGGCGCTGCGCCGCTACGCGCAGAATCCTGGACCGGCACGCGTCGTCGCCGCGGCGACGACGCAGGAAGAGATCGCCTGGCACGGCGGCGGCGCGTTGATTTGCACGAACTGCGTAAACCCGCAGATGGCGCTTGTGATCGACGTAACCTTCGCGACGGACCATCCCAACATAGAAAAGAAGGAGCTCGGCGATCATCGCATTGGCGGTGGACCCGTGCTCACGCGTGGTGCGGTCATCTCTCCCATCGTGTTCGAGATGTTGCGAAGCACGGCGGAGCGTCATGGAATCAAGTACTCCGTCCACGCGGCTGGCCGCGACACGTCGACCAACGCCGACGCGATCCACATCGCGCACGAGGGCGTGGCGACCGCGTTGGTCTCGATTCCAAACCGCTACATGCATTCGCCGAACGAGCTCGTAAGCCTCGATGACGTCGACAAGACGGCGACGCTGCTCGCCGAAGTCTGTCGCGAGGTCAACAGCAAGACCGACTTCACGGCGCGCTGACGCGCCACCGTTCAAATTTCCATGATGCGATCCAAACTTCGTCGGGGCGCGATGCTCGCAGTCGCCGCCGCGACGTCCGCGTGCTCGCCCGCGCACACCGCACCACGTGCCGCGCTCGCGCCCGATTCGCTCGCGATTCGCCGCGACGTGTTCTATCTCGCGAGCGAGGCGCTCGCCGGGCGGCTCACCGGCACGCCGGGCAATGATTCCGCCGCCGCGTACATCGCGCGCCGTTACGCCGCGCTCGGATTGCGTCCCATGTCGGCCGGATATCTACAGCCGTTCGTAGCTCGGCCGCCCGTGCGCGACAAGCCGAGTCCATCGCTCCCGACGCAGAACGTATTCGCCCTGCTTCCCGGCAGCGACCCTGCGCTGCGCGGGCAATACGTCGTCATCGGCGCGCACTTCGATCATCTCGGAACATCGACCGACGGCGCGCTGGATCCGGAGCTCAAGGATGCCGTCCGCCGGGGCGCCGACGACAACGCGTCGGGGACCGCGGCCGTGCTCGAGCTTGCGCGACTCTTGGCCGCCGCGCCGCCGCGCCGATCGATCATCTTCGCGAACTTCTCGGGTGAAGAAGAAGGTTTGCTCGGGTCGGCGTACTTCGTGGAACACAGTCCGGTCGCGATCGACAGCATCGATGCCATGCTGAATTTCGACATGGTCGGCCGGATGAAGAGCGACAAGCTCATCGTCTACGGCATCACGACGGCGAAGGAATTCCCGTCGCTGCTCGACAGCGCGAACAATCCGGCCGGTCTCCGCATCACGGCGCAGGGTGATGGATTTGGCGCGTCCGATCAGAGCTCGTTCTTCGCCAAAGACATTCCGGTGCTCCATTTCTTCACCGATCTCCACGACGATTACCACCGCGCCAGCGACATCCCCGAGCGGATCAACGCGGCGGGAGAGGCGCGCGTCGTCCGGGTTGCCGAACGCGTTGCGCGACAGATCGCCGACCGTTCGCCGCGGCTCACATTGGTGCGGTCGGTGGCGGCGGCGCCGGCCGCGACGCGTGAGGGGTCGGACGTCTATCTCGGATCGATCCCCGACATGGCAGGCGGCGACACGCCGGGGCTGCGTCTCACCGGAGTTCGCGCTGGCAGCCCGGCCGATATCGCCGGTCTCAAGGCGGGCGACATCATCGTCGAATTCGGCGGCAAGCCGGTGAAGGATCTATTCGAGTATTCGAATGCCCTGTACGCGCACAAGCCAGGCGATGACGTGGCCGTCGTCGTCCTGAGAGGCGGCCAGCGCTTGACGCTGCAGGTCAAGCTCGGCAAGCGCGGTAGCTGAACGCCGATCCGTTTGCCTTCGAGCAGTGCCCCTTCACGTCTGGTCGAGCGCGCGATACACCTTTCCGCTGCCCGAGGGGCACCGGTTCCCGATCGCGAAATACACGCGACTGCGCGAGCGCGTGATTGCCGAACGCATCGTCCCGGTGGAATGCCTGCACGATCCGGCACGCGTCTCGCTCGACGACTTGTTGCTCGTCCACACGGCGGACTACGTCGATCGGTTCACACGCGGAGCCCTGAGCACCGATGAGGAGCGACGACTCGGCTTTCCCTGGTCGGAAGCATTGGTCGAACGAGCGTATCGCGCGGCGGGCGGCACGACAGAAGCCGCACGCGCCGCATTGGAGCGCGGCATCGCGATGAACCTCGCCGGCGGTACGCACCATGCCTTTCCGTCACATGGCGAAGGGTTCTGTGTCTTCAACGACGTCGCCGTCGCGATCCGAATGCTCCAGCGCGATCATCTAATAGATCGCGCGGCCGTCATCGATCTCGACGTGCACCAGGGCAACGGCACGCACGCCGTCTTCGCCGGCGACGATCGCGTGTTCACCTTCAGCATGCACGGCGGCCGCAACTATCCGTTTCGAAAAGTGGCCGGCGACCTCGATATCGAATTGGCGGATCACACGACCGACGACGCCTACCTCGCCCTGCTCTCCGATGCGTTGCCCCGCGTCATCGACGCCGCACGCCCGGATCTCGTGATCTACTTGGCGGGCGCCGACCCCCACGAGCGCGATCGCCTTGGACGTCTGTCGCTCACCTTCAACGGACTCGCTCGTCGCGACTCGATGGTGATCGACGCGTGCCGCGAGGTGGGGATTCCAGTGGCCGTCACGATTGCCGGCGGCTATGGCAACCCGATCGAGGACAGCGTCCAGGTTCACGTCGCCACGACGGCGATCGCCGCCCGCTATTCGCATTCTTGAATGCCACCGATTCCCGCACCGCGCGTATCGGGCCTCACGACGACGACGGACGTCCCGCTCTACTGGGCGGCGTACGGTCCGGCCGGAACACCGCGCCTGCTCGTGTTGCACGGCGGCCCAGGCGCACACCACGATTACCTGCTGCCCCAGATGTTGGAGTTGGCCAGCGACCACGAGCTCGTGTTCTACGATCAGCGCGGCGGAGGACGATCGAAGACCGAGGACCGAGCGCCGATCACCTGGCGCACGCACGTCGACGATCTGGATCGCGTGGCCGACGAGCTCCGAATCGATCCACTCGTGCTCGTCGGCTACTCCTGGGGCGGCCTTCTCGCTATGCTTTACGCGATCGAGGCCGCCGCAGGCCGAACCCGACACCATCCGGCGCGGCTCGTGCTCATCGATCCCGCTCCGGTCACCCGCGCCTTTCGTGACGACTTCGAGCGAGAATTCTTGCGACGCCAATCCGACGCCCTTGTGGCGCGACTCCGCGCGGAGCTCGCTGCCTCGGACCTCCGCCAGCGAGACCCCGATGCGTATCGGCAGCGCGCATTCGAGTTGAGCGTCGCCGGGTATTTCGCCAACCCCTCGGCCACACACGACCTCACGCCGTTTCGCGTCACCGGCCGCGTGCAGCAATCCGTTTGGGACAGTCTGGGTGATTTCAACCTGCTCGCGCCGGGACAACTCGATACTGTCCATGTGCAAACTCTGATCGTTCACGGGCGCCAAGATCCCATCCCACTGGCGTCCTCGCAGGCAGCCGCAGCCGCATTGAACGCCAAGCTCGTGGTGATCGAGCACGCCGGACACGTGCCGTATGTCGAACAGCCGCTGGCGCTGTTCACCGCCATCCGCGGCTTTCTCGATTCGTCGTCCCCAACACCGTATTAGCCGATGCCTATCTCGCCAACGGACGCGTCGTCGACCATCGCCACCATTGAACACCTCGGTCGGCGGTACACCGTGACGTGCCGCGTTGCCTTCGACGGAATCGAGTACGTCGGTCGCCTGTGGTTCGCCGAGGAAGGCTGGGACCAAACGGGCGTACCCGACCGTGGCGCCCTACCCGGCCGAACGCGCGACGACGTCATCGAGCTCGCCCGCCGAATCCCGCCGGAGGAGCTCGGCATGCGCCACCGCCGAGCCTTGGCCGAAAAGCGCACGTTTCTGCGACTGCGTCGCGTTACGGAAGAGCTCCTCACGAAGATTCGCTACATGAATCAGATCGCCATCTCGATGCGCGATGGCCTGCTCGACGCCGAAGGAGCGCGCCAGGAGATCGAGCTCACCGAGCGCCAACTTCACGAGTGCGTCGACCGAATCCGGCATAACGCTGGCATTGAGGAATAGCCGCGTCGTCGTCCTCGGGATGACGGAAGAGGAGCTGCGCTCCTCAGGATGACCGGCAAGGACTTCGTAGCATGGACTCTCGCACCGCCGCGCACGTACTCTCGCAGATTGCGGCGTATCTCGAGCTCAAAGGCGAGAATTCGTTCAAATGCCGAGCGTATGCCGGTGCCGCGCAGGGATTGCTCGCGCTCGGCGCGGATGATCTCGGCCCACTCTACCGGTCTGGCGAGCTCGGAGCCGTGCGCGGTCTCGGACCGGCCACGCTCGCCGTCGTGCGCGACCTCGTCGAGACGGGCGAGTCGCGCTACCTCGAACAGCTTCGCGAATCGATGCCCGAGGGGCTGCTGGACATGCTCGACATTCCCGGCCTCTCTCCGCTCAAGATTCACCAGATCCATGAGACACTCGGCATCGAGACGGTCGAAGAGCTGGAAGCCGCCGCGAACGACGGACGACTTGCCACGCTTCCCAAGTTCGGACCGAAGACGGTCAGCAAGATCCTCAAGGGGATCGCGGCCGCGCGCGAGCGCGGCCCGCTCCAGCTCTATCATCATGCATACGTCGAAGCGCAGCGATTGCTCGCGGCCGTCGGAAGCCATCCCGACGTTCTGCACGCGGAGATCGCGGGGGCCATTCGCCGACGAGCCGAGGTCGCCGCGAGCGTCGACATCGTGGCAGCGTGCCGAGGCGCTCCGGCCGACGTGGCGCAGTCGTTCACTCGGCTCGCGGGAGTCAAGAGAAGCGAGGGCCAAGGGGCGTCGGTCGCGATTAGTTTCGTCGACGGCGCCGAGCTCAATCTCACCTGCGTCGATCCAGATCGATTCGCCGTCGCGCTCTGGCGCGCGACTGGAAGCGCCGAGCACGTGAGCGCCGTGGATGCCGAACTGGCGTCTCACCGCATCGCCATCGTCGACGGCCGGCTGCGCGATCGCACGGGAGTCGTCGCCGCACCCGATGAGGCGTCGATCTATCGCGCGGCCGAACTCGCATACGTCGAGCCGGAGTTGCGCGAGGGCCTGGGCGAGGTGGACGCCGCCCGCCGCCACTCGTTGCCCACGCTGCTCGTGATGTCGGACATTCGGGGCGTGTTGCACTGTCACTCGCACTACTCCGACGGCAAGGCGTCGATCGGCGAGATGGCGGCCGCCGCCAAGGCGCGCGGATGGAGCTACATCGGCATCACCGATCATTCGCAGGCCGCGTTCTTTGCCGGCGGATTGTCGCGCGAAGCGGTTCGAGCGCAGCACGACGAGATTGATGAGCTGAACTCGACGCTCGACGGCTTTCGCATCCTCAAAGGAATAGAGGCAGACATTTTCGCCGACGGAGGAATCGACTACGGCGACGAATTGCTCGATGAGTTCGATTTCGTCGTCGGCTCGATCCATTCACGCTTCTCCATGGATCGATCGACCATGACGGACCGGGTGCTTCGCGCGCTCGACGACCCGCGCCTTACCATCCTCGCCCATCCGACCGGACGTCTGCTCTTGTCGCGCGAACCGTACGCGATCGACATCGACGCCGTGCTCGAGAAAGCGGCAAGCCTTGGGGTGGCCATTGAGCTCAACGCCGATCCGCATCGGCTCGACCTGGATTGGCGGCATCTCCAGACCGCGAAGCGCCTGGGCGTCACGATCGCGATCGGGCCCGACGCGCATTCCACCCGCGGACTCGATAACATGGAGGTCGGCGTCGGCATCGCACGAAAGGGTTGGCTCGAGCGCGGCGACGTGCTCAACGCGCGATCCGCCGAAGATGTCGTCGCCTTTGCCCGCGCGCGCCGCGTGCGCGCGGGCAAGCGTCGATAACCTCGAGACCACTTCATGCCACCAAAAGCCGCCCGTCGTCGCCGAAAGCCGACGCCAGAGCTTGCCGGCGAGATTTACGATCGCCTCGCCACGCACTACCCGGACGCGCACTGCGCGCTCGACTTCAAGTCGCCGTTCCAGCTGTTGGTCGCCACGATCTTGAGCGCGCAATGCACCGACAAGCGCGTGAACATGGTCACGCCGGCGTTGTTCAAGCGCTACCGAACACCGGCCGCGCTCGCCGCCGCAAACCCCGAGGAGCTCGAGGAGCTGATCAAGTCAACGGGCTTCTTTCGCAACAAGACCAAGAGCCTGATCGGAATGTCGACGGCGGTCGCGGAACGGCACGGCGGGCGGATCCCCGACGACCTCGATGCGCTGGTCAAGCTGCCGGGCGTGGGCCGCAAGACCGCCAACGTCGTCCTCGGGAACGCCTACGACAAGAACGAAGGCGTCGTCGTCGACACCCACGTCGGCCGCGTGAGCGGGCGTCTCGGTCTCACCAAGCAGACCGATCCCGTCAAGATCGAGCACGACCTGATGAAGCTCTTCCCAAGCGATCGCTGGACGATGCTCGCCCACCTGTTGATCGAGCACGGCCGAACCATCTGCGAGGCACGACGGCCCAAGTGCGAGGAGTGCTTCCTCAACGACATCTGCCCCTCGTCGCTCGTCTGACGGACACGATCGGCTCCTACCGTCGCACCATCGCCCGGCCTAGCTTTGTGGAATGGCAAAAACCGCAACGTTCGAAACCAACAAGGGCACCATTGTCGCCGAGCTCTACGAGAAGGACGCGCCCCTGACAGTCGCGAACTTCGAGAAGCTCGCCAATGGAGGCTTCTACGACGGTGTGAAATTCCACCGCGTCATCCCCGATTTCGTCGTGCAGGGCGGCGATCCGCTCTCGCGCGACCTGCCGGCCGGCGACCCGCGCATTGGCACCGGCGGCCCGGGCTACAAGATCAAGTGCGAAACGGCCGGCAATCCCCGCAAGCATGAAGTCGGCGCGCTCTCGATGGCACACGCTGGAAAAGACACGGGCGGCAGCCAGTTCTTCATGGTCCTGAGCGAGAACAACACCCGACATCTGAACGGCGTGCACACCGTGTTCGGTAAGATCAAGACGGGGCTCGACGTCATGAAGAAGATCGAAAAAAACGATGTAATGAACTCGGTGCGCGTCGCGTAGTCGGCGGCCCCCTCACTCATCTGACATGACCGCTCACGACCACGACCACCAGCCGCGCGGCTCCGACATGAAGGCCGCGTTCCTCGGCCTCATCATCGGCGCGATCGTCCTCTTCGGCATCGTGCGCACGATCATCGCGTTGACCAACGCCAAGTACGCGCACGAGCAGCCCGCCGCCACCGCAACCAAATAGCAGGCGGCGGCTCTTGCCGCCACGCCCTGATCACGCTGTCTACAGGTATTTCAGGAACCGCTCGCGCGCGTTCAGAAACTCGCGCGTGATCACCACGTGATCGAGCTCCTCGTACGGCACCGACTCGATAGGAACGCGGTCGCAGCTGTAGATCACGGCGCCCGGAAAACCGAGCAGGATCGGCGAGTGCGTGGCGATGATGAACTGCGCATCCTGCTTCAGCATGTCGCCGATGAGCGCGATCAGCGCGAGTTGACTTTGCGGCGACAGTGGGGCTTCGGGTTCGTCCAGCAGATACAATCCTCCCGGGACGAACCGCGCGCCAAACAGCTTCAGGAAGCTTTGGCCGTGGGAGTTCGCGTCGAGATCGACTCCATACCGACGTTCCATGTCGGCGAGCGAACCGGCCGCCGGTCCCTTGGCCAGCCGTTTTGCGTACGCCGAGCTCGTGACGAACTCTTCGTCGATCTCCTGCAGGCGCCGCTGTAGATCCGCGCGCATCTTGGACAACGATCTTGTGAACCCGAAGAAGTCTTCGGCGCGCAGAAAAAAGCCGCGACGCACTCGGCGATTCCAGGTGAGCTTGAGTGCCCGCGCCAACTCGCGTTGCGCAGCGAGCGTCTCGTCTCGCTCCAGACTCTCGCTGCCCACCGTTGGAAGTCCGGCGGCAGCGGCGATCGCCTCGAGCAGTGTCGATTTGCCGGAGCCGTTCTCGCCCACGAGAAACGTGACCGCCGAATTGACGCCGAGCGACTCGAGGCCGCGGATGATCGGTACCGTGAACGGAAACCGGTCGGCGGCGGCCGGTGGAATTGCGCGAAGAGCGATCGTTCGCAGGTGGGGCATCCGCCGTATCCTACGCCGCTGCCCGATCGCCTAACAGTGCCGTGCTCCGGCGAGGTGCGGTCCGCCCGCGTCGCCGCGCGCTCGTACAGTCGTCGTGAGCGGGACGCAGGCCAGCCTGTATATTGGTGCGGTATGACCGGGCAAACTCTTCCGTCGCGAGCCGAGGCGCTCGCCCTGATGCAGGATTTCACGGCCAGTGAGTCGCTCCGCAAGCACATGCTCGGCGTGGAGGCCGCGATGCGCGCCTACGCCGTGCACTTCGGGGAAGACCCCGAGCGCTGGGGGCTGGCCGGTTTGATTCACGACTTCGACTACGAGCGCTACCCGAACGCGGCGCACTCGGCGACCGAAGACCATCCGTCGTGGGGCGTGCGTTTCCTCCGCGAACGCGGGTGGCCCGAGGACGTTCTGCAGGCCATCCTGGGGCACGCTACGTACACGGGCGTCTCGCGCGATACACAAATGGCCAAGACGTTGTTCGCCGTGGACGAGCTGTCGGGGCTGATCACGGCGACCGCACTCGTGAAACCGACGAAGAGCATCCACGACGTCGACGCCAGGTCGGTGCGAAAAAAGATGAAGGACAAGGCGTTCGCCAAGGGAGTGAATCGCGACGACGTGTTGCTCGGCACCCAGGAAATGGGGGTCGATCTGGAGCAGCACATCCAGTTTGTGATCGATGCGATGCGGGGCGTGGCCGACGCGATCGGGCTTGCCGGGACGCCCGCCGACTCCGCGGCCACGGCGGCGCCCGCTGCCGGGGAGTCGGCCCGCTGAGCATCAACGTTTCGCGTGGGTCATCCGTTAGAGAAATTGGACACCGGCCACGCTTCGATGACCGCTGCAAGCACAATCGAACTGTCGTACGGCATGCCGTCAGCGTCTGACGCGAGGCCGGACGAGCGAGCGCTTGTCATTGCGGCTCAGCGCGGGAATAGCGAGGCATTCGCGACGCTCGTGCGGAATCATCAGCGTCGAGCGTATGCCGTGTGTCGCGCGATCGTGCTCACGCACGAGGACGCGGAGGACGCGGTTCAGGAAGGATTCCTCCATGCCTTCAAGGCGCTGGACCGTTTTCTTCCCGATCAACCGTTTGGCGCGTGGCTGTTCCGCATCATGGCCAATGCGTCGTTGGACCTGGTGCGGCGGCGGAAAGTCCGCGACGCGGACGAGCTGCCGGAAACGGTTCCCATGCCGTTCCGGGACCCGGGCGAATCGGACGAGCTGCGTCGTCGTCTGAATCAGGCGTTGACGAAGCTGACCGACCGCCAGCGATCGGTGATCGTGTTGCATGACGTTGAAGGATTTACTCACGGTGAGATTGGCGCGATGCTTGGAATTCCCGAGGGCACGGCCCGATCGGACCTGCATCACGCGCGCGCGGCGCTACGCCGCATATTGAAGGACGTTCGGAGCGATCTATGAGCGACATTCGGCTGCATTCCGACGACAGCGACGACGACGTGGTACGCGGGCTCCGCTCGCTGTACGCGGCGCCGGCCGGCGATGCGTATTGGAACGAGCTCGAAGCGCGGATCATGTCGCGCGTCGCCGACGTGGAGCTGGGATGGTGGACTGAGTTGGATCGATGGGTTCGTCCCGCCATCGGAGCAGCGGCCATTCTGCTCGTCGCCGCGGGCATCGCCATGTTCCGCGCGCGCCAAGCCGAAGCGGACATCGCCGCTGACAGCATGTTGTCATCACCCGCCGTGCCGGTATCGACCGCGATCCGGCCGGCTTTACAAGACGATCGGGAAGCGCGCATTCGCTTCCTGTTCGGCCGCTAACTCGGAGCTCTCATGCAGCGCAGCAAGCAGCAGGCGCTGATGTTCCTTCTCGGAGCCTTGCTCGTCGGGGGCGCCCTCGGCTTCTCGGCTGCCGGCTACATCAGCCACGAGAAGTTTGCATCGCAGTATGGGCCGCGCGCGCGGTTCTACGACGAGATGGGATTGTCGGCGCAACAGCGCTCGACGCTCGATTCCCTGTCGTTCCAGCAGGATTGCGTGATCAAGTCCGTGCTCGCGCCGCAGCAGGCGAAGCTCGACTCGATCCGCGCCACCTTCAAGGCGCAGTGGCGTGCCGTGTTCACAAAAGAACAATTGGTAAGATACGACGCGCGTCGTAAGGAAATTCAGGCTCGCCGTGAGGCCGAACAGCAAAAGGAGCCCAAACGAACATGTTCAGGAAACTGATTACGCTGCTTGCCGCGCCCGTCGTGTTGGGCGCGCAGCAGATGACCGATACGACGCTTCACCCGATTTCGATCACCGAGGCCGTGCGACTGGCCCGGGAGAACAACGTCTCGAACGTCACGGCCTCGAACGGCGTTCGCAGCGCCATCAACAGTGTGCGTTCGGCGCGCGCCGCGCTGTATCCCACGCTCAACGCGAGCGCGGGACAGAGCAAGAGCGCCGGCGAGCGGTTGGGCCAGAGCGGGCAACTGGTCCCCTTCACAGGTGCGTGGACGTACAACACGGGACTGACTTCACAGCTCACGCTCTTCGACGCCGGTAAGATGTTCGCCGACATCAAGAGCCAACAGGCGAATGTCACCGCGGCGCAGGCGGCGGAGATCAACACCGAGTTCGGCGTCGGGCTGCAAGTGAAGCTCGCTTACAACTCGATCCTTGCCGCAAAGGAATCGGAGGCGGCGGCTCGCGCGCAGCTCGACGCCGCGCAGGCGCAGCTGCAGACGTCGATCGCCAAAGTGCAAGCGGGCGCGGCCAACGTCTCCGACTCGCTCCGTAGCGTGGTGCAGGTCGGCAACGCGCAGCTCGCCCTGCTCACGGCGCAGAACAGTTATCGCGTGCAGAGCGCCGCGCTGACCCGGCTCGTCGGCACGCAGTACTTCGTCACCGCTGACTTGGCCGACACCGTCGACCACCCGGTCGCACCACTCGACAGCGCCGCGATCATGGAGATGGCGATCGCCGGTCCGCCCATCCGCCAGTTCGAGGCGCAGGCCGCGGCCGCGTCTGCCGCCGAGCGCTCAGCGAAGACCGCGTATTTGCCGACGATCACGGCGAACTTCAACTACAGCGGCAACGGGACAGCGGCAGCGTACGGGTTGAACAGCAATCCGTTTCCGTACAGCCGCGGCGTCAGCTTCAACTTGAACTATCCGATCTTCAATCGATTCGCGCGCGAGAACAACGTCGCCACAGCACAGATCAACCTCGAGAACGCGCAGGCCCAAGTGAAGGACGCGCGCCTCGGCGCGCAGCAGAACATCATCACCGACATCGCCACGATGCGAAACAATGAAGAGGCGATGCGCGTGCAGGCACAGAACGTTCGCGCGAGCGAAGAGGATCTCCGCGTGCAGCAGCAGCGGTACAACCTCGGCGCCTCGACGCTGCTCGACGTACTGAACTCGGAGACGGCGCTCGTCGCGGCGCGGCAGGCGCTGATCACCGCGCGTCTGAACTACCGCAATGCGAAAGCGCAGATCGAAGCCGTGATCGGAAAGGATCTGCCATAGACGGACGCGGACCGCTGGAGCGCGGGACTGATCAGGCGCTGAGCTCACGACGGGCGGAACCGATGAGAACGGGACCTCGAGTCCGCCGTTCGTCGGTCCCGCCCGTCGTCGTTTCGGCGGCCAGCATTTCCCCCTCGTCCCGCGTAGACTGTATAGCCAGCTCGACACCGTCCGGCCCCCCGGCCGACCTTAGGAGATAGACCCACGTGAGACGATACTTCGGAGCGGCCCTGCTCCTTGCCGGCGCAGTCGCGTGCGCGAAGAAGCAGCAGATTCCGACCGTGCAGACCGCACTCGTCACGCGCCGCGACATCATCATCGACGCGCAGGCGAACGGCGTGATCGAACCGATCACGATCATCGAAGTGAAATCGAAGGCGTCCGGCGTCATCACCCAGATGCCGGTCGAAACCGGAACGCACGTCAATCCCGGCGATCTGCTCGTGCAGATCGACACCCGCGACGTGCAGAATCGCTACGATCAGGCCAAGGCACAGCTCGACGCCGCCCAAGCGCGCTTGCAGGTCTCGGAGTCGGATAAGAAGCGCAATGAGGATATGTTCAAGGCGCGCGTGATCACGCCGCAAGAGTACGAGAAGGTCGCGGTGGATTATGAGAACGCGAAATCCGGCGTCGTGAGCGCGAAGGCCAATCTCGACCTCGCCAAGCAGAGTCTCGAAGACGCCACGGTTCGCGCCCCGGCGGTCGGCACCATCATCGACAAGACGGTGTCGGTCGGAACGGTCATCGCCTCGGCGACAGGATCGGTGAGCGGCGGCACGACGATCGTGAAGATGGCCGATCTCAAGACGGTGCGCATCCGCGCGCTGTTCAACGAAACGGACATCGGCAACGTGCATCCCGGCGAGCCGGCCAATGTCACGGTCGACGCGTATCCCGATCGCCGCTTCGGCGGCGTCGTGGAAAAGATCGAGCCGCAAGCCGTGGTTCAGCAAAACGTCACGATGTTTCCCGTGCTCGTGAACCTCGAGAACAGCGAAGGGCTGCTCAAGCCGGGAATGAACGGTGAGGTGTCCGTGCTCATCGACGAGCGCGACAACGCGATCGCCATCCCCAACGACGCGATCAAGAATCCGCGCGAGGCGGTGGCGACCGGCGCGCTGCTCGGCCTGAGCGCCGACACGATCAACGCCGAGCTCAAGGCGCAGGGCTTTGGCGGCGGCGGTGGCAACCGCGGCGGCTTTGGTGGCGGTAACCGCGGCGGCAACGGCGGCGGGCGGCGTACGAACGGTGGTGGTGCCGGCGGGCCAGGCACCGGCGGACCGGGCGCCGCGGCCGGCCCGGGCACCGGCGGGACGGCCGGCGGCGAAGTCGTTCCGACCGTTGTTCAGCAGGTCGGACAGCAGGGCGGACAGCAGGGCGGCGGCGGGTTCGGTCAAGGCGGGTTCGGCGGGATGCAGGTTTCCGACGCCGACTGCAAAAAGATCGATGACGTGCTCAAGGCACACCCAAAAGAGAAGAAACAAATCGACGACCTGCGGGCCAAGATGCAGGCGCTCCGCCCCGCAGGCTTCGGCGGCGGCAATCGTCGTGCTGGTGATTCCACTGGCGGCGGCAACCGCAATCGCGGCGGTGACAGCACGCAACGCCGTGGAGGCGGGGGCGGCGGCGGCCGCGCGGGCGACACGGGCGCCGCCCAGGGCGGCGGTCAACGGGGTGGCGGCGGATTCCGGGGCAGCCCAGAGATGCAGGCGATCAACGATCAACTCCGCGCGATTTACTCGCAGCTCAACATCGATCCGCGAACGGCCGGCGCGTGCGCTCGCCGCGCGCAAGGCGGTGGCGCGGGTCAGTCGGCGTCCGCCGGCGGCGCGACCCGTCAGGGCGGCGGCGCACAGCCTGGACGTGGCGGCGCGTTGACTCCGTCGCCCGAAATGAGCGTGCGCCCGACGCGCACGCGCACGGGCCTCGTCTTCACGAGCGATAGCGCGAAGACGAGCTTTCATCCGCGCATCGTGCAGCTTGGCCAGGGCAATCTCGATTACACCGAAGTGCTCAGCGGCCTGAAGGAAGGCGAGCGCGTCGTCATGCTCGGCGCGCTGGCGCTGCAGGCGCAGCGCCAGCAGCAGCAGGATCGAATTCGCCAGAATGCCAGCCCGCTCGGCGGGCAGCAGGGCCCGGGCGGCGGCGGACCGCGCGGCGGCGGACGCGGGGGCTGATAGAATGCTCATTGGAGAAATCATCAGCGTCGCGATCGGCGCCCTGCGAGCGAACAAGCTCCGTTCGCTGCTCACGATGCTTGGCATCGTGATCGGCGTGGGCGCGGTGATCGCCGTCGTCGCGCTGGGAACGGGAGCGCAGCAGGCGGTCAAGAACCGCATCGCCGCGCTCGGCACGACGCTGCTCACGGTCAATCCCGGCCAGCAGCGCGGCGGCGGCGGCGGTATCGCCATCGCCGGCGGCCAACAGCGGCTCACGATCGACGACGCGAAAGCCGTCGACGAGCGGGCCACCAACCTGCTCGCCGTTCAACCCGAGATGCGCTCGCAACAACAGGTCGTCTTCGGCAACAAGAACGCGAGCACGACCATCGTCGGCACCACGCCGAACTACCTCGAGGTGCGCAAGTACCAACTCCAGGCAGGGCGCATGTTCACCGCCGCGGATGACGAGGGACGGCAGCGGGTGGCCGTCATCGGGTCGGCCGTCGTTGACAACATGGGGATCGCGGCGCCGGAGGCGCTGATCGGCGAGAACGTTCGCATTCGCGGCACACAGTTCCTCGTCATCGGCGTGCTCGCGTCCAAGGGACAGGCAAACGCGTTTCAGAATCCCGACGATCAAATTCTCATTCCGATCAATACGGCGCGCTTTCGCGTCAACGGAGCCGATCGTCTCCAGTCGATCAGCGCGCTCGCGGTGAGCGAAGAGAAGATCCCGGACGCCATGGCCGACATCCAACGCGTGCTGCGACGCCAACACAAGCTGCGTCAAGGCGCGCCCGACGATTTTCAGATCCGGAATCAAGCCGACATTCTCGCCACGACGCAGGAAACGACGGAAGTCATGACGTATCTGCTGTCGGGCATCGCCGCCGTCTCGCTGCTGGTGGGCGGCATCGGCATCATGAACATCATGCTCGTCTCCGTCACCGAGCGCACGCGCGAGATCGGCATCCGGAAAGCGCTCGGCGCCACGCGGTGGAACATTCTGCTCCAGTTCCTCATCGAGGCGGTCGTGCTCTGCATTCTCGGTGGCATAATCGGCATCGGCCTCGGCGCGGGCGGCGCAACCGTAATGAGCAAAACCGCCGGTTGGTCGACACAGATTTCGACGACGGCGATCATTCTCGCCTTCGCCTTCTCCGCGTTCGTGGGCGTCGCGTTCGGCGTCTGGCCGGCACGGCGCGCCGCGGTTCTCGATCCGATCACCGCGCTGCGGTACGAGTAAGAACGGCGCAGCACAACAAAGCGGAGTTCGTGAATTCTCACGGACTCCGCTTTTCACTTCGATGGCCCTATCTCCGAATCTGAAATTCGAAGGGCATCTCGGCCATCGCTTGCACGCGATGCCCTCTCGCCTCCGCGGGGCGGAAACGGAAGTTGCCGAGTGCATCGCGCACGGCGCGCGCGAAGAGATCGTGCGTCGACGTGAGAACCTGGACGCTGCCCATGTCGATATTGCCCAGCGTGTCGACGACGAATCGAACGAGCACGCGACCATCCACGCCGGCCTGACGCAGCGACTCGGGATAGCGCGGCGTGCCTGACGTTACGATGCGCATGAGCAGATCGCTGCCGCGCCATTCACTCTCGTCAGGCGCCCCGTCGCCATCGACGACGCTGCGCGCGCCGGTCACGCTTCCCGTCCGCGTGCCCGGCAGATTCGCGTCGTAATCGGGCATGACCCGCGGCAGTGGATCGGTCACCACTATGCTCGTTGGAATCACGGTCGGGACGTGAATCTGAGGGACCACGATGTTCGGCGTTTCACGCGCGCTCGCTGCGTTCGTTCGTGGTCGATGCTCGGCGCGCGCGGGCGGCGTCGGGTTCGCGGGAGGTGTGATATGCACCGAGACGATCGGATCGCGCACCGGTCGCGTCGCGTGGACCGCGGTGGCCGTGACGGCGCCGATGATGGCGACGTGCGTGGCGATGCTGAGCGCCATGCCGCCGAAGCGGCGCTGTGGCCGCGCGCGTGATTCGAGAAGCACTCCCAACATGATGCCTCCGGTGTCGTGTGATGGACGGGCAAACATCACTCGACGCCAGCATAACGCTCGAAGGTTGCGCACCGATTGCGGTGCGGTGACCGAAGCGTGAGGCCTCGATGAGGGAATTCTGATGAGCGGATGACGCGCGTCTATCGTGCGCATTACGAATCGATTGCGCAGGCTGAAACGCCACGCGGCGGCGAGTCGATGACTCGCCGCCGCGTGCTTGTCGTTCAGCAGCGATCAAACGTCGCTATCTACGTCCGACTCGGCCTCTCCGATCTTGCGCTGCGCCTTTCCCTTCATCTCCTCGGCCTTGCCGCGGATCTGCTCGCTGGTATCGCCAGTCAGCCCGCCGACCGAATTACGCACCTTGCCTTCGGCTTCCTTGCCGAGGCCCTTTGCCTGGTTCTCCAGGCCATCACGATCGAGATCGTCCGCCATGCATCCCTCCAGTTATGAAGCTCGTCGTTCCGGAAGCCGGTGCCTCCATCCCTTGGTAAGGCAATGGATATGCCCTGTCTGAGAGGCTTTGCACTCAACCCGGCCTCTTCAAGGGCGACCTCTTCCGTTGTTCATCCGGCGACTTCCTTCAGACCGCTCCGCACCGCGCTGCGCGACCATCGCGGCCTCCGCGTCTGACTGATAGGACGTTTGAGACGGGATCCTACGCGCCGGCGCTGCGCTCTGCGGCCCGCGCGATCCCGCGCAGCATTCCACCGAAGATCAGACTGTGCACGGGATACAGCGCGTACCAGTAGAGCACTCCCGCCAAACCGCGCGGCTCGAACACCGCCGTCTGTCTGACCACACTTCGTGCAGCGCTGCCAGACACTTCGAACTGCAGCCAGGCGCGTCCGGGAAGCTTCATCTCGGGCGTCAGCCGCAGCAGCCGATTGGGCTCGATGGTTTCGACGCGCCAGAAGTCCACGGCGTCGCCTTGATGCAGCGTCTTCGGGTCGCGTCGTCCGCGTCGCATTCCGGCGCCGCCGACCACGAGATCGAGAACGCCGCGCAACTGCCACAGCCAGTTCCCGTAGTACCAACCGACCGCTCCGCCGATTCGCTCGATTGGGCGGAACGCGACGGCTGGCGATTGCTCGACAGTGATCTGACGAGAGTCCACTCGCCGCGAACCTAGCGTCGCGCCTCCCCACGGCCTCGGGCTGCCGAGCGAAGAGCGCGCGTCGGACCATCGCGTCTCGGCGAACTCGCGGTCTTCGCTCGACAACGCCTGCGCGATGGCCTCCCGCATCCCGCGCGGCCGGATATCTGGAAACAGCTCGGCGGCGCGAGGCGACGTCACGACGGTTTCGTGCCGCACGCTGTCTATCAGCTTCTGCCCCACGCGCGCGTACACCGGCGTCACCAACCCCAACCAGCGTCCGGACAGCCATGGAGTGAGCAGCGGGACCCGGACGAAGGTGCGTCGCAGGCCACGATGCGCGGCGTACTGGCGCATCACATCGAGATACGAGACGCGATCGCTTCCGCCGATCTCGACCACCAGGCTCTCATGGAGTGGGATTTTCGCGGCCGCCGTGAGATATGCAATCACGTCCTCGATCGCGATCGGTTGCGTGCGCTGGCTCACCCAGCGAGGCGCGAGCAGCACCGGCAAACGCTCCACGAGCGCACGCACGAGCTCGAACGAAAGACTCCCCGAGCCCAAGATGACTGCCGCGCGCAACTCGATCGTGCGCACTCCCGTCTCGCGCAGCAATCGTCCCACCTGGTGGCGGCTTGCGAGGTGTGGAGAGAGTCCCTCATCCGTGCCGAGTCCGCCCAGGTAAATGATGCGCTGCACGCCGGCGTCACGCGCCGCCCGCGCGAAGTTCTGAGCGCCCTCGCACTCTTCTTTGGCGAAGTCGCGCGGCGTAGCCATGGCGTGAATGAGGTAGTACGCCGTGTGGACGCCGATGAGCGCCGACGTCAGGGACGCCGGGTCGAGCACGTCGCCCCGAACGACTTCGACGTTGCCGCCAACGCGCGCGCGCACCTCGTCCGGTCGGCGCGCCATACAGCGCACGCGTTCGCCGCGGTCGCGGAGCGCGCGCAGCAGTCTGCCGCCGATATAACCGGTGGCGCCCGTCACGAGCAGAAGCGGGCGTCCCGATCGCTCGATCGCTCCGGCGGTCATGCCGCGGTTCGCTCGCGACGAAGCTCAGCGAGCAGCCCGGCGATACTCGATTCCACGCGCACGCCGATCTTGGCCAATTCGGGGGCGATCGCACTCGCGCCGCTACCGCCCGCGATGACAGCAATGGTGCTCGGCAATCGCGATCGAAGCGCCCGCATTTCCTCGATCACCGCATCTCGATGCTCGACATAGACGATGCTCACGGCGACCAATCGCACGCTCGCCGACACCGCGGCGTCCGCGATCTCGGTCGCGGGCAAGTCGGGGCCGAGGTAAAGCACGTTCCATCCCTCGACGGCAGCCGCGGCGCCCACGAGCGCGGCGCCGATGGCGTGGCGTTCACCGGCTGGTGTAGTGACGAGGAGCCGCGGCGCGCCGTTCTGGCTTGTGAACGAACGCATGCTTTCCGCGACGATGTCGTGCAGTAGCGAAGAGACGAGATGCTCCTGAGCGAGCGTGAGGTGTCCGGCGTGCCACTCGTCGCCGACGAGTCGGAGCAGTGGTGCGGCCACCGACTCGATGAACGTCGAGATTCCCAGCGTCGCGACAGATCGGCGGAGCGTTTCGTCGAGCGAGGCCGAGTCCAGCGCTCGGGCGAGCGCCATCGCGTCTCCAACCGCGTCTCGCACTTGTGATACTGCGACCGCTGCGGTGGGGCGCCGCTGCCGCGCCGCGCTGTCCTCATCCACCAACGCGGCCAGGTCAGCCGTCGACAGTCCGGCCACGCGCGAGATGCTCCTGCCGGCACGCGTCGCGGCGTAGAGGAGGTTGAGTCGTTCGATGTCCGCGTCCGAATAGAGGCGCTGACCGCCAGGACCGCGCACGGGGATCACGGCTCCATACCGACGCTCCCAGACTCGGAGCACGTCTTGGGACAGTCCCGTCCGCTCCGTAACGACCGCGATCGGGTGGCGCGGGGTGGCGTTCTGAGTGTCTGGAAGCGCTGTCATGTCTGCAACTTAGCAAGTATGTCCAATGATTGTCAATGTATATTCTTGGACAGTCGCTTGACAAAGCCGCTGTTGATCCCTATCATCCTGTACAAACGATGGACAAGCGCTGCTGCAACAGGCGCTCGGCGCTCAACTCAAATGAAGGAGAATGAAATGAAGAAGCTCGACGTGATTTGCGCGGTGCTCCTGGTAGTTGGGGGGCTCAACTGGGGGCTGGTTGGCACCGCGCGATTCGACCTCGTCGCCACCCTGTTCGGAACCGAGTCGGCAATGAGCCGAATCGTGTACGCCCTGGTTGGTCTCGCCGCGGTCTACCAGGCGTTGCAGTGGCGCGGCATCCAGCATCGCTGGCTCAGATCGGCGCATGCAGCCCGCGCGTGACGGTCGAGACCAAGCAAATCATCCGGAGAAATCGATGACGAAGAAATCGCTGTACGCAGTTGCCACGCTTGCGCTAGTCACCCTGCCGGCCCTGGCGCCGGCCCAGAAATCATCCAAGGAGAAGGCACCAATGAACATCGTTCAAATCGCTTCGGCGTCGGGTAATTTCAACACCCTCGTTGCGGCAGTGAAGGCGGCTGGTCTCGCCGAGACCCTGCAGGGCAATGGACCATTCACGGTCTTCGCTCCGACCGATGCCGCGTTCGCCAAGCTGCCGGCCGGGACCCTCGATGGCCTTCTCGCCGACCGTGAGAAGCTGGCGTCGATTCTCACCTATCATGTCGTACCTGGAAAAGTGATGGCGAGCGACATCGTGAAGTCGAACGGCGCCACCCCGACGACTGTCAACGGCCTACCACTCGACGTAGTTGTGCGCGATGGAAAGGTGTATGTGAATGGCGCCCATGTCGTCACGGCGGACATCGTGGCGTCCAATGGCGTGATCCACGTGATCGACGCGGTGCTCATTCCGTCCGCGGCGCCTGCGCCGGCGGGCCGGTAAGGCCATGGACAGGTTTCGTGCGACGGCACCGTGCCGTTGCACGAAACCTGTTGCGCATTCTTCTAGGGAATCCATGCTCCGACCAACCATCTATGCTCTCCTGACGGCGACACTAGCGAGCCGACCCTTAGCGCAGTCACCGGACCCGCGCGTGCCCGATGACTTGGGCCGCTTCCCTCGCGTGGAGGGAAGCAATCTCGAAGGCGACCGCTTCGTCCTGCCGGCGGACTTTGGTGGAGAAATCAACGTGGTACTCGTCGCGTTCAAGCGCGAGCAACAGCACGACGTGGACACGTGGATGCCTTTGCTGAAACGGATCGCCGAAGCCAACACCGAGTTGCGGGTCTACGAGCTTCCCACGCTCGGCCGACGTTACCGATTGATCCGTTCGTTCATCGACGGCGGGATGCGCGCGGGGATTCCGGACCGCGCTGTTCGCGCGGCAACGGTCACGCTCTACATCGACAAATCCCCTTTTCGTCGCGCGCTCGGGTTGCGGGACGAGGATCGCATCTATGTGCTCCTCGTTGACCGCGAAGGGCGCGTGCACTGGCGCACCGAGGGAGCATTCGATGCCAAGGCGGGCGCCGAACTGGAATCAATGGTCCTTCGACTCGCGTCGCCGGAGGGCGATCGTTAGCGGAGGCCGAGGATCGAGGATCAAGGATCAAGGATCTTGCGCCGATATATCTTCCGTTATATCGTTGATGCAACTTCGATATATCGACGAGGTGCCACATGTGCAGTCCGTTCATCTTTGGCTTCGACTTCGGCGACACCTGCGCCGGCCACCGCGCCCGGTCACGATGGGAGGGATTTGGAGGCTGGGGCCCGCCGGGAGGCCACGGCCGCTGGCGCGGGAGGGCAGCCCGGCTGTTCGAACAGGGTGACCTCAAGTACGTCATTCTGCGGCTTCTCGAAGAGAAGCCACGCCATGGCTACGAGATCATCAAAGAGCTCGAGAGCCGCTTCGGAGGCTCGTACGCGCCAAGCCCGGGGACCGTCTACCCGACGTTGACCATGCTCGAAGACCTCGGCTACGCGCGCGTTGTCCCGGAAGAAGGCGGCAAGAAGATCTATGAGATCACGGACGAGGGCCGAAAACACCTGGCCGAGCACAGCACCACGGTGAACGACATCTTCGACCGGATCGCACGGTTCGTCGAGGGATTTACCGACACCCCGATGACCGAGCTCAATCAGGCGTTTCAACGCCTGGCTCGCGCCACCTACAAGACGGCAACGACACACATTCGCGAAAAAGAGACCCTGAACAAGCTTCGAGAGATCATTCAGCGAGCGGCCGACGAGGTGGACGCCGCAACAAAACAGACGCCCTGAGTGCATCAAGCCGTTCGGTTCGCCAACGAATGCTGGACGGCCCTGCGTGAGGCACTAGATTCAAGGTGGGTCGCGGAATTCTTCCGCGACCCATTTTTGCGTATTACCGGAGCAATCGTCAGCCCCGGGTCCACACGCGTCTGAGGCGAGTATTGCCCGCGGTTCATACATGACAGCCGAGTCATCACACGGCGCCGAGCCAGCAGGCAAACCTTCGCCCGCGCCGTCGCAGCCTGGCACGGGCGGCGGGCCACAGGCCTCGCCCCCGGCGACTGGCTCACCTTCAGCCGCCTCCGCGGTCGGCGCGAACTCGGCCAACGCAACTCCGCTTGGAGCGCCACCCGCTGGATCGGCGCCGGGGTCTCCGCCGGGCCCCATGACGGCGACTGGTTTCCATGCGGCGGTAGTCCCGCAACGACAACACGTGGAGCTTCACCCGACCGGTAAGCGACTCGCGTTTCTGTCGCTGACTGCGCTCGGCATCGTGTACGGCGACATTGGGACGAGCCCTCTGTACGCCCTTCAGCAATGCTTCATCTCCAAGGAGCACACGCTCCCCGTCACCACGGCGAACGTCTATGGCATTCTGTCGCTGATCGTGTGGCTGCTCGTGCTCGTCGTGGCGATCAAGTACCTCGTCTACATCATGCGGGCCGACAACCGGGGTGAAGGCGGGATCCTGGCGCTGCTCGCGCTCATTCTTCAGGAAGAGCGGCGGCGGAACGACTCCAAGCGCCGAATGATTCTCGTTGGACTCGGCTTGTTCGGCGCTGCGCTGCTGTACGGCGACGGAATGATCACCCCAGCAATCTCCGTGATGTCCGCCGTGGAAGGCTTGAACGTGGTCACGCCGGCGTTCGAGCGGCTCGTCGTCCCGCTGTCCATTGTGATCCTGCTGATCTTGTTCATGGGCCAACGATTCGGCACAGGTCGCGTGGGGACGGCGTTCGGCCCGATCATGGCGCTCTGGTTCGTGAGCATCGCCGTGTCAGGCGTCGTCGAAATCGCGCAAGAACCTCGCATCCTCCTCGCGCTCAATCCGTGGCATGGGGTCGAGTTCTTCGAGGCCAACGGTCGCATCGGATTTCTGACCTTGGGCGCCGTGGTGCTCGCCGTGACGGGCGCGGAAGCGCTCTACGCCGACATGGGACACTTTGGCAAGCGCCCAATTCGGCTCGCGTGGTTCGCGCTGGTCCTTCCCGCACTGCTGATGAACTACATGGGACAGGGCGCGCTGCTGCTGCGGAATCCGGCGGCGGTGTCGAACCCGTTCTTCAATCTCGTTCCGCGCGCACTGCTCATCCCGGCGGTCGTGTTGGCGACGATGGCCGCGGTCATCGCCTCTCAGGCCCTCATCTCGGGCGCTTTCTCGCTCACGCAACAGGCCGTGCAGCTCGGATACTCGCCGCGAGTCACCATCCTGCACACCTCGCGTCAGGAAGCGGGACAGATCTTCATTCCCGAGATTAACAAGGTCTTGATGGTCGGCTGCCTGCTGCTCGTCTTGTTCTTCGAGTCGTCGCAATCGATCGGCGCGGCCTACGGCATCGCGGTGACCGGGACCATGGCGATCACCTCGCTGCTGTTCGCGGTCGTCGCGCGATCGCGATGGAATTGGTCGCTCGCCCACATCGTTCCAATCACCTTCGCGTTTCTCGCCATCGACGCATCGCTCTTCTCGGCCAACGTGATTAAGATCGCGTATGGCGGCTGGGTTCCGATCGTCATCGCGATCGCGGTCTTCACGCTCATGAGCACCTGGAAGAAGGGCCGTGTGTTGCTGACGCATGCCTTGAATTCCGGTGCGCTGCCGCTTGACTTGTTCCTCAGCGATGTGGCGCGACGCAAACCACCGCGCGTTCCGGGTACCGCGGTGTTCATGACGTCGTCCAACAACGGTGTGCCGGTCGTCTTGCTGCATCACCTCAAGCACAACAAGGTGCTGCACGAGCAAGTGATTCTCATGTCCGTCGTGACCGAAGAAGTCCCCGAGATCAAAGCGATCGAGCGAGTGAGCGTCGAGAAGCTCGAGCACGGCTTCTATCGGGTCACGGCGCGCTATGGCTTCATGGAATCGCCCAACGTCCCGGAGATCTTGCACCGCGCTCGCGAGCACGGAGTCAAAGCGAAGCCGAACGACACGACGTTCTACCTCGGGCGCGAGCGGATCATCATCGCGGACGGCGAGCGCCGGCCCGGCACGCGCCGCGCCCCTGAGGACGCGGTGCTGCCGCATATGGCGCGTTGGCGGAAAAAGGTGTTCGTCGTCATGTCGCGCAACGCGCGATCGGCAACGGAGTTCTTCGGCATACCGCCAAACCGCGTCGTCGAGCTGGGAGCGCAGGTCGAGTTCTGAGCGGACGCGCGATCTAGAGTCGCCTTACCACTCGACGCGGTTCCCCACCCTGCCGATCGCGCGACTCATGCCTTGCATGGCTCCTGCCGTCGCCACCCGCGCGGTCTCGAGCGCGCGTCGCACTTCGTCGCCGATCTGCGTGCCGTCGATCTCGATGCGATCGGGAATGCGCGGGATCATGAAGCTGTCTCCGCCCATGATTCGGATCGAGCGATTGCGATGGGGTAGATCGGACAGACGCGCCGCCTTCATTTTGACGTTGCGATACTGACCGTTGTAGTAGACGCGCAGCTCGACGTCGTCGCCCGCTTTGAGGCGCGAGACTTCGCGCTCCAGACGGCTGATGTTCGAGGTGCGGAACACGTAATCGTCGTCATCGCTCGAGCGGCGACCGCGCACGTCGACGCCGTTGATCGAAGCGATGCGGCTTCCCTCTTCGATGCCCGCCTTCGCGGCCGGGCTTCCGTCTTCGACGCCCATCACGAACACACCGAGCGTGTCTCGGGCGTTGCCGGTGCCGGCCAGATCGAGACCGAGTGTCGCACGGTCGGCGTCGCGCCGTGGGAATCGTGATTCGTACAGATCTTCGGGCGCGACGGTCTTGACTTTCACCGACTTGGTCTGGCCATTGGCGTAGACTCGCAGATCGACTTCATCACCGGGTTTGAGCTTGTCGAGCTCGCGCGTGAGTCGTCGCGTCATCACGCCGGCCATCTCCATATCGCCCACGTCTGCGGCGGACAATTTGAGGCTGACGCCGTTCACCGACGCGATTCGGTTACCTTCCTCGATGCCCGCCTTCTCGGCAGGGCTGCCCGCGCGAACCGAGCTGACCAGCACGCCGAGTGTGTCGCGACTCGTCGCGGCACTGGATGTCGTCACGCCGATGACGGCTCGCGGATCGTCGTTGAACGCGAACCCACGGACGCCCGGCAAGAGCACCGTTCCCCGATCGCCGCCGGCGATGATGCGCGGATTTTGTGCGCTTACCGACGCCACGGCGCTCGCCGCGAAGACAGTCGGAAGCAGTGCAAATAATCGCATAAGACCTCATGATTCGTTGGGGTGCATTCATATGTCACGGCGGAGTACGGTGAGGGTTTACTACCCGCGCCGACTTGCCTTTTCGCTTACCTTTTCGCCCATGGCCGCCACCCCAGCAGCAACGCCCGATCTCGACGTCTTCCACCATCATTGGCAGGACGAAGCCGACGCCGCCTACCTCTACCGGCTGCTGTCTGCCGCCGAGCAGGACGCGAAGAAGTCGGACTTGTATCGCCGGTTGGCCGAGGTCGAGGACCGACACGTCCAGATTTGGGCGAGCCTGCTGCGCGAGCATGGTCGGGATCCCGGAGCGTTTCGTCCGAGTGCGCGGACGCGACTGTTGGCCGGCCTCGGCAAAATGTTCGGCCCCGGTTTCTTGCTTCCGATGCTGCTCGCCGAAGAGGGTCGCGAAGTCAAAGGCTATCTCGACATGCATCGCCGAACCGCGCGCGGCGCACCGGGAGCGACGGAGTCGCTCACGCTTGCCCGTGAGTCGGCCGAGCATGCGTCGACGCTCAATAGGATTTCCGGAAAGAGCGGCGAGCCGTGGCATCGCACGGAGTCGGGCGGGTTCTTGCGCAACGTCGTCTACGGTTTCAACGACGGGTTGACGGCGAACTTCGGTCTGGTCGCCGGAGTCATCGGCGCGTCGTCGCAGACGGCGCATCATACGGTGATCGTCGCGGGCGTCGCGGGATTGATCGCGGACGCGTTGTCGATGGGATCGAGCGGATATCTGGCGGCGAAGAGCGAGCAGGAAGTCTACGCCAACGAGATTGCGATGGAGCGCGACGAGATCGCGCTCATGCCGGAGGTCGAGCGCGACGAGCTGGCACTCATCTACGAAGCCAAGGGCATGAACGCGGAGTCGGCGCGCGCGCTTGCGACGGAGGTGATGGCCGACCCCGAGCGGATGCTCGACGAGCAGGTGCAGGAGGAGCTGGGGATCGGCGAGCCGCACATGTCGCCGCTGCGCGAAGGGTGGGTGACGGGCATCGCGACGGCGGTGGGCGCGTTCATCCCGGTCTTTCCATTTCTCATATGGTCCGGGATGACCGCCGTCGTCGTGTCGTTCGCCATCGCGATGGCGTCGCACTGGATCGTGGGCGCGGCGCGCTCCGTGTTCACGGGGCGCAGCGTGTTCCGCTCCGGCCTCGACATGTTCGTCATCGGACTCGGCGTGGCGATCACGGGCTACCTCGTTGGAGAGTGGGTGGCGCGGCGGATTGCATAGCGGGCGGAAGCGTCGGCGCTAGAGCACCAAATTCAGCAGCCGTCCGGGCACGAAGATGATCTTCTTCGGCGTGCCGGTCAGGAACTTCGAGATGGCCGCGTCGCTCGTGGCTGCGTCCATCACGACGTCCTGAACGCTGCCGCTCGGCACCGCCACCGTTCCACGCATCTTCCCGTTCACCTGCACGGCGATCGTCACGAGATCCTCGGCCGCGAGCGCGGCATCGAACGCCGGCCAACCGGCATCGAACACGCTCTCGCTGTGGCCAAGTCGCTCCCAGAGTTCTTCGGCCACATGCGGCGCGAACGGAGAGATCAGCTGCACGAGTGGCTCGACCTCGGCCCGATGCGCCCGCCGCTCACCGCGGCGCACGACGTTGATGAATTCCATCATCGCCGCGATCGCCGTGTTGTAGCTGAGCGCGGGAACGTCGCTCGAGACTTTTCTAATGGTCTGATGCAGCTTGCGCATCACCTGCGGGTCCGGCGCGCCGTCCGTCGTAGCGTCGGTCACCGATGACCACACGCGGTCGAGAAAACGCCGAACGCCGGCGATGCTCTGGTCGCGGAA
>DASVYG010000313.1:0-2600 GCA_036392315.1 Gemmatimonadaceae bacterium
GTCCCAGAGTCGTCCGATCCCTGCAAGCACCTTCGGGCAGAACGTCGCGAAGTCCTTGTCCTCGTGCGCGTCGCCGATGCAGATCGTCATCTTGCCAGATCGCGCAAAGCCGGTATTGAGTACCCTCCGGAGGCTCTCTCCCGCGTCACTTCGCAGTTGCGCGTCCAGCTCGTCGAGTAGCATCGTCGGCCGGAGCCGATCAATTCGGCGATAGAGCGCCGCAGCGGTTATCCCGCCCGTGAGTTGCGCGCGATGTGCGAGTTGCGCGAGCAGCTCAAGCAGCGTTGACTTCCCGCACTCCCGTGCCGGCGAGCTGATCCACAGATACGGTGTGAAATCGGCACAGTCGATCACGTACGTGTGCGCGACCCACAACGCAATTGCCTCAGATGCGTGACGCGGCAAGATGAGATGCTGCCGGAGGCGTTCGCACAGTGAATCCAGCAAGGCCGCTCCCTCGACAGGCTCTAGCCACAGAGTCTCAGCGGGGAATGGATCCGCTGAGACTCGTTCCAGTGGTCGAGCACTCCGCTTGCGGCGCGTTCGCACGGTGCCCTGTTCGGAGGCAGCGACGACCGTGTTTGGGGACCGACCGTCTGCTTCGAGTTTCGCCCGCGCCTCGGCCTCGTAGTCTCTACCCGGCATTGTCGGCCGTTGGCGCGTGCACAGTGTCACCGAGGTATGCTCGGTGCGCTTGCTCCCGCTCCCAGTCAATGTCGCGAAGCAAGGCGGCAAGCACGGTCGAATGTGCCCCGTGGTCGATAGCGCTCCCAAGTAGTCGTTGCGCCTCCTCAACTCGCGACTGCCGGCACGTCGCGCGCCACAGGCCGTCGAGGCGCCAAGTCGACGTTAGGTCCAGTCGCTGCCCGTGTTTCCCCGCGCGCAGCTCGCGCAGCCAAATCGCGCGATACGGGAGCTCGTGAGAGTGCGACGATTGCGGCAACCCTGACGACGACGCGCGGCGAGCTGGAATCGCAGCCGATTCCATGTTCACACCCTCGCGTCCTTCGGCTCGTCGCCTGTCGAAGCCAGATCGCTCGTCGAGCGTCGCATCCGCGTCTCGAGCCAGGCGTCAACGTCCGCGCGATCGTAAAGGATCGATCGACCGACACGAACGTACCGCGGACCCAGCCCATAGCAGCGCCATTTCGCGAGCGTCTGCACGGCGTGCCGAACATACTGGCTGGTTTCTCCCGTCGTCATTAGCTCCTTCATGGACTCCTCCGAAGGGAACGATTTCGCGGCCTCTCGCCACCGCATGGCGCACGATACACGTGAGGAGGAAGCCCCGTCCATTCGCAGCAAAGAAGAAGGAATTGCTGTAATTTCCGCAATTAATCGCGGATAGAGGTCGCAGTGCCAAGAGCCAGACGTAGCGGACGACGGAAGTGGCCACTGGATCAGCGGAAGCGATTCGCGCTTCTGTTGTACGAGATCCTCTTGGAACGGTTCGGTTCAGACGCGCCGTTCGAGCGTCTCAAAGCAGCACTCAAGAAGCAGGGTGCGAAGACGAGCGAGAGCACGATACGTGGCTGGCTCCCGCCACTCGAGCGACTCAAGGCCGCGCCTGTTGGCTCTGCTGTTCGGTTACGTGACTGGGAGGCGCTGCGGACGCCTGACGTGGTATCGCTGGTCGAGGTGTCGCGAGTGGTCGACGTGTCTGTCGACCACTTGCTCGGCGCAGCCGTTCCGCGTCGCTTGTCCGATCGCGAGCCGCTCGGGAATCCGGCCTCTGCGTTGCTCGCCTACGTCGTGAAGGACTACGTGCGCCGCTCAGAGCGGCGACGGCGTGATGGCTTGGCGGCCACGGTTGGAGGCCGGATCGTGAACGGAGAGCCAACGCCCGAGGACCCCGATTACCTCGAGGAGGTCGCGAAGCGTCGAGCCGATGCACTCGCGCGCAACATGCCGTTCTTTGCGCCGTCGCGGCCCGATTGGCCGCGGGTTGGAGACGTCTTACCGGATGGCCGCATCGTCACTAACCGAGAGTTCAACGGACTGCAGGTTCTCGAGGCCGACGCGAAAGCGTTCCTAACGCGCGTGTCGGACCGAGTATTTGCGGAAGCCGAAGAATGGGAGGAGAATCACAAGGAGAGCGAAAGGGAGACGGTACGCGAGCACATTCGCGCGCTGCGTTCACATGCCGCAGAAATCGCAATGGCAATGACGGAGGCAAGCCCGCAGCCGACAACAGAGCTCGACGTCGTCAAACAGCTGCTTCATACCTCTCTGAATCCTTTGAGCCAGCTAGCTCAAGCGGATTTGTTAATCTTGGCCCGAACCCTCAAGACGTATCGCGAGCGTCATCACGCGTTTGACAAAGTGCACGATGAGTTCATGGCAGCTGGACGTGCAGCCGCGGCGTCGTCCGACGAGTCGCTCGACGCACTCGACGCTCTCTTCGGCACTCTGCCTCGGGATGAAGCGACCGACTCGCCACCGGCCGACTAGAGGGAGCTCCATAATCCGGCGAAAATCGATCGCGTGATTGCTGGGTGATTACTAAACGAGAAATGGCCCGGCGAATGTTGGCCGGGCCATTTCTCGTAACTCGTTACAGATACTTCTTTTATAAATGGTCGGGGCGACTGGATTTGAAC
>DASVYG010000314.1:0-4113 GCA_036392315.1 Gemmatimonadaceae bacterium
CATGGCCGTGTCCGACTATCGAGCAGGGAAGGTGATCGCAACGCTGCCGATCGGTTCGGGTGTGGACGGTGCCGGGTACGATCCTTCGACCGGCGACGCCTTTGCGTCGTGCGCGGATGGAACGCTCACCGTGATTCACCAAGATACGCCCGATCGATACCACGTGGTGGAGACTCTCGAGACGATGCAGGGATCGCGCAACATGGGACTCGACCTCGCATCGCACGCCGTGCTTCTCGCGGGCGCCAAGTTCGAACCCCCGGCGCCCGGAGCGCCACCGCGTCAGCGTCCAACGATGGTGCCCGGCACGTTCGTGCTGCTCGTCGTCGAACGAGGGCCGTGATTGCCCCGGATCCACACGGACGCCAGGGCGATTCGGAACGAAATCTGCGGCCACGATGGTTCATGACATCATCGGTACGAACGTCCCGCCGCGCACGCGCTCGCTCGATTGCGGCGCGGTCCGCGGTTCCGGATACGATGCGCGCCGCCGTGGTCAACCGTTTCGGCGATCCAAGCGTCTTTTCCATCGACACGGTGCCGGTGCCGCGGCCCAACGCTCACGAAGTCCTCATAGCCGTCGACGTCGCGGGAGTTGGGAGCTGGGATCCTTCGCTACGGAGTGGCGAGTGGTCCGAAGGGAAGACCGAGTTTCCGCTCATCCTCGGCGTTGACGGATCCGGAACCGTCGTCGCCGTCGGCGCGAGCGTCGATCGATTCGCCCTCGGCGATCGGGTGTACTCGTACACGTTCGATAATTCCAAGGGCGGCTTCTATGCGGAGTACGTGGCCGTGCCCGCCGGACGAGTCGCGCAGATTCCCGCGGAGCTCGACTCCGTCCGTGCCGGAGCACTGCCCGCCATTGGCCTCACGGCGCTGCAGGGTGTCGACGACACGCTCGAGATCGCCTCGGGAGAGAACGTCGTCATCCATGGCGCGAGCGGAAACGTCGGTATGATTGCACTCCAGTTCGCAAAACTACGCGGTGCGCGCGCGCTCGCGATTGCCTCGGGTGGCGACGGGGTCGAGCTCGTTCGCCGGCTCGGTGCCGACGAGGCCATCGATGGTCGAGCGAGCGACGGCGACATGGATGCAGCCCTCGACCAATTCGCACCCGATGGGGTGGACGCCGTGCTCGCGTGTGCCGGCGGCAAGGAGTTGACCCGCTGTCTCGACGCACTGAAGAAGGGCGGTCGGGTCGCGTACCCCAATGGAGTAGAGCCGGAACCACGCAAACGTCGCGGGCTTCGCATGATCGGGTACGATGCGCAATCCGGCGTGCGTCAGTTCGAGCGGCTCAATGCCGCCGTCGAGCAGTCGCGGCTCGAGGTGCCGATCGCCGAGGTGTATTCCCTAAACGATGTGGCCCGCGCGCACGAGCGAATCGAGCGCGGACACGTCGTCGGCAAAATCGTGCTGAACATCTCGGCGAGTGCGTCGCTCGGTTAGCCTCGCTACGCTCGCTACGTTCGCTCCGCCTGACCGCACGTCCGCGCCCATGGAATGATTTCCAGGCGCTCGAACGGAATCTGGTCGCCGGTGTCCTCGCAGATTCCGAATCGCTCGGGCGCGGAGTACAGCCGTTCGAGTGCCGCGTCGATTTCCGCCAGCTCCTGCGAGATGCGCGTCGCGTTCGAGACGTCGAGCTCCGTGTCGATCGCGTCCGTCCCGAGATCGGCCGGATGCATCGGAAGGAGCGTCAGGTCCCCGGAACGATCCTGCTCCGAGGCGCTGGCACGTTCGGCCAACGTGCGGTTGAGCGTCTCCAATGCGCGTTCGCGCTCGTCGCGAAGTCGGCGTTCCAAGATCTTGCGCTGCGTGGCAGTCAGTGACACTTGGGGCGTGCTCCTCGTGAGGGATGGACGAGTCTGCGTGTCGCAAAATCCGCGCGAGAGTCTGCCCGACTCGTCAGCCGCCACCCGCGGTCGCCGAGCGACGACGGATTGCCGCGTTCGTGAGCCCGCCCGCGGCGCCGATGCCCAACGCGATCCACGTGACGACCGGCGGCCATCGGCTGGTGAGCCCGAGCCACTCGTCGACGGAATAGCGACCATAGCCGATGAGCGCGAGCCCGAACGCCACGGTGGCGTACAAGAGCGGCACCTCGACGCCGTTATCGGTGGCGAACAGTCCATTCTTCCAATGCACGGTGATCATCGCGACGATCATGACGGAGATCATGAGCGCCGGACCGATCGGACCGAGAAAGCCGAGGACGACAAGAAGTCCGCTCGCGATCTCCGAGGCCGACGCCGTCGCCGCAAGCGCGCGGCCCGGCCAGAATCCGAGCTGCACGAAGAATTCGCCGGTTTTGTTCAGCCCGTATCCTCCAAACCACCCGAACAACTTCTGAGCGCCGTGCGCCGCCATCACGAATCCGATCACGACGCGCACCACCAGAAGTCCCACGCTCAGCGTCTGCAAATCCACGCCGTACGTGCCCATGGTCCGCTCCTCGAAGATTAGAAAATCTAATGTTTACTTCAGCAGGCGCGCATGCGTCCCCTTCAATGAGCGTTCTGTTCACGGTCGGAAGTCCGGCCGGGACGCCGAGAGGAGGGAAAGCAAGCTCGATGAACATTCTCCGGTTCTCTGTTCCCGGCAATGCCGCCGAGGCGGTGAATGTCAGGCAACTCGAGACGTGTGGTCGGAAGGCTGGCGTCAGCGTCGTCCAGTTCGGCTACCGCTTTGCGTATCGCGACTCCGTCGACGGCAATGCCTACCGCTGCCGCATCACCTGCTCAGCGCAGATGGCGGTGTTCTTCATCGAGCAGTTGCGCGTCACGGGAGCGGACGCGATGGATAGAGGCGAAACGCTCACGGCGGCTGCCTGCGATCGCGCAATCCGTGAGACATACGCGGCTCTGATGGCGCCGCGGACGCCGCGGCGGCGGAGTCAGGCACCCAAGAGCGACTCAAGCCGGATTGGCCGTCGCCATGCAGCGCCAAAGGTCTCGGAGCCGTAGACAACCAACGGCCCGCTTGCAGTGTCAGACATTCCGTGCACACATCTTAACAACGAATGCATCATTCGGTAGCACTTAAAGGATCGCTCCTGGCTTTCCTCATCGGGGTTGTCGGAGCGGGTCCTGTGTCTGCGCAGACGGTTGGAGCCAGGCGTCCCGTCGCGGCTGTTGGCGAGGTCGTCGGACGGCTCGTCGACTCGGCGAGTGGACGGCCAGTGACGACGGGTTCGGTCGCCGTGCGTCGTGCGACCGACTCTGCGTTCGCGAGTGGCGCACTGCCGAAAGACGATGGCTCGTTTCGTGTCGACGGCTTGACGCCCGGCCGCTATACCTTGCGTGTTCGCGTCATCGGCTTCGCTCCGGTCCTTCGCAACAATATCGTCGTCACGGCCGAGAAGCCGACCGTAGACGTTGGCGTGATCGCGCTGAGCATCGTCGCGACGAAGCTCGCGGCGGAGCACGTTGTCGCCGACCGCGAAGAGACAGTGCTGGCGCCCGACCGGAACAGCTACAGCGTCAAGAACATGACGACCGCCAGCGGCGGCACGGCCATTGACGTGTTGCGCAACATTCCGTTGGTCGAGGTCGACGGCTCGAACAATGTGAGCCTTCGCGGCAACGCCAACGTCGTGATTCAAATCAACGGCCGGTCGACCCCGCTCAAGGGCGATCAGCTCGGGGCGTTTCTCGCCCAGCTGCCCGCCGGCACGGTGAAGAACGTGGAGGTGGCGACCAATCCGTCGGCCAAGGACGATCCCGAGGGCACGGCCGGCATCATCAACATCGTCCTCAATCAGCAGGCCGAGCTCGGGTTGAGTGGCGGACTGTCCGCCGGCACGTCGTCGACGGGGCAGACGAACGCCAACGGAAACATCGGCAAGCAGCAGGGCAAGCTCACGGTGTTCCTCTCGGGCAGTACGTATCACGATCATCGCGCGACGTCCGGCACCATCTCGCGGACCAACCTCGTCGTCCCCGTTCCGGTCTACACCGAGACCATTCTCGACGGGCGACAAGCGCCGCTCTCGGGCGGCGGCACCGTGCGCACCGAGTATCGGTTCACCGACCGCAACAGCCTCTCGCTCGACGGATTCCTGTACGGCGGGCGATATGGCGGCGATCAAGCGTCGGACTACACGGATCTCGA
>DASVYG010000315.1:0-3765 GCA_036392315.1 Gemmatimonadaceae bacterium
CCGCCGAAATGAACAAGATCGCGAGGACACGGGTCTCGGATTTACCGGGTCTCATACCTGTATGACGATTTGGCGACATGTCCTTCACGGCCTCGAGGCGTCAAGAAGGCGCTAAAATGCGCCTTGCAGAGACGTTCTCCAGTCGGCAGTATCCCGCCCATGCGCCTCAAAACAACTGCCGTCGCCGCTGCCGCCGGGGTCTTCGCCGCCGTGGGTTCGCGCGCCCGCGCCCAAACCGTGAATGGCGACTCGACGGCCGCGCTGCTCGTCGATCTCATTCGCGTCAACACGAGCAATCCGCCGGGCAACGAGCGCCAACTCGCCGAGTTGCTCGCGCCGCGGTTCCGCGCGCTCGGATTCGACGTCAAAATCATTCCGACGCCCGACACCGCGAAGGCGATCTTCGTTGCGCGTCTCAAAGGTGACGGATCGAAGCGTCCGGTCTTGCTCGCGGCGCACGCCGATGTCGTCGGCGTGGAGCGCGACAAATGGAGTGTGGATCCGTTCGCGGGAATCATCAAGGACGGGCACGTCTACGGTCGCGGTGCGATCGACTTCAAGGGTGGCATGGCCGTGTTCGCGCGCGCGGTGATGATGCTGGCCGAACGAAAAGTGCCGCTCGCACGCGACGTGATTTTCCTCGCCGAATCGGACGAGGAGAGCGGCGGCCCGTACGGCACGGCGTGGATGGCTCACGATCATTGGCCGGACATCGACGCCGAATTCGCGCTGAATGAAGGCGGATGGATCATGAAAGGCGACGACGGTCGCGTGCGGTACGTCAGCATCTCGACCGCCGACAAGATGTCGATACCGATGACGGTGACGGCGCTCGGTACGTCGACGCACAGCTCCATGCCGCGTCCGGACAACGCGATCTTCGCGCTCGCGCGCGCGCTGGCCAAGCTGTCGGCGTACGAGACGCCGCTGTCGATCACACCGTCGACGAAGCAGTTCTTTACCGCGCTGTCGCGGACGAGTGCGCCGCCGATGTCCGGATACTTTCGCGATCTCGTGGGCAGCGATGCGGCGCGAGCGCGGCGAGCGGATTCCATCATCAGTCGCGATCCGTTGTTGCACTCGCTCATTCGCAACACGATCGCGCCGGTCATCATCCAGGGCGGCTTTCGCAACAACGTGATTCCCGGCTCGGCCACGGCGACGATCAACCTCCGTCTCATTCCGGGCAGCGATCTCGGTGCCTTTCTCGCGACGCTCCGTCGTGTCGTCGGCGACTCGACGATCGAGATCAAGACCTCAACGCGAAGCTCCGCACCGACGCCACCCTCATCCGAGACCACCGACCTGTATCGCGCGCTCACGGCCGCGGCACACGCGCAGTTCCCCGGCGCGGAAGTCACACCGTATCTATTTCAAGCGGGAACGGATGCCTCGGCGTGGCGGTCACGCGGCGTGCCGGTATATGGGATCTACCCGTATCCGATCGACGCCGACGAGCTGACGCGGATGCATGGAAACGACGAGAAGGTGAGCATCGCGTCGCTCGGACAAGGGACGGAGATGATCTTCCGCACGCTGGTCGACGTGGCTGGACGGCGGTAAGAGCATCAGGCTGTTCGTCGAGGCACGATTCACGCAGCACCGTTCGCGCCCAATACCACTCGAGGAACGAATGCTAGCCGATCGACCCGCGGTCGCCACAGTCGCCGTCAAAGACCTCGCCGCCGCAAAACGATTCTACGAAGGCGTGCTGGGTTTGACACAGGTCGCCTCACAGGGCGGCGAAGCCGTGACGTACGCCACCGGTGCAGGCAAACTGCTGGTGTATCGATCACAGTTCGCAGGAACCAACAAGGCGACCGCGGCGACATGGATGGTCGGCAACGACATCGAGCGCATCGTCAAAGCACTCAAAGTGAAGGGACTCGTCTTCGAGCACTACGACATGCCGCAGATGAAGCGACAGGGCGACATTCACGTGGCCGGCGATACGCGCGCCGCATGGTTCAAAGATCCGGATGGCAACATTCACGCGATCGTGAGTGGTTGATCCGCAGAAACTATCCGATGGCTTTGTCCACCGCCGCCGTCGCCCGTTCGACGCTCGTTCGCGCCTGCATCAGCAGCTGATTCGCTTCCTCGACCAAGCCGGCTCCGCGCGATCGATCCTCGAGCGACGAGACATTGATGCGCACGTTGTACACCGCGCCGCGGCACGCCGACTCGGCGAGCAGCGCGGCGACACCGGCATCGGATACGGCATTCGAGTTTCCCTTGACGGCACACGTTGCCGCAAGCTCGGCGACGCGTGCGCATGCGCGTGCGGTCTCGAGTGGAACCTCGGCCGCGCCGAGCAGCGCATCCATGATCGCGGCCTTGCGTTTGTTGGCGGCGTCCTCGGGCTCGTTCGGCATCTTGTATGCGGCCGACACGGCGCCGTACGCCTCCGCGTCGCGCGCGACGAGCGTCGACAACAAGTTCACGAGCCCCGCGGCCTCGAGGCCGAGCTCACGCATCTCGGCGTCTACCGCGACGTACTTCTTTCTCCCCGCGGTGAGTCCCGCGACCATTTGCGCCAGCGCCGCGGCCAACGCGCCTACGTGCGCGGCGACGCTTCCCCCACCCGGCGTGGGCGACGACGACGCAACCGATGCCACGAATCCGGAGAGCGACTCGCCGCCTTGAATCGCCGTGCGGACTTTGTTCTCGAGCACCATCTCCGGCGTGAAATCGCGGAGCTGGATGTGACGCGCCGCCGTCTCCAACAGCGCTTTCTCGGGCACGAGCCCCACGATCTCGCTCCATGTGGGCGACACGCCCTGCGACTCGGCTTCCATCTTCACCATGTCATACGCGCGGTAGAGCGGCGTCTTCTCGGTGTCGACGAGATTCATCGACACCTGCGCTTGGCCGTCGACCTCCAGGCCGAGTCCTTTGACGTAGCGCAGTCCGCCGGACGAGCCGCGCACGGCTTTGGCGACCGCTTTGGCGACGCCGATGTTCGATGCCGGTCCGAGATATACGTTGTATGCGACGAGAAACGGTCGTGCGCCGATCGCGACCGCGCCGGCGGTGGCATGAATGCGTGACGGACCGAAATCGGGACGGCGGTTGGCGGCACCGGCAGCCATCTCGTCGCGGATGCCCTCGAACTCACCGCGACGGACGTCGGCCAGATTCTCTCGATCGGGTCGTGTTGCCGCACGTTCGTAGAGGAAGACCGGAATCTCGAGCTCTCGTCCGACGCGCTCGCCAAGCGTGCGCGCGAGGACGATGCAATCCTCCATCGTCGTTCCCTCGAGGGGAATGAATGGGACGACGTCGGTCGCGCCCATGCGCGGATGCTCGCCGGTGTGGTGGTTGAGATCGATGCGTTCCCGCGCGACGCGAATGCCCGCGAACGCCGCCTCGACCGCGCGGTCGACGGGAGCGACGAACGTGATGACCGTTCGGTTGTGCGATTGATCGGACGAGACGTCCAGGATCGCTATTCCATCGATGGCGGCGATAGCATCGCGAATTGCCGCGACCACGTCCGGGCGTCGGCCTTCAGAGAAATTGGGAACGCACTCGACGAGTTTCATGGTTGCCAAAAGGGAGCTTGGGGGCAGTGCCGATGAAAGGTAGTGGCGCGTTGAATCCCTCGGCGAAATCGGGTTACCGGAGTGTCGAGGCCCGGTCCCGCCCTGTTTAGCGGAGTTCCGCGCTGCAAACCGCCCGATCGGTTGAGTAAATCCCGCGGATCGCTGTGTAAATCGCCCAGCGGATGCTGCAAACCGCCCGATCGGTCGTGTAAATCGCTGT
>DASVYG010000316.1:0-2683 GCA_036392315.1 Gemmatimonadaceae bacterium
CTGTCCGACGAATCGTGGTGGAAGCTCCGTTCGGTCTTCGACGACTTCAAGCTGCGCGCGTCGGTCGGATCGGCCGGTGGACGCCCGCCGTTCGCCGATCAGTACCAGACGCTCACCGTCGGCGCCGGCGGCTCGATCACCGCGCAGACGCTGGGCAACGTGAACCTCAAGCCCGAATACACGCTGGAGACCGAATACGGGCTCGACGCCCAGATATTCGGCAAGTACGGGCTCACCTTCACCTATGCCCGCGACATCACGACGCACCAGATTCTCAATGTGCCGCCGTCGGTGTCGTCCGGATTCTCGTCGCAGTTCAAGAACGCCGGCATCGTAGAGGGCAAGACGTACGAGACGTCGCTCAACATTCCGATCTTCACCAACAAGACGACCGTGTGGTCGGGTCGCCTCAATTGGGATGCGAACCGCTCGTACATTCGCGCGATGGACATCCCGACCTTCACGAGCACCTCGAACAATCTTCTCTCCTACTTCCGAGTGGGCGAGCGACTCGGCAACATGTACGGCCGCAAGCGCATCACCAGCTGCGCCGAGCTCGATCCGGCGGACGGCTTCGACAAGCGGTGCGGACCGGGTAAGGAATGGCAGGTCAACAGCGACGGCTATGTCGTCTGGGTCGGCGCCGGCAACAGCCTGACCGACGGCGTGACGAAGAATCTGTGGCAGACGACGCTCCCTGGTTGCATCGTCAAGGGCGTTCCGGTCACCACGATCACCGGCGCCGTGGCCTGCAGGGCGGCGGGCGGCATCGTCAACGCACCCTACGGCCTCCCGCTCACCAGCTGGGGCATGCTCACGGTCCTGCGTGACTCGACCGGCACGGCGAGAACCGACAATCTTCTCGGCAACACGCAGCCGCTCTGGCGGTTGACCTTCTCGCAGAACTTCCAATTCAAGAAATTGAATGTGTACGCGCTCCTCGACCACTCGCATGGCAACAAGGTCTACAATCAACAGAACAATTGGTCGTTGGGCGACTTCCTCACGAATGCCGAGGACCAGAATGGCAAGACGGTCGAGACGGCCAAGCCGATCGGCTACTACTGGCGCGCGCCGAGCCCGGACAACGGCGCCGGCGTAGGCGGCTTCTATGACGTGCTCGGCTCGAACGAGTACAACATCGAGAACGCCACGTATACCAAGCTGCGCGAAGTGAGCATTGGATATCAGATCGGCCGCATCAGCCACATCGCCGGCGATTGGACCGTGAGCGCGATCGGCCGCAACCTGATGACGATCAGCAAGTTCTCAGGCTGGGATCCGGAAGTTGGCGACGGTGGCGGATTCCTCGGATCGGCGGCGTTGTCCGCCGTCCAATCCGCAGGGGGCGCCTACCCGCAGGTGCGCACGTTCACGTTCACGCTCAGCTCGAAATTCTAAGCCGATCGCGCGGCGGAGTCAGTGATCCAATGTGCTCCGCCGCGCCTGACCTCTTTGAGGACACGCGATGAAACGAACATTCTGGCTGACGTTCGCCGCGGCGGTTGCGGTTGCCGCCGGCTGCAGAGACGCGCTGGACGTCACCAACACGAACCAGCCCGACGTCGCCCGTGTTCTGGCGAACGCCGCCTCGATCGAGGCGACGATCGCCGCGGGCTATCAGACGGCGCACAACGCCGTTCTGTACTCGACGAGCGTGCTCATGCCCCAAGTCTACGTGCTTGCCGAGGAGGGGTACTCGCAGCTCAACAACTTCGACATGGGGCCACAGGGTGGCATTCCGCGCTCGCCGATTCAGAACCTGCGCGGCGGCACCAATCACTTCGATGATTTCAGCAACTCGCAACGGGCCGCCCGTCTGGAAGTGAACGCGGTCAATGCGCTCGATGCGCTCATGAAGGCAGGCGGTACCACCGGCACCGCGGTGCCGGTCGTCGGCAACCCGGCCAACGCCGCGACTGATTCCGCACAGGACATGCGAGATCGCGCATTCGCGTTCTTCATCATCGGGGTCGACCAAGGGCAGTTGGCCATGCGCTATGATTCGGCCGGAATCGTCCACCCCGGCATGCCGGCCGATTCCGTGCCGCCGCTCTCCAGCTATCAAGATGTCATGGCTGACGCGATTCGAATGCTCGACACGGCCGAAGCGATCGCGAGCAAGACATGGGGTACCACTGGCGTCACGCTGTCGGTCGACCAGTCGTGGTTGGGCGGCAACAGCAACACGATGAGCCTGGGTCCGTCGGGAACATTTCCGCAGTTGATCCGCGCGTTCCGCGCCCGGTTCCGAGCCGGAGTCGCGAGAACGCCGACCGAACGCGCCGCGGTCGCGTGGGACAAAGTGATCAAGGATGCCGAGAGCAGCATCACGAAGGACTTTGCCGTCTCCTCGGGCGGCTCGACCGGATACCGCATCGGCTACTCGTCGCAGCAGAACGTGGCGGCCGCCTGGTTGCAGCTCTCGCCCATTTACTACGGAATGGCCGACACCTCCCACGCGGGGGACCCGCTGGGGTCGTATCGAGACTGGCTGGCGGCCACGCCGGCCAACCGCATGTACATCCTGATTCGCACTCCGGATAAGCGCTTCCCCTCGGGCGACACCCGCAAGGCGCAGCAAGCGTCGTCCACCAAGCCGACGTCGTGGACGTCGCATCCGTTCATTGCCAATCGTGGCGGCGGCGGCGTGGACAACAACGCCGACGATCCGGGTGATCCG
>DASVYG010000317.1:0-5568 GCA_036392315.1 Gemmatimonadaceae bacterium
GTTTGCACGCCGACGACCGGATGCGCCACGGCGTCGCCGCCGCCCTCGTCAGCCTCCTTCTTCTTCGAGCAGGCGAGCGACGCGAGCGATGCGAGCATGGCCGCGGCAACGAGTTGATGGTGTCGTCTCATGGTTGATTGCTGGGCGACGGAGCGAGGGCGAGCACGCGAAGCTCGGCGGTCGCGATCCAAGCGTTCGAGAGGTCGTCAATGTATTGCGCCAGTACTTCGCGCGCATTGCGCTGGGCTTCGAGCACGTTGGGCAGCGAGGCCGCACCCTCGCGATACGCCGTGAGGGACATTGCCGCGACACGGTTCGCGCTCACGATGAGCCGTTGGTCGCGCTCACTCCGCGCCATCGCGTTCTCGCGCGCGCGAAGCGCGTGCGCGATCTGGTTGCGCGCCTCGACCTGTGCCAGCGTCAGCTCGGCGGCGGCGCGCAGTCGCTCGGCTTCGGCTTGCGCGATTTGACCGCGGTTGCGATCGAACAGTGGGAGCGCCAACCCTAGGCCGAACGTCGGCAGAATTCCCGGTTGACTGGGATCATGATTCTCGAATCCGAGCGAGATGCTGGGCGTCGAGAAGATCGACCGATGTTGGAGGCGCGCCGCGAGCGTCGCCGATTCGAGGGACATCCCCGCCGCGGTCTCATTCAGCGTTCGTCCGGGCACTGCCGCCGCCGGCGGCGCCGCGAGCGAATCGGTGGCGCTGATCGCCAGTTGGTCGGCCGTCATGCCGAGCACCGCCTGCAGGTCGAGCAGCGATGAGATCAGGGTGAGCGAATCGCCCGCGGCGAGGTTCTCCTGCTGGCCTGCGTTCACGCGCGCGAGCTCGACGTCCATGTCACTTGCGTCGCCGGCGTCGCGCCGGCGCTCGACCATGTGCAGCAGACTGTCTGCGTCGAGCGCGTTGCGCCGCGACAGCGCGAGCCGTTCGCGAGCAGCCACGGCGTGCGTGTACGTCGTGTCGGCGTCGAGGGCGATCGTCGCGCGTGCGAACTGAAACCGCAGGCGCGCTGCATCCAATCCGATCTGCGCCGATCGCACGCGCAGCGATCGCAGCGGCGGAAGGTCGATCGGGATGTCCGCGGTGACGTGATACTGTGGGAACGACTTGCTGTAGCTTGCCGACAGCGACGGATTGGGAAGCGCACGCGCCGTGATCAGCTGCGCGCCGGCCACCGCGGTATCCGCGCGGGCGACGCCGAGTCGGGCCCCGCGGTCCAGTGCCGTGGCGACGGCGGCGGCGCGGGTCATCGGGGTCAACTGTCCTGCGATGGGCGCGGCATGAACGGCGCATGCCACGATCAGGGCGGTGCGTAAGTGCATGACCTCGAGGATGTGCGTGAGAAGGTGAACGCTAGCCCGGCAAACCTGTCAGGACGATGACACCGGTACGGCCACGGGCGCCGCGCGTCCCACTGGTTCGGCCGGAAACTCAATGGTGACCCGGGCGCCTTGTCCAGGGCTCGAGTCGATACGGATCGACGCGCGATGCTCGTCGGCGATCCATTGGGCAATAGACAGGCCGAGGCCCACGCCTTCGGAGGGGGTGTCGACTCCCGGGCCGCGCGTTCGTGACGGGTCGCCGCGATAGAAGCGCTCGAACACGTGCGGCAGCTGATCCGACGGAATCCCAACGCCGGTGTCTGTCACCGTCAGCGTCGCTGTCGACCCGTCCGAGCGGACGCCGACGCGTACGAGGCCGCCCGTGCCGGTGAATTTGATCGCGTTGTCGAGCAGGATGAGCACGAGCTGGCGAAGCAGCGTGGCGTCACCCATCACGGCGGCCTCCTCGAAGTCGTCGACCTCGAGACGGACTGCTTTGCGGTCGGCCATGGCGCGCGCGGACTCCGCGGCGTCGAGCGTGACGTCGTCGAGAAACACTCGGCGATGCTCGACGGGGCGCTCACCGGCGTCGGCTCGCGCCAACATGAGCAGATCCTCGACGATGCCGCCGAGTCGCTCCGTCTCTCGCTCGATGGCGCGCAGCGACTCGACATATTCGCCCGGCGACCGCGTGCGCTGGAGCGCGACCTCGGCGCGGCTGCGCACGACGGTCAACGGCGTCCGCAGCTCGTGCGCGGCGTCGGCCATGAAACGGCGCATGTGCTCCACACTTCGCTCCACGGGCGCGATGGACTGTCGCGCGAGCAGCCATCCGCCCGCGGCGACCAGCACGAGGGCGACCAGTGCCGCGGCCCCGAACTCCGCGATCAACGCCGGATACCGATCCTCGATCTCGATCTCGTCGGCCATGGCCAGGGCAACGAGCGGCGATGAATTGGGCAACGTTACACGCTGCGCAAAAACGCGAAGGATCGCTCCCTCGTCTACGGCATGATTGGCGCTTGCCGTTCCTTCGCGCGCCGCGGCCTCCGCCACATTGGTGAGCCAGGGTTCGAGCGACCCTCCGTCGATCGAGCGGCCGATCGTGTCGGCCAGCATCAACGTGCGGCCGGGAATACGAAGATCGCGAAGCGTGGCGTCTGCTCCGCGCGCGCGCACCATCGTGATCATGTCGCCTGTCGCATCGCGCAGCGAAGCATCGAGCTCACGATCGAACTGCCGCGTGATCGCCGCGAACATCCCGACGCCGAGCAGCGCGAGGATGGCGAAGAACGTTCCGACGTACCACGCCGTGAGCTTGAGGCGAAGCCGGGCGAGCGATTGGGGAAGCGCGGCGGCGCGCGAACGACCGTCGCTCATGTGCCGAGGCGATAGCCGGCGCCGCGCAGTGTGTGAATCAATTTCACGTCGAAGCCATCATCGATCTTTCGACGTAGCCGCCGAACGAGCACCTCGAGCACGTTGGTGAACGGATCGTGATTCTCGTCCCACACGTGGGCCGTGATCGCCGCACGATCGACCACTTGCCCCGCGTGCCGAAGGAAGAACTCGAGCAGCGCGAACTCTTTCGCCGTGAGCTCGATGTCGCGGCCGGCGCGCCGCACGCGATGCGCGCGCAGATCCACCTCGAGGTCGGCGACGGTCGCGACTTCGGGAAGCTGCGTGGGCGGACGACGTGCGAGCGCATGCAGCCGCGCCACGAGCTCGCGGAAAGCGAACGGTTTGGTGAGATAGTCGTCGGCGCCGGAGTCGAGCCCGCGCACGCGATCGTCCACCGTGTCGCGCGCGGTGAGCATGAGTACCGGCGTACCGACCTTCCGATCCCGCAGCGCGCGGCACAAGTCGAAGCCGCTGCCGCCGGGGAGCATCACGTCGAGCACGATGACGTCGAACGCGCCGAGCATGGCGCGGGCGCGTCCGCCTTCGAAGGTCGTCTCGCGAGCGACCTGAAAGCCATGCTCGGACAATCCGCTCTCGAGCACGGCGGACAGCTCGGGATCATCCTCGACGACCAACACTCGCATTGACGCCCTCGGCTGGTGCTGACGCTTGTACAGCTCGTACAGAAACTATGGCTGCGACCTGTCGCGACAATGACAGCCTGGTCAGCGACTGACGACGATCGCCACACCGTCCGCCGCCGGAACGACGTGAAGACTGAGCAGCGTGCGATCGATGAAATTGTCCGAGTGCCCGTGACTATAGCGCACCACTTTGATCCCGCTGAACGTCCCGATCGCCGCGCCGAGCACGACGTCGCTCGCCCAGTGCGCGTTGTTGTACATCCGCGACAAGCCGACGAGCGTTGCGCCGCCGTACATCGCCGGAGCGACCAGCCACGTCTGGTGCGGCCACCAGCGTTGCGACTCGCTCGTCACGACGGATGCGGCGGCGAACGCGGCGGACGTGTGCCCGGATGGAAAGGACGCGAAGGCGCCACTGCTGAACCCGCGCCCGAGACGGAAGTCGTGCGCGTTGGTATCGAGCGACTCGTACGGACGCGCTCTGCCCGCCAGTCCCTTGATGAGCGCCGTTGCCGCACCTGAGAGCACGACCGCTTCTGTTCCGTGCAGGCCGAGGTCGGCAAAATCACGCCAATGCGCAAGGCGACCGATGCCGTACATCGACACGCCGATGACGATCGAGCCGGGATCGGCGATGTATTGCACGTCGCGCGATGCGTTCTTGAAGAAGCGATTTGCCTGCGTCGTCGAATCCTGAAGGTGACGCGCCGCGGATTGATCGATTGGAAACATCGCGATCGTCGCCGCAGTGAACGACGCGGCCAACACGCCGTCGCGCCACGTGAAGAGCGTCTGAGCGGCGTGAATGCTGTCGCCCTTCATCGGCGTTTGACTCGTGGCGCGCGACGGCACACTCGTCAGTGCGGCGACGAGCGCGAATACGAGCGCTGTTGCGCGCGGTCCGGTGTTTGCGGCGATTTGTGTGAATCCTCTTAGGAGAAGGAACATATGGCACGCAACGATCTGAACGGCAAACGAGTCGCGATCCTCGCCACCGACGGCGTCGAACAATCCGAGCTCACCGAGCCCCGCAAGGCGCTCGACGACGCCGGTGCGACGACGGTCGTCGTCTCACCTAAGGAAGGTAAGATCAAAGCCTGGCAACACGGGCAGTGGGGCGCCGAAATCCCCGTCGACCGCGCCCTCAGCGCGGCAAAGCCCGATGACTTCGACGCACTACTGTTGCCCGGCGGCGTCATGAGTCCCGACCGGCTCCGCATGGACAAGCAAGCGGTGCAATTCGTCAAAGCCTTCTTCCAAGCGGGCAAACCCGTCGCCGCGATCTGTCACGGACCGTGGCTGCTCGTCGAGGCCGATGCGGTCCGCAATCGCGAACTGACGTCGTGGCCGTCGTTACAGACGGACATCCGGAACGCGGGCGGGGATTGGGTGGATCGGGACGTGGTGACGGACATGGGATTGGTCACGAGCCGAAAACCGGACGACATCCCGGCGTTCAATCGAAAGATGATCGAGGAGTTCAGGGAAGGAATACACACGAGCGCAACGGTGGGGGCGAGAGTGGATAAAGGCACACAAAAGGAAATCCGGGGTTGAAAGGGGGAAATGCCTAACCGCGCGAAAGCCCTAAGGGCGCGACTTTCCTAAGGCGCGAAATTCCTAACAGCGCGAAATTCCTAACAGCGCGAAATCCCTAACGGCGCGACATTCCTAACGGCGCAGAATGCCGAACGGCGATGACAGCGTTACGAACCATTCGGTGTCGGGAAACTCGGAAGGCGGCCCGCTCGCTGCTGTTGCCGGTTTCCGTTCTGATCCGCGCCGTCCGCGCTCTTTGGGATTTCGCGCCGTTAGGCACTTCGCGCGGTAAGGAATTCCGCGCTGTCAGGAATTCCGCGCTGTCAGGAATTCCGCGCTGTCAGGAATTCCGCGCCGTTAGGAATTCCGCGCTGTCAGGAATTCCGCGCCGTTAGGAATTCCGCGCCCTTAGGAATTCCGCGCCCTTAGGAATTTCGCGCCGTTAGGCATTTCGCGCCGTTAGGCATTTCGCGCCCTTAGGCATTTCGCGCCTTTAGGCATTTCGCCCCGTCCGGTAGTTTAGTCCCCCGTCACCGGACTAGCCGCGACCACGACCGGTCGGCTGGCTCTCTGCTTCCGCCGCGAGAACCACTGCTGCCATTCGTCCAGATACGTGTAGAAGACCGGCGTCACATAAAGTGTGACCAGTTGCGAGAA
>DASVYG010000318.1:0-61635 GCA_036392315.1 Gemmatimonadaceae bacterium
CGAGAGCCGGCGGGCTCTGCAGTTTCTACGTAGCTTCGGATCACCGCTTCGAGCACGCGGCGCTCGCGCCTGCTGAGCTCTTCTGATACCATAACTCTAAAGCTAGTAACAACTTCGGACCAGTGTCAAGTCAGCAGCCAGTGCGTCGAGCCTGAGCCAGCCTAGCGCGGTGAGCACGATTCGATCGTCGGCGTCGATCGTGGCCCATCCGGCTTCGACCCAGGTGCGAATTCGTGACACCTCATTCTTCCGCACCGCCAGTCCACGACCCGTCCGCAGGCCCAGATAGATGTCCTCGGCCGTGCGGTTGGCGTCCGTGAGCTCCTCGCTCGCGTCCAAGGGATCTTGCCCGGCGCCGATGCGACCAAGCCAGTCGGTATAGGCAGCGACGTTCCAGCGTCGATTGCGTCCGTCGAACTCGTGAGCCGACGGCCCTAGCCCGGCGTAGCCGACGTTGGTCCAGTACGCCGCGTTGTGGCGAGAGTGCCGGCCGGGCTTTCCGAAGTTCGACACCTCGTAGTGGTCGTAACCCGCCGCCGTGAGCGCCTCGTGTGCATGAACGAACTCAGCTTCGTAGCGCTCATCCGGCGACTCGATCAGCTCTCCCCGCGATTGCAGTCGGCCGAGCGGGGTCCGCGGCTCGACGGTCAGACCGTACAGCGATAAATGAGACGGGTCGAGCTCGAGCGCGTGTTCGACGTCGGCCGCCCACGACCGCTCGATGTCACGCGGTAGCGCGAAGATCAGATCGAGCGAGAGATTGTCGATCCCACCCGCGCGAGCACTTTCGACGGCGCGAACGATCGCCGCCGAATCATGCGTGCGATGCATCCAGGCGAGCACGCGGTCGTCGAATGACTGCGATCCGATCGATAGACGATTGACGCCAGCCGCTTTCCAACTGCGAACTGCCTCGGTCGTGACGTCTTCCGGATTCGCCTCGAGGGTGAGCTCGGCGTCCGGGGCGAGGTCGATTCGGCGACGGATCGCCTCCACGAGGCGCTGGACTCCTTCACCGCCGAGTCGCGACGGCGTTCCGCCACCGAAGTAGAGCGTATCGACGGACCATGGGTCATGCTCCCCGAAGCGCAGGTCGAGCTCCCGACTCAGCGCGGTCGTGTACTCGTCGACCGGAACGACCTTACGCACCGCGATGGAAAAATCGCAGTACGTGCAGCGTCGCGCGCAGAATGGGACGTGTACATACACATGTCGAGGGAGCACAACGAAATATACGGGCGTGCATGCCGTCCACCTCGAGTCAACGGCGGCGAATCTCCCCCGTCAACGCGCATTCAACGACGCCGCGGAGCTCGAGACGCGTGATCGCGGTGAGACACTGCGTTACCGGAAGGGCCGCGCGGGCGCAGAGCTCGTCGAGCGTTGCAGCGCCCGAGGCGAGCGCACCCCAAATCCGCCCTTCGATCTCGTCGTTGAGCGCCGGCGCCGAGCGAGCCGGCACGGACAAACCGACGAGCGTGAGCGCGTCGGCCACTGACGTAATGGGATGTGCACCGTCGCGAATGTACTCGTTCGTGCCTTGGCTCTGCGGCGAGTCGATGGGGCCTGGAACCGCGGCCACGTCGCGGCCGAGGTCGAGTGCCCTTCGCGCCGTGATCAGCGCACCACTCGGCAACGGCGCCTCGACGACGATCGTCAGCCTCGCGAGGGCCGCGATGATGCGATTGCGCATGGGAAAGGATCCGCCGTGCGATCGCGCACCGGGAGCAAGCTCCGACACCACAAGGCCGCGGGCACCGATCTCACGATGAAGCGCCACGTGAGCGCGCGGATAGGCGACATCGGCGCCGGTTCCGAGCACGGCGACGGTGCGCCCGTCCACGTCGAGCGTCGCCTTGTGCGCGACGGCGTCGATGCCGAGTGCCATGCCACTCACGATCGTCGCGCCCGCGCGCGCGAGCGCCGCGACGATTTCGCGGGTCATGCGGAGGCCGTAGGACGTAGCGTGACGCGTACCGACGACTGCGACAACTGGCTCCTGCAATGTCGCCCATGATCCGCGGCTCCAGAGCACCGCCGGCGGATCGCCGAGGTCCCGCAGACTGTTTGGGTAATCCGCGTCGATCTCGGTCACGAGCTCGAGGCCGCGCGCGGCAGCTCGCGCGATCAGTTGGTCGGCTCGCGCTAGCGCGTCATTGGCCAGCGTCGGGGGAACGCCGGCACGCAACGCGTGCGTGGCGTCGCAAAACGTTGCAATCAGGTTGTCGTAAGCGATCCGACCGACATCGGGTACGAGCGTGAGCGCGAGGATCGCGCGCCGCTCGTCAGGGGAGCTCGACCGAATCGGCTGGTCGGACACGCGCCTTCTTCATCTCGAGTAGCCTGCTCCACCAGGCGCTCAGCATCGGATCGAGACCGATCCGGCCCGCGGCGCTGATGGCGAACACACCGAACGCGTCCGGTGCATCGATCGGCGGCGGCGGCTCGTTGCCGAGCAGGTCCATCTTGGTGAACAACACGCAGTGTGGCTTTTGCGCCAGCTCGAGCGAGTACGCTTCGATCTCGCGACGGAGTTGGTCGTACTCGGCTTGCCAGTCCATCGCGTCGATCGGAATGAGGAACGCGAGAAGCCGCGTGCGTTCGATGTGACGGAGAAATTGCAGGCCGAGCCCGCGACCCTCGTGCGCGCCTTCGATGATGCCCGGCAAGTCCGCGACGACAAAGGTTCGATTGGCCGACAGTTGCACGACCCCCAAGTTCGGGCTGAGCGTTGTGAACGGATAGTCGCCGATCTTGGGTCGGGCCGCGGAGATGACGGAGAGCAACGTCGACTTGCCGGCGTTGGGCTGGCCGACCAGGCCGACGTCGGCGATGAGCTTGAGCTCGAGCTCGAGCGTGCGCGCCTGACCATCTTCGCCCGGCTGAAATTCTCGCGGTGATTGGTGCGTCGACGTGGTGAAGAAGGCGTTCCCCTTGCCGCCGCGGCCACCGTTCGCGACGACGATTCGATCGCCGTCTTCCAACACCTCGCCCAGCAGCTCGGATGTCGTCAGATCTCGAATGACTGTTCCGACGGGAACCGGGAGCACGACATCATCACCCGATCGGCCGCTGCGGTTGCTGCCCGACCCGTGCTCACCGCTCGGCGCGGACCACGAGTCGCGATAGGTGTAGTCGAGGAGCGTGGCGAGGTTGCTGTCGCCGACGATGATCACGTCTCCCCCACGGCCTCCGTCGCCGCCGTCTGGTCCGCCCAGCGGAACGAACTTCTCTCGTCGGAACGACACGATGCCCGAGCCGCCGTCGCCGGCCTTGACGTTCACCACGACGCGATCGATGAACATGCTATTTGCCTCGCACGCGGGCCCACAACATCCGCGCGGTTGCCGTGCGGTCGGGACCGAGAAATTCTGCGATGGCGTCGAGCATGTGATCGATCACGACTGGGTCAACTCCGACATTGAGCGCTCCATGAAAATGCGAATGTAGCTGCCGATCTTGTCCCGCCGCGGCGCACGCGGCAACGATGCAGAGCTCGCGCCGCCGAAGGTCGAGTCCGGGGCGAGACAGAACCTTGCCGTAGCCTTCGGTGATCATCCACTCGTCGAGCGACGGATGAAGGTGGCGGATGTTCTCGCGAAGGCGGTCGTACATCGTTCCGTATACCGCCGCGCACGTGGCTTCGCCCGTGACGCGCCAACTCTCGACGCTCGGCGACGACGTGACGGCGAGCGGCTCGGGCTCCACGCGTCGCCACTCTCGCATTGCATTGAGCGCGCGGGGAAAGCCGGCGAACAGATAGCTTTGCAGCACGAGCTCTTCGACCCACTGTCCCGGAATATCGGTGGCGGCACGCGTGACGGCATCACGGATCTGTCGCTCGTTCCCTGCGGTGATGGTTGCCGACAGCACGACGAGCGCGCGAGTCGGCTCGTCGAGTGCACGAAGTGTGTCGCGCGGAGCAGCGGACGGCGTCATCGATCGGAGGCGCGACGGCGCGAAGGATTGCGTGGCAGTGCGGTCAGGACAAAAGCCGAATTTCGCCTACGACTTCGCCGCGCGTGTTTCGTACCGGCCGGTGGTAGAACTCGGCGAGCCGCTGCGGGAGCGTGGCCGGCAATACGTCGAACAGTTGCAGAATTCGTATCACCGCCGGGAACTGGGCGCGTTGCGCGCCATCGTCGACCTTGACGGCGAATCCGATTCCCTGCTCCGGCACCGCAACGGAGTGCACCCCCTCGGCGCCGATCTTCGCGACGGCACGCCCGTCGGTCTCCTCGATCAACACGGAATCGAATCGGTCGGTGCCGCCGATGAGGAAGGGCCGCGTGCGCATGGCGTGCACGATGCGCGACGGCACTTCGTCACCGTCACGCACGGCGCGCCCGAGCCGCGACCAAGCACGGGCCATGTTCTCGAGCGGCAACGCGAACGCGACGACGCCGCAGCCGTCGACCGCTTGACCAACCTGGTCTTCGGCAAGGCCGGACCAAGTGGCGACGGCCTGAAGGCAACACCGCTGCACGGGGTGATCGCGTCGCTCGTATCCGTAGGTGTGCCAGCCCGCCGTTTGCGCGCGCGCCAACATGGCGGCGTGCTTCCCCGAGCAGTTGTTGTGAAGTCGTGTGAGGCGCGCGCCCGACTCGCGCAGGAGCTTGAGGCCGCGCGACGACAATGGATCGTGCGGGCCGCACGCCAGGTCGCCTTCTTCGAGCCCAATGTCACCGAGCATGTCTTGCGCGAGCGCAACATGCTCCGGCTCGCCGCCGTGCGACGCGCACGACAGGGCGAGCTGGTCGTCGCCCCACTTCAGTTCGTCGAACCCGCCGGATTCGACGAGCGGCATGACTTGAAACGGCTTGGCGCACGAACGCCACGACGTCACGAGGCTCGGATCGTGCGCGACGGCGACGAGCGCGTCGCCAGGGCCGACGACTGCCGCGTGCACGCGATGCCGCGATTCGATGTCCGCACCACGCGTGGCGACGACGTCTAGCTCGAGCGTTTTCATGGTGGTGGTGACCGTCCGCATGGGCGAGGAATTCTGGAGGCAGGGTGACGCCTATCCACTCGCGCTCGTAAAGAAACCTAATAGAGCGCGCGGCGTGAACGTCAATCGAGCCCAGTTCGCCGCGGCCGCTAGTTCGCGGTCCCGAGCGCGGCGCGCCTCGCGCGGGCCGTCACGTAGATCCCGGCGAGAATGAGCGCCCCACCGGCGACTGTCGCGATGCCCGGCATCTCACGAATTCCCGGCAACGCCGCAGCGAGGAGTGTCGCGCCCACGGGTTCGCCCAGCAGCGTGAGGTTGACCACATACGCCGGCAGATATTTGAGCGCCCAGTTCAAGCCCGTGTGCCCGAAGAGCATTGGCCCAATGGCCAACGCCGAGAAGATGGCTATCTCGCGCGGCGGCTGGTGCAGCACGGGCGCGTGCACGATGGCGGCAAACCCGATCAGGACGACGAAGCACGTGCCGTAGACCACGGCGACGTACGGCCAAAGATCGAGCGTCGAGCGAAGCTTGCGTCCAGCAACGAAGTAGCACGCGGCCGTCGCGGCGCCCGCGAGCGCAAGTGCGTCACCGAACAGCGCGCGTCCTGTGGTCGCGTTCGCCGCCGACGCCATGTCCGGGAGCGCGACGATGAACGCTCCGGCCATCGCGACGCCGATGCCCATCCATTGCCGGCGAGTCGGCGGCTCGCGGAGCCAACCTGCGGAGAGCAGCGCGACCAGCGCCGGTTGCGTATTCACGAGCACCACGGACGCCGCGACGGTCGTGAACGAGATGGATGCGTTCCACGTCCAGAAATGCACGGCGAGCATCGCGCCGGCGCCAATGGCGATCATCGTTCCCGAGCGATCGAGCCGCCGCCACTGTCGCCATGATCCGGTCACGACGAGCGCGATCGCGATGATGATCAGCGAGAAGCCGAGCCGCCAGATCGCGATGGCCAACGGATGCGCGTGCGACAGCCGCACCAGCGGCCCCGCAAACGAGATTCCGAGGAGCGCGAGAACGAGAACGAGCGAGGCCGGCATGGCGCGGGAGTGTACGGTCGCGCCGTACCAGCGTCAATGCGATCCGCCTCGAGAACTCACTTGCAGTGGAACACGCAAATGACGCCGCGGAAATACCGGTGCGGATCTTTGCGCACGTCTTCCAGCATGGCGCCGAGATCGGTCGTCAGCTTGTTGAGACGATCGTACATCGCGGGATCGTTCAAGAGCCGGCCGGCGAATCCCTGGCCATTCGACAACGTTTTCATCAGAGAATCCCCCGCGGTCGCCATGCCGACGATGTGCGTGTACAACGTGTCGTCGCGCAGCAATTTGCCGAATGTGCCGTTCTTGTTGTTGAGCGCGACGACGAGCGAATCAGCCGAGCCGACGACGGACACGAATCGATTGTACAGCGTCGGATCGTCGAGCAGTCTGGCGAAGGTGCCCTTCGGGTTCTCGACGCGCGTCAACATGTCGTTCGCTCGTCCCATCGTGGACACGAACTGGTCATACAACGCCCGATTTGTCAGGAGCTGGCCAACGGTGCCCTTGCCTTCGACGACGCCCGAGGTGATCTGCTTCAGGTCGCGCGTGAGATCGACCATGTCACTCACGGCGCCCGCAGCCTGCGCCAACACGGCTTCGTAATCGAGCGACGGCGCGACGGTGATCGTGTCGCCGTCGCGCAGCGCACCGTATCGTGGCGTTCCGATCGAGATGTCGATGACCTTGTCGCCCAACAGCCCAAGCGTGCGAACCTTCGCCCTCGAGTCCGCGCGCACTTGATCTTGCAGCGTGTGGTCGATCGCCATGCGAACGCGAAGATTTCGTGTGGTATCGTTGTCGACCGGCAAGAATTCGATCGACTTGATGGTGCCGGCGTATTGTCCTGCCACGTAGACCACGCCGCCCGCGCGCAGTCCATTCGCGTTCGGAAGATACGCGACCAGCTCGTACCGCCGCGAAAAAAGGTTCGCTGCTTGCCCGAGTCGGTAGATCGCGACGCCGATGACAGCGAGCGCCGCGGCGATCAGTGCGCCGACTTTGAGTTGGTCCCACGTGATGAATGAAGAGCGTTTCATGACGAGAATCCGCCCAGGAAATCCTGGATGTATTGGTCTTCGCTTCCCGCCATCTCTTCAGGCGTGCCGAAGAAGGTGATGCGCCGCTCGTGGAGCAGCGCCACCTTGCTCGCCATGCGGAAGACGGACCGAATGTCGTGCGACACGACGATGCTCGTGACGCCGAGCTCACGTTGCAGCTTCATGATGAGTCGGGTGATGGTCCCCGTCGTGAGCGGGTCGAGACCGGACGTGGGCTCATCGTAAAGCATGATGCGCGGGTTGTTGGCCATACCGCGCGCGATGCCGACGCGCTTGCGCATGCCGCCCGAAAGCTCCGACGGGAACTGCTCCATGACACGATCGGGGTCCAGATCGACGAACTGCAGCTTCTCGCGCACGCGCTGCTCGATCTCGTCGTCGTTCATGTCGGTGTGCTCGCGAAGCGGGTACGCAATGTTTTCGAATACGCTCATGGAGTCGAAGAGCGCCGCTCCTTGAAAGACCATGCCCATCTTCTGGCGGACGGCGAGCGCCTCCTCGAACGTCAGCGGCGTGATGTCTTCGCCGTCGACCAAGACGCGTCCGCGATCTGGAACGAGAAGGCGCAGCACCAGCTTGAGGATCGTCGACTTGCCGGTGCCTGATTCGCCGACGATCGCCGTCGTCTCGCCGTTTTGCGTCACGAGCGAGACGTCTTCGATGATCGGCACGTCGAACGCCAGCGACACGTGCTGGAGCTCGACGACGCTCTCTTCCGCCGCGCGTTGCGCCTCACGCTCGGCAGCGGCTGGTTCGTCGCCCGCAAGCTCCGATCGAATCGCGGAACGCACCGCCGCCGTCTTCCGGTCGTTCGTCGGTCCGACGTCGGTGCTCCGTCGTTGCTCGCCCGTATCGGGCGGACCTCGGCGATCAACCATACGTCAGCACCGACAGCAGCAGCTGCGTGATGAAGTAGTCGACGATCAAGATCAAAATGCTCGACGTCACGACCGTGCGGGTCGTGCTTTGGCCCACGCCCTCGGTGCCACCCGTGGTGCCGAGGCCGAAGTAGCACGCCGTGATCGCGATCAAGCCGCCAAAGACAATCGGTTTCGTGAGCCCCTGGATGAAATCATTGGGGATGTACCGAAGCGCGAATCCGTCATTCGCGATCTGGTCCCAGACCGTGCGCCAGTACTGCGCGCTCGGCAGGCCGACGACGAGCGACGCGATGATGTTGCCGCCGATGATGCCCACGAAGTCGTTGATGATCGTGAGGACCGGAAGCATGACGAGCGCCGCCAAGAGCCGCGGGGTCACGAGCTTCTTGATCGGGTCCGTGCCGAGCGTATTCAGCGCGTCGATCTGCTCGGTGACGCGCATCGATCCGAGCTGCGCGGCGATCCCCGAACCGACGCGCCCGGCCACCATGAGCCCCGCCAACACCGGACCCAGCTCTCGAATCATCGACGCCGAGACCAGGTTGCCGATGTACATGCTGGCACCAAAGGTCTTGAGCTGCACGGACGACTGAAGGGCCAACACCATGCCAGTGAACAGTCCGGTCAGCAGCACGATGCCGAGTGATTTGACTCCGATCTCGTCCATTTGCTGCACGACGTCCTGACCGTAGAACGGCCGCGCGAACATGAAGCGCAACGCCTTACCAGCGAGTACGAAGTACTCCTGGAGGGTCAGGATTCTCGACTTCGCTGCGTCATTGAGCCGTGTGAGGAGTGCGGGCAAGCGAGTGTCTTAGGTGGGGTCGTGCCGAGTGCGACGGTCGAGTCCGGAAAAGGCAAGGCCTGTGCCGGAGACAGCCGTTCGGTTGACCCCGCGTCCTCGCGACGGCTAGCTTGTGCGGCGATGCCCCGCTCGCTCGCCCGAGATCGCCTCCTTTCCCTGCTCGACGCCGCGTCTCGGCGTCGCGTCGCCGTCGTTGGCGACGCCATGCTCGATGTTTACCTCCGGGGCGAGGTCGACCGTATCTCGCCCGAGGCCCCAGTTCCGGTCGTGCGCGTGCGCGATCGGCGATATGCCCTCGGCGGCGCCGCGAACGTGGCGCAGAACGTTCGAGCGGTAGGCGCCGACGTCGATCTCATCGCGGCCATCGGCGACGACTCCGGCGGTCGCCAATTGTGCGCGATGCTCGGCGCGATCGAGGCCACGCTCGCATCGTTGGTGACGGTAGACCGCCCCACCACGACGAAGACTCGCATCGTGGCTCGAGCGCAGCAGGTCGTTCGCGTCGACGAGGAGGAGGACGCCGATCTGGATGGCGACGAGGTGGATCGACTGCTTGCTGCCGTCCGCACGGCGGTTGCCGAGGCGGACGCGCTGGTGTTCGAGGACTACAACAAGGGCGTCCTCGTTCCGCGCGTAATCGAGGCCGCGATGCAGGCAGCGCGCGCCAAGCACATTCCGGTGGTGGTCGATCCCAAGTATCGCAACTTTTTCCTGTACAGCGGCGCAACGATCTTCAAACCGAACCGCCGTGAGCTCGAGGCCGCGCTCGGTGCGGCCGTCGATCTCGATCACCCCGAGGCGCTTCCAGCCACGCTCGCGCGCCTTGGCGTGGAGCATTTGCTGCTGACACTCGGCGAGCGCGGAATGGCACTGGTGTCGTCCGGCGGCGCCGTGAAGCGCGTGCCGACGGCGGCGCGAGAGGTATACGACGTCGTCGGCGCGGGCGATACGGTCACCGCGTATCTCGCGCTCATCTTGGCCGCGGGCGGAACTCCCGTGGAAGCGGCGATCATTGCCAACTACGCGGCCGGAGTCGAAGTGGGTAAGCTTGGCGCGGCCACCGTGTCGGCCGACGAAGTGATCGAGGCGTACGACGCGTTCATGTCGGGGCAGTTCACGACCGCGACGTCGTAGCGTGAGACTCCCGACGCTTGCGTTGGTGTCGTCGCCGATCTAATTACCGAAGTGCTCGGTCCCGTAGCTCAGTCGGTTAGAGCAGTGGACTCATAATCCAACGGTCGCAGGTTCGAGCCCTGCCGGGACCATTACAGCAGGGGTGAGGGTCGAGGGTTGTGGGTTGAGGGGCGGTTGGTGGCGCGCGTTGCGCGCCACTTGTGTATCCACCTTACAGGCCACTGAACCAGAGATGCAGTCGAGCGGCGCGCAGCGCCGCGCACCTTCCCTCAACCCTCAACCCTCAACCCTCGACCCTGCCTGGTATCACGCCTGCTCTGTGAATAAATTCTACTCGTTGGGGTCGCGTAGCTCAGCTGGTTAGAGCGCTGCTTTCACACAGCAGAGGTCCACGGTTCGAGTCCGTGCGTGACCATGAGAAAAAGCCCCGCGCTAGACGTGCGGGGCTTTTCCGTTTGCGCTCACTTCGGCGCCGGCCCGCACCAGACGGCCGGCAAGCGCGTCGTCGACACGTGCCTCGACGAGAAGACGTTCGCCCTCCATGCGCTGGTCGAGAACCTCGCCCTCGCGATGGATCTCGGCGAGCAGCTTTCCGTCGGACGGAGAAAGAAAGATGTTCCTGAGTGGGCGGCGCGTGCGTATGAACCCGGCCAGCACGCGACGCAACGGCTCGAGTCCCCCGTCGGCGACGGTCGACACGAAGATCGACGACGGAACGAGCGCGCCGATGCGATCCTGCAGCGCGAGCAACGCATCGTGCCCGAGCAGGTCGATCTTGTTGAACACCAGCACCTTGGGGACGTCCTTGACCCCGAGCTCGTCGAGCACCTGGTCGACGACGATGCGCTGATCTTCCCACGACGGGGAGCTCGCGTCGATTACATGGAGCAGCAAGTCGGCCTCGCGTGTCTCTTCGAGCGTCGCGCGGAAGGACGCCACGAGATGGTGCGGCAGCTTGCGAATGAATCCGACCGTATCCGTGACGAGCACGTGGGCGTGATCGCCGAGGTCGACGTCGCGGGTGAGCGGGTCGAGCGTAGCAAAAAGGCGGTTCTCGACGAAGATCTCCTCCGCACCCGATAACCCGCGCAGGATCGACGACTTGCCAGCGTTGGTGTATCCGACGAGCGACGCCTTGAACTCCGATTGACGCGATTGCCGCTGAATAGCGCGCCCGCGCTGGACGTCGTGCAGTCGCTCCCGGAGGACCTTGATGCGCTGGTTGATGAGCCGGCGGTCTGTCTCGAGCTGCGTTTCACCGGGACCGCGCACGCCGATGCCGCCGCGGAATTTTTCGAGGTGGGTCCACATGCGCGTCAGTCGCGGAAGCATGTACTCGAGCTGTGCGAGCTCGACCTGAATCTTTGCTTCGCTCGTGCGAGCCCGGGTCGCGAAGATGTCGAGAATCAGCTCCGCGCGGTCCATGACGCGCGTGCCGATGGCGTCCTCGATGTTCTTGCCCTGGCTGGGCGAGAGCTCGTCGTCGAACAGGACGAGTGTTGCGTTCGTGTCACTCACGCGCTGGCGCAGCTCGTCGATTTTCCCTGATCCGAGATACGTCCGCGGGTCCGGCCGATCGATGTGCTGCGTGAGCTCGCCGACGACGACCGCGCCCGCCGTATCGGCGAGCTCGGACAACTCTTGCAGATGTGATCCGGCAATTCGGCGCGCGCCGGGGCGCTTGAGCGGCGCGCCGACGAGCAGCGCGCGCTCAGCCGGAGACGCGACGACGATCGGTTCGCGACTTATGTGAGAATCCTCGTTGTCAAACGGCTATCGTCCCATACCGGTCGTCGTGAATCGTCCCGTCGACGAATACGGCACCGTGAAGCTACCGACCGGCGACCCGACGGTGACGTCGCCCAAGACATGATAGTCGACCGCGCCGGTGTTCAGAATGCTCCGACCGGCCGCTCCGATGCCCGCGTAGGTGAACGTGACCGGAATGGTCACCGCCGTCGAATCGTTGTCTTGCACGGTGAATCGGCTGTCGAGCGCCCCGGTCGCCAACGTCACGCTGTCACCCGCCAGCGCGACCTTGTACGTGAGGCGCGTTGCATCGAGCCGATAATGGTTCGGATTGTAGACACTGAGCAGCACGTCGAGACTGCCGCCAGTCAAGCCAAGGCCGCGCACCTGCACGTTGCGCAGATGGACGACCGGATTCTGGAACGCGGCGCGTCCCAGCGTCCCACATCCAACCGCAGCGGCGACTGCCGCCCCGGTGACCGCCATCACACCCACGAGTTTCCTCATCGTACCCTCCCCCATGAAAGCCCCCGCACCCTCATTCGGTCTCCTCGCTCACTCTTCGCCGAAGGTCTTCCCACCACGCGAGCCGTTTGGCGATCTCCTTCTCGAATCCAAACGGTCCCGGCTCGTAAAAGCGCGCGCCGCGGAGACGATCCGGAAGATACTCCTGCGGAATGTATGCCTCCGGCGAATCGTGCGCGTATTGATACCCCGCCCCATACCCCAGTTCCTTCATCAGCCCGGTCGGGGCGTTCCGCACGTGGAGTGGTACACCCTCCGCGGGATGTTCTCGCGCCGCGTCGAGCGCCGCGTGCAGCGCGACCTTGGCGCTGTTCGACTTCGGCGCGGTGGCCAGATACACGATCATCTGCGCCAGGGGAAGATAACCCTCCGGCGGCCCCAGCATGTGGAACGCGTCGCGCGCAGCGACGGCCAATTTGAGCGCCTCGGGATCGGCGAGGCCGACGTCCTCCGCGGCCATCGCGATCGAGCGCCGGAAGATGATCATCGGATCGGCGCCGCCTTCGATCATTCGTGCCATCCAGTAGAGCGCGGCCTGCGGATCGCTTCCACGAAGACTTTTGTGGAAGGCGCTCAGCATGTTGTACGTCTCTTCGCCTCCCTTGTCGTACTTGGCGAATCGCAGCTGCAGCGCGTCCTTCGCCACGTCGACGGTGATCCGCCCCCCACGACCGACGTGCTCCGCGGCCGCCTCCAACACGGTGAGCGCACGGCGAGCATCGCCGTCGGCTTCGGTTGACATAAGGTCGACGGCGTCCTGGTCGACCTCGAGATCCCAATCGCCAAGCCCTCGATCCGCGTCGGCTAGCGCTCGAGCGATCAGCGCGCGGAGATCCTCCGCCGTCAGCGCCTGCAGGACGAAAACCCGAACGCGGGAGAGCAACGCGCCGTTGATCTCGAACGACGGATTCTCCGTCGTCGCACCGATCAACGTGATGGTGCCCGCCTCGACGTGCGGCAGAAACGCATCTTGCTGCGCCTTGTTGAAGCGGTGTATCTCGTCGGCAAAGAGAATCGTACCGCGGCCCATCCGCCGCCGCGCTTCCGCCTCAGCCACGATCTCGCGGACGCGCGGGACGCCTTCCGTGACCGCGGAGAACGACACGAACTCGCGATCGGTGTATTGCGCGATGACGCGCGCGATCGTGGTCTTCCCCGTGCCCGGCGGTCCCCAGAAGATCATCGAGCCGACGCTGCCCTTCTCGATCGAGTCACGCAACGGTTTCCCGACCGCGAGAAGGTGGCGTTGACCAACGATCTCGTCGAGTGAGCGCGGACGCATGCGAGCAGCCAGTGGCTGCTGTGACTTCCGCTCGAACAGCGACGCCGTCCCGCGCTCGCTTTCCTCCTCCTCCGTCGCTCGCTTTCGTCGCTCTGCCATACTCGCTCGCGCCTCTTACGCCGCCACCAGACCGCGCGCGACGAAATACAGCGCGCAGCCGGCGATGAAACTCAACGGAATGCGAGGACCGGGCCGGTCCCGAAACTCGGGAACGAGATTCGACGCGCCCACGTATAGCGTCACGCCCGTCGAGATCGCGAGCCCATACGTGCGCAGAAGCGACCACTGATCGGTCAACAGCACACCGGCAATCGTCGTCGCGCCCAATGCTGCCGCGGCGAGAATCGCCTTCCCGCGACCGGCACCGGCCGCCAGGAACAAGCTCGAGATCGCCAATCCTTCGGGAAACTTGTGCAGAAGAATCGCCACGAATACCAACGCGCCCAGGCGCGGTCCCACACGCAGACCGCTCGCCACTGCGACGCCGTCGACGAACGTGTGCATCAAGAGCCCGATCAGCGCCGATATGCTCACGAGTTCGGAAACCGAATGGGTCTCCTCGCCGAAATGAAAATGTCGACCGATCGTATGCTGCGTGAGATGGACGAGCACATATGCCAACAGCACGACCGCCGGCGCGATCGGGCCGGCCACCGCGATCGATTCCGGAAACAAGTCGACGACCGACACCGAGATGAGAAATCCCGCGGCGAACGACAGCAGCGCGTCGAGGGCGCGTATCGTCCATGTCGTGCGGGTGGCGACCGCGATCGCGCCGATGATGTTCGCCGCGGCGGCCGCCAACCCATACGCGAGCTCTGGTCGCGTCACGCCGGCTGCAGCCCGAGTCGCTCCGCCGCCGCGGTGACCGCATTCACCAGATCGGGCGCCGCCGGAAAATGCTGCCGATTCGTCTTCCAGCTTTTCGTGTGGACGCTTGGCTGCTCCTCGAGGCCCTTTCCCTCGAGCAAATACAGCCATCGATCCGTGCGCGCGTAAATGAACAGCTCGAGGTACGGGTTGAGCGTGAGCTGATCTTCGCTCGTGTACACCGACACCTCGGCGCCGCCGTACCGCGCGAGCAGCACTTTGAGTCGGGCCACCGACTCCCGCACGTCGGGCAGCGCGACCGACTCGCCCTTCCACGACCGACCACTCCGCAGATCATCGATCACGACGTCGACGGCCGGCGGCAGTTGATCGCTCAGGGCGTAGAACAAGTCGACGACCCGTTCGGCGTTCGCCACGATATGCGCCGTGTAGTGGTCATCCTCTTGCTCGAAGGTGAACCCATCGGCGCTCACTCGGAAACGGCGCCAGATCGACGCCTCGGGTTGTCGACCGCGAAAGAACATGTCGTCTCGCTTCCTCGAGTCATTCGTTCGCCGATCGACATCACGGCGCTTGATGCGCATGAAGGCGCTGTGCCTCGCGCAGCAGCCAATCGGCCGTGTTTCGATCGGGCTCTTCGAGCACCGCGGCAAGCAGAGCCTGAAGAATCTTACCGAGCCCGGGCCCGGCCGGTACGCCGGCCCGCCGTAGATCGTCGCCATCGATCGCCAGTGACGCGAGATCGATCGGATCGCGGAACGCGACGCGCAACATTCGCCGATAGAGCGAACGCGTCGCACGCTCGGCGGGCGCCGCCGCTCCCGTATTGCGTGCCGCGTGCCATATCGCGTTCGCGAGACGCATGAAAGCGCCGATCTGGAGCCGGCCGACATTTGACACCCATCGGCGCACCTCAGCGTCGGCGATCGGGCGATCGCCGACAAACGCGTCCGCCACCGACTGTCCGTGCGAGTGCCACCGCTCGATCAGCATCGCCACGGCCTGCGTCTCGTGACGAGAGGCTTTGAGCGACACGAGAACGCTCTCGGCCTGCTTGGCACTGAGGCCGAGCAACACGCCCGCGAATCGCGTGGCTCGCCGTGCCGGGCGTGTCGCCGGCCCGGGCATGGCCAGATAATCCGCGACGGACAGCGCCTCCGCCGAGGCATCGGCGAGTGCCGGGAGGAGCGTGGCAAACGCGCCGGTCGACTGCCAGATCTTCAACGCATTGCTCGGACAACGCACCTGTTCGAGCGTCTTGTCGAGTTCCTGCTTCACGCGCTCGGGTGAAAGTCGGCTGAGATACGGCGCGCTCGCCTCGATCGCGTTGCGGGTCTCGTCATCGATCCTGAACCCGAACCGTGCTGCGAAGCGGATCGCGCGCAACGCGCGCAGACGATCCTCGCGCATGCGGGCGTACGGGTCGCCCACCGCGCGGACCAGCCGGCGCGCCAAGTCCCCCTGGCCGTCGAACGGGTCACGCACCTCGTCACGTTTCGGTGAATAGGCGATGGCGTTGATAGTGAAATCGCGGCGCGCCAGATCGTCCTCGAGCGACACGCCGAACTCCACCTCGGCGTGTCGCCCGTCGGTTCGGACGTCGCGGCGGAAGGTCGTGACCTCGTGCATCGTTCCCGCGCGGTCGAGGACGCCGACCGTACCGAACTCGATTCCGACCGGAATTGTCCTGCGCGCACCGAAGAGCTCGCGGACCTGAGCCGGTGTTGCCGACGTCGCCAGGTCCCAGTCTAGATCGGGATGCCCCAACAGCGCGTCTCGAATTGCTCCACCAACGCACCAGGCCTCAAAACCGGCGTCCTCGAGCTGCTTGGCGATCTCGAGTACGGGGCGAGGTGGGTTGAGAACGGTCATGGCGTTGGTCGAAGGAATCGAGCGCAGGCTTGAGCTTAGCTCGTGAGGTCTCGCGCGTGAAGATAGCTAGCCACTTCAACTTGGGCGCATCGGTCGCGATATTGTATGAGCCCCGCCGACGCCTGTTTGCCCCAGCCATCCGAGGTCTGCTTGACTGAGTTCGAACAGCTACTGGACCGCTCCCGCGCCGCCGACACCTTCAAGAATGCCGTTCGCAATTTCGTCGCGACCGGTGGCGCCGACCAAATACATGTCGAGGGATACGCGCCGAGGATCAAGGTCAGGCGCCTGATCGCCCACGTGCTATCGACCGAGCCGCATTTGCCGATCGAGGGAATCTCGCTCCGCGGCCGGTCTGGTTGCTCCGATTTCGTTGGGACGGTCAGGGTGCATACCGGGACCGAGACGCGGGTCTACGAGTTTGTTTGGGACTGCCGGTGGCGCGCCCAGCAAGAGGGTTGGACCGATTGCTTCGGGTTCCCTGATCAGATCCGCGCTGCACAGGAGTACGACTGGCGTTGCTTCATGCGCTGGGAACCTGTTCGCGTCGAACGCCGCGCCTCACACACTCTCGAGTAGGTCGCGGAGCTCGGCGACGCTCTGCCCCGCCCCGAGGGCGAGCATGACGTCGATCCGCGCCTGCTGTGGGCGACGCGGCCCGGCGAAAATCGCTCCCCGTTCGGCGAGTCGACGTCCGCCACCGGGGTAGCCGTACGTCCAGCCCACGCGACCGCGAAACGCGCGCGACGTGATGACCACTGGCTTGTCCTCGGCGATCCAGCGATCGAGCCCTTCGACCATGGCAGGCGGAATGTTGCCGCGGCCCATGCCGGCGATCACGATTCCGCGCCCGACTTCGCGCGACGCGTCGATGAGGCGCGAATCGGCACCCGCGTACGCGTAGACGATGTCCACCGGCGTCGCGAGGGATCGCGGCGCGAGGATCGGAACCGGCGTCGCCAGCGCGCGTCGAAAGATCACTCGGCCGTCGTCGATCACGCCCAGCGGTCCGAGTCCCGGGCTGTCGAACGCTTCGAGCGCGCTCGTGTGCACCTTCGTCACGTCGAGCGCGGTGAAGATGCGATCCGAGATGACGACCATCACGCCGCATCCACGTGCGTCCTCACTCGCGGCGACGCGTACCGCCGCGCCGAGATTGCCCGGACCGTCCCATCCGAGATCGCTCGACGTTCGCATGGCGCCGGTAAAGACGATCGGCTTTTCGCTCTCGATGGACCGAGCGAGCAAGTACGCGGATTCCTCGAGGGAATCCGTGCCATGCGTAACGACGACTCCCTCCACGTCGGGCCGAGCCAGATGCTCGACGACGCGTTGTCGCAGCGACCACATTCGTTCCACGGTCATGTGTGGACCCGGGAAGGCGCCCCAGTCGTCCACTTCGAGCTTGGCCAGCTGGTCGATGCCGGGTGCCATGGCGAGAATATCTCGGCCCGTCAAACTCGGCACTGCGCCGCCAGCGGCGACGTCGTGGCGCATCGAGATCGTGCCGCCGGTAAAGAGAAGTACGATCATCCGCAGAGCACGCTGCCGCCGTTCACGTTGAGGATCTCGCCGGTGATGTGTCGTCCGAGATCCGAGCAGAGAAACACGATCGGACCGGCAATGTCTCGCGGCGAGGCGATCCGACCGAGCGGAATGCCGGCGGCGATTCGGTCCCGGCCGCCGTCCGCGAATGGTTGTTCGCACATCTCGGTGTCCACCCATCCCGGGGCAACGCTGTTGACGGTGACGTCCCGCTTTCCCATCTCGGGTGCGAGGGACTTCACGAGCGAGATCATCGCGCCTTTGGATGCCGCGTAGTCGGCGTGGTACGCCTCGCCGCGCTGGCCCGCGGTGCTCGATATCAAAACGATTCGTCCGTGATCCGAGATGCAGCGCAAGACGGCGCGCGTCGTGTAGAACACTGAGTTCACGTTCTCGGCGATCGTGCGCTCCCACTGCCGATCGGTCATGTCACGAAGAGCGACGTCGTCGCACGGCCAGATGCCGGCGCTGGCGACGAAGAAATCGAGACCGCCGAGGTCATTCGTCGCTTTCGAGACCAGCTCGTCGGCGCCCGCGGCGGTCGAGATGTCGCTCGCGTGCGCGACCGCGGTGACCCCGTGTTTTTCGCGGAGGGACGCAACGAGCGCGTCGGCATCTGCGCGCCGGGTGCGATACCCGATCGCCACATGCGTGCCATATTCGGCGAACAGCCGCGCGGCTGCCGCGCCGATGCCGCGCGATCCTCCGGTGACGAGGGCGCGTTTGCCTTTCAGGCCGTTCATAGCTCCCGCTCCACGAGTTCACAAATGAGATGTTCAATGCACAAATGCAGCTCCTGCGCGCGATCCGTCCGCGGCGTCGGGACGACCACCATGTGATCGGCGAGCGATCGCAGTGCGCCTCCGTCACGAGCGCTGAACGCAAGCACGCGGACGCCTTTGGTCCGCGCCGCCTTCGCGGCCGCCAGCACATTCGGCGAATTTCCGCTCGTCGAATGAATGATGAGCAGGTCGCCCGGCCGAGCGAGCGCCTCCACCTGCCGCGCAAACACTGCCTCGAATCCAAAGTCATTCGCGGCCGCGGTGAGGAGCGACGTGTCGGTGGTCAGCGCGACGGCGGGATACGCGCGGCGATCTCGCATGTAGCGAACGACGTACTCGGTCGCGATGTGCTGCGCGTCGGCCGCGCTGCCGCCATTGCCACAAAAGAACAGGGTTCCGCCGCCTCGTACCGTTTCGCGTACCAAGGCGAGCGCTCGCTCCAGCGCCGGCCCCATTTGATCGGCGACCGCTGCAGCGAGATGGGCGAGGTCGCGAAGACCGGCGGAAAAGTGCTCTCGCACGTCGGTGTTCACTGGCATGGCTCCGAAGGAGGTCAGTGCAGCGGTCGGCGCCGTTGGGTCATTCCCGGGCCGCGGCGGCGAGGGACCCCATTGCATGCTCGGCGTGATGCAGGAGCGAGTCGGGATGCTCGCTCGCTGCCTCGAAGGCGTACGTCACGAGTGCATCGACCGTCAACAAGTCGAGTGCCGACTCGCGTCCGGCAGACGGTCGAGCCAACAACTCTCGCAGCAACGACTCCGCGGCCGCGATGCAGAGATCAGGCGCGGCGGAAGCGTCGGCATTGCATCGCTCGCCTAGCGTTTGCTGAATTCTTGCCGACAACTCGGCTGGCGGCGTCGGAGTGCGTTGGCGCAGCCAGTCGGCGAGAATCACGCGGGTCCGCCGAGCGCGTGTCGCACCAGCTCTGGAGCGCGGGCAAACGCTTCCTCGAAACGGGAGGCGTCGGGAATTCCCGCCTGCGCCATGTGCGGCTTGCCGCCACCACGACCACCCGCCGCGGCCGCGATGTCCTTGATCAAGGCATCGGCACGAACTCCGCGGTCGCGAAGATCGTCGGTGACGACCACGAGTAGCGTGTTCTTGCCGTCCTCGAAGCTCGCGGCGAGCACGCCCACACCGCTGCCCAGCTTTTCGCGAACCGCATCGCCAAGCGATTGAAGTTCTTTGACGTCGCCCGCGCGCACCACGCTGGTCACCAGACGCGACCCGTTCGGTCCGACGGACTGGGCGCGCTGCAGCAGCGCTTGCAGCTGATCGCCGCCACCGCGCATCGATTCCTCGAGCCGGCGCTCGAGCGTTCGCCGCTCCTCGATCAGCGCGGCGACACGCCGCTCCACGCCGTCGATCGGCGACTTGAGTAGCTCGGCCACGCGGTGTAGTGCGCGCTCCTCGCCACGCACGAAATCGTACGCGCCGGGACCCGTGACCGCTTCGATGCGCCGCACGCCGGCCGCCACGCCGGTTTCGGCAACGATCTTGAACAGGCTGATCTGCGCCGTGTTGTGTACGTGCGTTCCGCCGCAGAGCTCCATGGAGAAATCGGGAATGGTCACGACACGCACGACGTCGCCGTACTTCTCACCGAACAACGCCATTGCACCGAGCGAGCGCGCCTCCTGGTACGGCAGCTCGCGCGTCGTCACCGGCGCACCGCGCCAAATCTCGCGGTTGACGATAGCCTCGATCTCCGTCAGGCGTTCGGCGTTGACGGGACCATGATGAGTAAAGTCGAAACGCAGGCGCTCGGGCGCAACGAGCGAGCCCGCTTGATGCACGCTTTCGCCCAAGACTTGTCGCAGCGCTGCGTGCAGCAAGTGGGTGGCGGTGTGATTGCGTTCGGTGTCGAGCCGACGATCGCTCGGGATGCGCGCCGTGGCGCGACCGAACGTGAACGTCCCGCTGATCTTCCCCAACGCTGCCGGACGACCGTCGATCTTCTTGACGTCGTCCACGTCGACGCGCCATCCGTCGCCTACGATCTCACCGCGATCGGAGACCTGGCCGCCCGACTCGGCGTAGAACGGTGACTCGCGCAGCATCATCGCGACGCGTCCGTCCGGAAGATGCCGAACCGCCGTGACCTGCGTGTCGATCTCGACCACATCGTACCCAACGAACGACGATTCGAGCTGTTTGGATTCGGCCGGCTGCTGCCAGGCGCTCAGATCGTCGAGCGCGTTCGCTTCGACGCCGACGCGCTTGGATTTGCGCTCGTCCTGCGATCGGCGACGCTGCCCTTCCAGCGCCGCCTCGAAGCCCGCGATGTCGACGACGTAGCCGCGCTCGCGGGCCATGAGTTCCGTGAGATCGATCGGGAAGCCGAACGTGTCGTAGAGACGGAACGCATCCTCTCCACTCACGGTTCCGCGAATATCGGTGCCGCCGTCGGCCGTTTGCAGAGGCGCAAGCTGTTCGAATCGCGCCAGGCCGCCTTCGATCGTGGCGAGGAAGCTCTGCTCTTCGACGCGCGTCGTGGTCAGAATGTGCGTCGAGCGCTGGCGGAGCTCCGGATAGACGTCTCCCATCGACGCGATGACGGCCTCGACGACCGCAACGAGTGTCGGTTCGCGGCGGCCGAGCAGCCACGCGTGACGCACCGCACGTCGCAGAATGCGGCGGAGCACGTATCCGCGGCCTTCGTTGGACGGAAACACGCCGTCTCCGAGCAGAAACGCCACAGCGCGCGCATGATCCGCCAGCACGCGAAACGACGCGGGGTGTACTGCGTTGGCCACGACATCCGAGCCGCCATGGCCCCCGCGAATCTTCACACCGGTTCGCGGCTCGTCATTGTCGCGCCCCCAATAATCGATACCGACCGTCTTCTCCACCGCTGCGATGAGTGGCGAGAAGAGGTCGGTGTGAAAGACCATCGTTACGCCTTGCGTGATCGCCGAGATCCGTTCGAGACCAGCGCCAGTGTCGACCGATGGCTTTGGCAGCGGCACGAGCGTCCCATCCGCCTGACGATCGTACTGCATGAACACCAAGTTCCAGAACTCGAGGAACCGATCGCCCTCGGAGCCCTCGACGAAAGCCTCGAGCGAAAACTCGTCGCGGTCCAACTCCGCCCACTCGCCCGTGGCGCCGTCGGGAAGCCGCCAATCGCGCGCGACATGGGCGAGATCGATGAAGATCTCCGAACAGGGGCCACACGGCCCGGTGTCGGCCATCTGCCAGAAATTGTCCTTGTCGCCGAGACCGTAGATCCGAGAGTCGGGCAGGCCGGCGATCTCACGCCACAGCGCGCGCGCCTCGTCGTCGGTGTGATGAACCGTGACGCGCAGATATTTGGGATCGAGCTTCAACTCGCCAGTCACGAACTCCCACGCGAAGCGAATCGCATCGCGCTTGAAGTAATCGCCGAACGAGAAGTTCCCCAACATCTCGAAGAACGTGTTGTGCCGCGCCGTGTGCCCGACCTGCTCGAGATCATTGTGTTTTCCGCCGGCACGGACGCACTTCTGCGACGTGGTCGCCCGGCGCTTCCCGTCCGGCGGATCCTCCATGCCGAGAAAGACTTTCTTGAACTGCACCATGCCCGCGTTGGTGAACAGGAGCGTCGGATCGTCGCCGGGCACGAGCGACGAGCTCGGTCGAATGACGTGCCCGTTGCGAGCGAAGTATTGGAGGAAGCGAGACCGAATCTCTGACGCGAGCATGATGGCAATATACCGGCGTCGCGACGACTCAGGGAGGCAAACGGTCAGTCCGTTTCGCCGCTGATCTCGTCCTCCGCCTCGATGTTCTCGTCGTTCTTGTCATTGCTTGTGTCCAGAACGATCTGGAGGACGCGCGCGATGGCGTCCGAGGTGTAGCCGCGCCGCGTGAGATAGCCGTAGAGCCGGCGTTTGCGCGCGGCGGAATCGAGTCCGCTGAGCGTGCGCAGTTTCTTCCGCGCAACGCGCTCGATCGACTCGGCCTCGTCGACACCCTCCGTCTCGAACACCTCTTCGATGGCCTCGTCCGACACGTCGCGCGCGACGCCACGCTTGGCCAACTCCTGCTGAATGCGTCGCCGCGAGTGCCCGCCGCCAATCGCCTTTGACCGTGTGAGCTGGCGCGCGAAGTTGGCGTCGTCGAGCAGACCAGATGCGCGCAACCGCTCGATGGCCGCGTCGACGTCATCGGGCGGTTCGCCTTTCTTGAGGAGGAGGCGGCGCAATTCGGTCACGGCGCGCGCGCGCGCCTCGAGCATGTCGAGCGCGCGCTCGTAGGTCGAGCGCTTGGGTTTGTTCGATTCAGACATGGGCAAGAAGAAGAACCGGGGAGCCGCAGCTTGTTCCGAAGGGAGTTTCCGGGTCCCATCGTCGCAAGACTACTTCTCCCCGGCCCAGTCTCGTCAGCCGGTGTGAAGACTTGACTCTACTCTTCCACGACCTCGATGTCGCTGATGACCTCACGCGGCCCGACGCCGAGCAGTGTCTTCACCTTCTCTTCGACTTCGGTCATCAACGTGGGGCTGTCCTTGAGATAGAGCTTCGCGTTCTCACGACCTTGCCCGATCTTTTGACCGTTGTAGCTGTACCACGCGCCCGACTTGTCGATGATCCCCGCCTCGGCGGCGATGTCGAGCACCAAGCTCGCGTGGCTGATGCCTTCCGCGTACATGATGTCGAATTCGGCCTGCTTGAACGGCGCCGCGACTTTGTTCTTGACCACTTTGACGCGGACGTGCGAACCAACGACGTCTTCTTTGTCCTTGACCGGTCCGATGCGGCGGATGTCGAGACGAACCGACGCATAGAACTTGAGTGCCTTGCCACCGGTCGTCGTTTCGGGATTGCCGAACATGACGCCGATCTTTTCGCGCAACTGATTGATGAACACCACCGACGTCTTCGATCGGGCGATGGAGCCGGTCAGCTTGCGCAAAGCCTGACTCATGAGCCGCGCCTGCAGACCAACGTGCGAATCACCCATGTCCCCTTCGATTTCAGCCTTGGGCACGAGCGCCGCGACCGAATCGATCACTACCACATCCACTGCTCCCGACCGCACCAAAATCTCGCAAATCTCGAGCGCCTGCTCACCCGTGTCCGGCTGCGAGATCAGCAACGCCTCAACGTCGACGCCAAGCTTTCTCGCGTAATCCGTATCGAGCGCATGCTCCGCGTCGATGTACGCCGCGACGCCGCCATTCTTCTGCGCGTTCGCGACGACATGCAAGCAGAGCGTCGTCTTGCCGCTCGATTCCGGTCCATAGATCTCAGTGACGCGACCGCGGGGAATTCCGCCCACGCCAATCGCCGCATCGAGATTGATCGCACCGGTCGAAATCGCCTCGACGCGAACCTTTTGATCCGCTCCGAGCCGCATGATCGAGCCCTTACCACAGCTCTTTTCGATCTGCGCGATGGCCAGATTCAACGCCTTCTTCTTGTCATCCTGCAAAGTCGACACAGCCATTTTTCACTCATCCTCTCGGTTAGTCGTAGTCCGCTCTGGCCATGCAGCGTAATCGTACCGGAAAAGCGGTCGATTCGATACCCGAATAAAATACGAAGATCGGGTTCCGGATTCAAGCCGAATTCTGAAGTGAAAAGGCGTTCGGCACGTGTCTGACTCGCACTCTGTCGCCCTCGACCAATACCCCGACGACGTCGAATCGATACGATTCCGTTGGCCTGCCGTGCCGGTCGATCCAGACCGAAGCGGAGCGCACTAACTCCTTCTGCTTGCTCCAGTTGACGGCCTCCACCGGATCGCCAAACGCCAAGCCCCTCCGAGCCTTCACCTCGACGAACGCGACTGTTCCTTCTCGCTCGACCACGAGATCGATGTCGCGATGGCCGTTCCGGAAGCGGCGTTGTAGCACCCGCCATCCCCGCCGCCTGAGCCACCGCTCCGCGATCCGCTCTCCCAGCTCGCCGAATTCCTGCCTGGCCGCTGACATGGGGCCAAGCTATGGACAGCTGAGGCGCGGTCCGTCACCGAAAGCGCGCCAGGGTCAGCAAATGAATGCGACCTGGGGCCTAGTTAGCGGACGGCACGTGTCAACGCGCTCACAAGCTGGGCCCCCCCAAGGCTGGGTACGTCCAGAGCACTTCGAACGACCTGCGGGTCCTGCTTCGTCACCCAATACAGTCCGCGGGATGCGTCGGCGTGCACGGCCACGACCCAGCAGTCGAAGGTTCCGGCGGGCACCTGAACCCGGTCTTCGCCGATGACCGACAGGCGGGTTGGGACCACCGTGGTATTGCTCAGCGTGATCGACAACGCGGCCGCAGAATCCTCCCAGGCGGTCTGGAGCGGCAGCAATCGAAGCGCCGTCTCGAGCATGGCCGCGCTCACTATGGTTCCACTCGGGACGACCGTGACCATCGAACGCCGGCCAGACGGCGCCGCCGTCGCCCCGAACGCCGTGTCGCCGCGGAATTCGGCGCCAAGACGCGCGAGTCCCTGGGTCGAGCTCCAATGCAAGGGATGCAGCCCGGCGACGTCGGTCAGCAGCGAATCTGTGGATGGGATTCCATCGCTGCCGCGGGTCTCGAGCAGCAGCCATGCCGGCGCCGCGTTGTACGTGGTTCGCGCTACGGTAATCGTGCGCGTACCCAGGACGGTGCTGGTCGAATTGCGTTCGAGCGTGGTCTCGTAGACAAATTGTCCCGGCCGCAGCGCCGTCGCATCGAGCCGGAACCGATGCTGCGTCGTGTCGGTCACGGGCACCTGCGCCGTCGCGCCCGACGTCGCAATGGCCAACGCGGCGAACGCCACGAGCGAGCTAGCTGCGTGGGCCACAGATCCGATCCAGTTCGTCGAGTCCCACCAAGACGTCACGCGGCTTCGATCCGTCGGGCGGCCCGAGTACGCCGACGGCGTGCAACTGGTCGATGATCCGCGCAGCGCGCCCGTATCCGACCTTGAGACGGCGCTGGAGCAGCGACGTCGAGCCTTGTTGGTTCTGCACCACCAACTCGGCGGCTTCGCGGAACAACTTGTCGCGATCCGACGCGTCGACGCTTTCGTTCTCGGCGTTGCCGGCTTCGAGCGCCTCGCGCTGACGGACGGCTTCGAGGATGTCCGGCTCGACCTCGAGCGGCTCTTCGAGCACGAGACCCTGCGCCGCCAGGGCGGCGCGCTTGCGCTCGCGCACGCCCTGGTACCAACCCATGAGGTGTTCGGTGTCTTCACTCGACAGATACGCACCCTGAAGACGCGCCGGCTCCGACTTGCCTGGCGGAATGAACAGCATGTCGCCGTTGCCGAGGAGCATTTCGGCGCCGGCCCCGTCGATGATCGTGCGGCTGTCGATCTGCGACGCGACGCGGAACGCGATGCGGCTCGGAAAATTCGCTTTGATGAGGCCCGTGATGACGTTCACGCTCGGCCGCTGCGTTGCGAGGATGAGATGGATGCCGATCGCGCGTGCCTTCTGCGCCAGCATGGCGATCGGCGTTTCGACTTCGCCCGGCACGGTCATCATGAGGTCGGCCATTTCGTCGATGATCACGACGATATACGGCAGAATGCTCCCAGTGTACGTCGTCGCCTCGAATGCGACATCGGGACGCTTGGGCAGCTTGAGCGGCGAGTTGTCTTCGACCCGCTTGTTGAATTCCTGGATGTTGCGACACCCGTTGGCGGCGAGCAGCTCGTAGCGCTCCTGCATCTCCATCTTTGCCCAATTGAGCACCGACGCAGCGTCGCGGTTGTCGGTGATCACTTTGTGCCGGAGATGAGGCAGCGTGTTGTAGACCGAGAGCTCGACCATTTTCGGGTCGACCATCAGGAAGCGGAGCGTCCGCGGCGTGTGGCGGTACACGAGGCTCGTGATGATGGTGTTCACGCACACGGATTTTCCGGATCCCGTCGCGCCGGCGATCAAGAGGTGCGGCATCTTCGCGAGATCGGCGATGACGGGCTTGCCCTCGAGATCCTTGCCGAGCGCGATTGGCAGCGCGGCGCGTGCCGTCTGAAACTCTCGCGTTTCGATCAGCTCGCGAAAGGAAACGATCTCCGACACCGGGTTCGGCACTTCGACGCCGACGGCGCCACGTCCCGGGATCGGTGCGACGATTCGAATCGACGCCGCGCGCATGGCGAGCGCGAGATCGTTCGAGAGATTCGCAAATTGTCTGACCTTGACGCCCGGTGCGGGCTCGATCTCGAACTGCGAGACCACGGGCCCGGTCGTTCGACCCACGAGCTCGCCCTCGACGCGGAACGTCCGCAGCGCATCCATGAGCTTGTCGCCCATTTCATCGAGCTCGCGCTTGCTCGCCTCGATGTTCCGCCGAGGAATCTCGGTGAGAAGCTCCGGGGACGGCAACTCGTCGCCTTCGCCTGGCACCTCCGGATGCGCGGTGGCCTCGATGGCCGCAGCGATCTCGGCGTCGTGTTCCGCGGCTGCGTCCGCGCGCGACCGCTTCTTCTTTCGCTTCGAATCCGTCGCGTTTCCGCCGTTCGTGTTCTCTAACGGCTCGACGTCGCCGCCCAGCATCGCCGCAGGGTCGAGCCCGGGCATTTCCTCGGGGGATGGGGCGAGGGCGAGCGCCAAATCGCCGCCGGCCGCGGCGGCGTCGGTCGTGTCCGAGTCGGCGCCTCGCTTTCGCCGTTGCCTCGGCGGCGCCTGGGGCTCGCTGACCACGACGCCCGCCGTCGCCGGGCGGTGGCCGATCAGCGCGCGCACGGGATTCCACGCCAGCGTGGCGGCCATCAGCACCGAGGCGGCCAGCGCAACGACGATCCACGCGCCGAACGATCCGAACCAGCCGCGCCACCACGACGCGACGAACTCACCCCATAACCCGGCGCCAAGGCTCGGCAGTCCTGGCGGTGGCGGCGCGATCGCGAGCGCGAGCGCGACCGGAAGTAGCACGACGACGCCGGCGAAGAAGATCATCCACGAGCGGTCGGTCTGGGACTCGAGGCGACCGAACAGCCGGAGCGCGTGCACCGCTGGAACGAGCGGGATGAGCACCGCCGCCGGCCAGCCGAAGAACCACACCAGCGGGTTGGCCAGGATGCGACCGACGACGCCAACGCTCGCCTCGATGCTCACCGGCGCGCGCTGTGCCAACGCCAGCGCCACGAAGGCCCCGACGAGGAAAACAGAGAACAACAACAGCGCGATTCCGAGGATCTCGCGCTTGAGGGAGGAACTGCCCACGGTTACCGCTCGCGGTCTGGTCCGAGCTTGGTGATCTGTCGATCCTGGTAGAGCGGGACGACTGGGTAGGAATCCACGGCGGCGCACGCAGTCAGGTCATCACCGAACCCCGCGTCGCGCAGCGCGCGGCCGTGCTCCGATGCGTCGAACAACCCGAGAACGCGATCGCCATATTTCCGATCGATCAGCACGCAGGCTTGTGCCGCATCGTTGAGCTCGATCCCGGCCATCCGCTTGGAGACGTTGTATACGTACCGCCCGGCACACCCGGCATCTTCGAGCGAAAACTGCCGGTCGCGTCCCGCACATACCAAGGTAACGTCCGCCCCGCCACGAAGGGCAGCGCGCATCATCGCGAGCACCACGGTGTAGTTGACGTACGAGGCGATGACCACGTCACGAGCGCCCTGAGCCGCGGCGATGGCGGGCGTCCCGTTGGTCGTCGTCATGATGATCGTCTTACCCTCGACGACCTCGCGCGTGAAATGGCCCGGCGAGTTTCCGAGGTCGAATCCCGGAATGGGAAGCATCTTTCGCTCGCCGGCGAGACGAACGTCGCTCCGCTCGAACGCCTTGGCCGTCATCACCGCGTCGTCGGAGTTCTCGAGGGGAATGACCGCCCGGGCGCCGTTCGAGAGAGCGGCGGCGATGGTCGACGAGGCGCGCAGAACGTCGATCACGGCCACGAGACGGCCGGTTACATCGAATGGCGTGAACGCCGCTCCACCGAACACCACGTCCATGCGCACTACACCGGCTCCTTGAGAAGCTCGGTCTCGCGCTCGAGAAACTTGGTGTCCACCTCGCCGGCGATGAATCGCGGGTTCTGCATCACTCGAGCGAGGAACGGGATGGTGGTGGTCACGCCTTCGATGATAAACCCGTCGAGCGCCACGTGCATTCGCGCGATGGCTTCGGCGCGATCTCGCCCCTGGCAAATGAGCTTGGCCAGCAGCGAATCGTAGTAGGGAGGAACGGTGTAGCCATCGTAGACGTGAGTGTCGAGTCGCACGCCGGGTCCGCCGGGCGGATGAAACGCGAGAATCTTACCCGGCGACGGCTGAAAGTTGCGCGCCGGATCCTCGGCGTTGACGCGCACCTCGATGACGTGGCCTCGCAGCGGCGGGAGCTCCGACACGCTCAACTCCTCGCCCGCCGCCACCCGAATCTGTTCCTTCACGAGATCGATTCCGGTGAGCATCTCGGTGACCGGATGCTCGACCTGGATTCGGGTGTTCATCTCCATGAAGTAGTACGAACCGTCCTCGTCGAGCAGCATCTCGATCGTTCCGGCACCGACGTAGTCGATCGCTTTAGCGCCGGCGACCGCGGCGTCACCCATCTCGAGGCGCATCGCGCGCGTGACGGCGGGGCTCGGGGCCTCCTCGATCAACTTCTGGTGTCGCCTCTGCACCGAGCAGTCACGCTCGCCGAGGTGGATGAGGTGGCCGTGCTTGTCGCCGATGATCTGGAACTCGATGTGGCGTGGTCGCGCGAGGTACTTCTCGACGTAGACGTCGCCGTTGCCGAACGCCGATAGCGCCTCGGATCGGGCGAGCTGAAACGATCGAGCGAAGTCGTCGGGTTCGCGCGAGACGCGCATGCCCTTCCCGCCGCCGCCCGCCGCCGCCTTGATGATGACCGGGAAGCCGATCTGCTTGGCGAAGGTCAGCGCCTCATCCACGTCGTCGACCGGCCCGGGCGTCCCGGGAATGATCGGCACGCCGACGGCGGTCATCGCCTTGCGCGCCGCGGCCTTGTCGCCCATGACGCGAATCTGATCGGCGGTCGGCCCGATGAACGCGATCTTGGACGCGGCGCAGATGTCCGCGAACTCTGCATTCTCGGCGAGGAAACCATAGCCCGGGTGAATGGCGTCGGCGCCGGTGATCTCGGCCGCGGCAATCAGGCGAGGGATGTTGAGATACGATTCACGCGCCGGCGCCGGGCCGATGCAGACATCGTCGTCGGCGAAGCGAACGTGGAGCGATTCCCGGTCCGCCTCGGAGTAGACGGCGACCGTTTGCACGCCCAGCTCGCGGCACGCGCGGATGATGCGTAGCGCGATCTCTCCGCGATTGGCGATGAGTACCTTGTTGAACATCACTTCGCGGTCGAATCGCCCTCGAACCCGGACCAGGATGTATCGCTGGTGCCGGCGACGCCCTGGACGCGAAGGGCAAATTCCGCGGGACTCGTCGCGTAGAACATCGCGCTCTCGTAGGACACAACGCCGCGTGAATAGAGCTGCATGAGCGATTGATCGAAGCTCTGCATGCCGTACTGGACCGTGCCTTCCTTGATCAGGTCGGGGATGTTGAGCGTCTTGGCCATGTCGCGGATGTTGTCGCGCACGGCCGCGGTGTTGATGAGCACCTCGCACGCCGGAATGCGTCCAGCCTTGTCGGAGCGCGGAACAAGGCGCAGCGATATGATCGCCTGGAGCGCGCTGGCGAGCGAGAAACGGACTTCTCCCTGCTGGTGCGGCGGGTAGAACGACAGCACGCGGTTGATGGTCTGCGTGGCGTCCATCGTGTGCAGCGTGGAGAAGACGAGGTGGCCGGTGTCGGCCGCCTTGAGCGCCGTATCGAGCGTTTCGAGATCTCGAATTTCGCCGATGAGGATGACGTCGGGATCCTGTCGGAGCACGCGGCGCAGGGCCTGGCCGAACGTCGCCGTGTCCGTGCCGATCTCGCGCTGGTTGATGTGCGAGTTGATGTCGCGATGGAGGAACTCGATCGGGTCCTCGATCGTGATCACGTTGGCGCGGCGGTTCTCGTTGATGTGCTGGATCATTGCCGCGAGCGCCGTCGACTTGCCCGAGCCCGTGACGCCGGTGACGAGAATGAGGCCGCGCGGCTTGAGCGCCACCTCCTCCAAGACGGGAGGCAGATTGAGCTCGGTGATCGTTCTCGCCTGATACGGAATCGCGCGCATCGCGTAGCACAACGAGCCGCGCTGCTGATAGACGTTGACGCGGAATCGGCCGATGCCCGGCACGCCGATCGCGAAGTCGCATTCCTTCTCTTCGGCGAATTGCTTGACCTGGCGGGGCGTCATGAGCTGCTCGGCAAGCGCCTTGAGATCTTCCGGGCGCAGCGGCTGATGCTCGAGCGGCTCCAGCTCACCGTCGATACGGATCGTCGGCGGACGTCCGACCTTCAAGTGCAGGTCGGATCCATTGCGGCGGATGAGCTCCTGCAACACGGTCTTGAAGCTGATGCCCGCCGCCCCCGGCGCGGGCGGAGACAGTGGGGCGGTCTCGCCGGTGCCCTGTGTTGGATTAGCCATTGGGATCGATCTTGAAGAGCACTTGGCCGTACTCGACGGGCTGTGCGTCCTCGACGAGGATTTCGCGCACGATGCCGGAGTACTCGGATTCGATCTCGTTCATGATCTTCATCGCCTCGATGATGCACACGATCTGTCCCTTTGCCACGCGATCGCCGACTGCGACGTACGCTTTGGCGCCCGGCTCGGGGGACTTGTAGAACGTTCCGACCATGGGTGACTTGACCTCCAGGCCAACCGCCTTCGGCGGCTCGGGCGGAGATGGAACTTCACCTTCGCCCACTGGCGACATGCCCGCCGCCGGCGAAATGCGAGCCGCCGGCACCGGTGCGAGCGCGGGCAGCGCCAGCGGCGCCGCCATCTGCACACCGCCCCGCTGTTGCGGACTCTTGGAGATGCGAATCTTCATCCCCTTGTCCGAGGTGATCTCGATCGAGTCGACGGTCGACTCGTCGATGATCTCGATCAACTTTTTCACGTAGCGTAGATCGATCATAGGCCTCTAAAGAGTGGCACCAGAGCGGTCACCCGAGCTCGATCAGCTCGTGCGTGAACGACGTGAGGATTTTCGGACCGGTCGGGCCGAGGAACACGTCGTCCTCGATGCGTACGCCGCCCCAACCCGGCCGGTAAATCCCCGGCTCGATTGTCACCACTGCACCCTCGGCCAGCGCGCCGTCGGCCGTGCGTGCCAGCCGTGGCGCCTCATGCACTTCCAACCCGAGACCGTGGCCGAGACTGTGGCCAAAGAGGTCCCCGTACCCGCGCTGCTCAATGTAGTCGCGCGCGATGGCGTCGGCATCCCGTCCGGTCATGCCGGCGCGCACGCGTTGGGCGGCATTCTCGTTCGCCACGCGCACCACCTCGTAGATCTCGCGCTGCTCCGGCTCGGCGACGCCGACGACGCACGTCCGCGTGATGTCGGCACAGTAGCCTTGGGTTTCGGCTCCGAAGTCGAGGAGCAGAAAGTCGCCCGACTCGATTCGCCGCGTGGTCGACCGCGCGTGCGGCAGCGCCGAACGCGGGCCCGACGCGACGATGGAGGCAAACGGGAAGCCTTCGCTTCCCTCATCGCGCAATGCTTTCTCGAGCACGCCCGCCACTTCGAGCTCCGTCATGTCGACGCGGACCTGCGGAAGCGCGCGCGCGAGCGCGCGGGTCGCGATTCCGTTCGCCGCCTCGATGAGCGCCAACTCCCCGGCGTCTTTTCGCTCGCGCAGCGTTTCGACGAGATCGACGGTCGGCCGCCACTGCCAGCGACCTCCAGCTTCGAGTAGGCGCTGAAAATCGCGATGCAGCACGTGCGCCGACTCGAACCCGATGACGTCGAGAGAGGACAGCTGCCCGAGCTGCTGCCACAATCCCGTCCACAAGCTCTGCGGCTCGATGCTGATGCGCGCGAAGTCGCCGACTTCCTCCGCGATCTGCGTTTGGTAGCGGAAATCGGTGATGACAATGACGTCACGCGGCGTCACGAACAGCAGTGCACTCGAGCCGGAAAAGCCGGTGAGGTAGCGAATGTTCGGGAGGCTGGTCACGAGCAGCCCGTCGACATGCGCGGCCGTCAACCCGTCGATGAGCGCCGTGAGGCGACGCTGGCGCGGGTCAGACACGCGCGGCAATCGTCCGGGTCAGGCCGCGTAGCGCGAGCTCATAGCCGTAGGTGCCCAGTCCGCACACGACGCCGACCGCCGCGGGCGCGAGCATCGAGTGTCTCCGCTCCGGCTCCCGAGCGTACACGTTGGTCACATGTACTTCGATGAAGGGGACCGCAATCGCGGCGAGCGCATCGCGAATCGCGATGCTCGTGTGCGTGTAGGCACCGGCGTTGATCACGACACCGTCGACGCGGCCGCGAAGCTTGTGGATCGTGTCGATCATCTCTCCTTCGCCGTTGTGTTGCGCGAACTCGACGTCGGCGCCGACCTCCGCGGCCACGATGCGCAGCGCGTGCTCCACGTCGTCGAGCGATTCTCGCCCATACAACGCCGGCTCACGCGTGCCGAGCAGATTCAGATTCGGTCCGTTGAGAACGGCGATTCTCACGTCTTTTTCAGTCCGTTGAGCCAGGCATTGAATTGGGCAATGTCGTCCGTCGCTTCCGTCGACCCTGGCGCGGTATCTCCGGCGGAATCGGCGGATGCGTCGGTCATCTCGTCCGCGAAGAACTGATCGAACGAGAAGCCGTTCGTCGGCTCACTGTCACGCGGCGGCGTGTTCGCTTTGAAGACATGGTCGAGCGACAGCTCGTCGTGAGCTCGATGGGCCGGCGTGCCTGGCAGTGGAGGAGGCTCTTCCGGAACCTGGTCGGGAGCCGTTCCGGCAAACGCGGCGGCAAGTGCGTCGGCGGCAGCGACGTCGGACACCGACGCATGTGCACCCGAGAACAGAGCATCGATGGAACCAGCGACCGTCTCACCCGAAGCGGGGGTCATTCGGCTTTCGACGGACGACGCATCACCGGCTCCGCCGGCTTCCAGATGGGCGCCGGACGACGCTCCTGCGCCATTGCTCAGTCGCCGCGCCGCCAACCGCGCCAAGAATTCTCTGATCGTCGGTCCGGCAAACGGCGGCGGCGATATATCCGACACGGCAGGCGCGCTGGCCGGGGCACCGAACATTCGGTCCTCGATGGCGTGAAACCGTACCTGAAGGTCCGAATTCTCCGGATGCAGCTCGATGAGCTTTCGATAAATCTCGAGCGCGGAGTCGAGGTGGCCTTGCTGGATGTACAGCTCGGCCATGGTCTCGGTGACGAAAGCTTCCTCGGGTTCCGCCGCGGACGGCTCATGCGTTGGCGCTGCAGGAGCGTCCGCAGTCTCCTCGACGGGCGCAGGCATCTCGCCGACGTCATGCCCCCCCTCGATCGGCGCGTTCTCGCTCGTGTCGCCGACGGAAGCGAGCGGCTCGACGGCGTGCGATTCGGTCGGAATAGAGAAGCTCTCTTCCTCGTCGAGGAGACTCGACGCCGGCGTTTCGGCAGTCGGTTCGAGATCGAAGAACGCCTCGGTCTCGAGCGCCTGAACTTCCGCTGGTGCCTCGGGGATGACGCCCGCCTCGAACGTCTGAAGACCATCGAGCGAGGGGGTCTCGGCGGACTCGGTCGGCGGGGCAGATTCGTCGGTCAGACCGAGATTGATGTCGGCCGCGAGCTCGACGTCCGGGCTCGGCACCGATGCGGCCGTGGCGAACGAATCCGGGTCGAACTGTCCCAGGTCGGCATCCGTTCCCAGCGTGAAGCCTCCGGAGATCGTTACGTCGCCATCGAGTCCCACCGGGGTCGGTTCCTGAGCGGGCGCTGTCTGGGTCGGCGCGCCCGAGCCGATTCCGCCCAGCGAAAAATCTTCGAGGTCCAGGAGATCGTCGTCGCTCGTCGTCGCGGCGGCGGGTGCCGGGTGCGACGGCGGAAGCGGCGGGATGTGCAAGGCATCCTCGTCCAGCAGCGCCGCGGATTCGGTCTGGTCATAGTGATTGAACGCGCTCGGAATCGCCTCCTGGCTTTTTTCGATCACTGATCCTTCAGAGGGCTCGGCGACTGCACGTGGCGCTGCGGCCGTGGCCTCCGGTTCTTCTTCGATCACGTCGTTCCTGAGCGGCGTTCTCCGGTCCGCGGCCGCGACGCCACCAACGGTGGCCGAATCCATCGATGTAAGCAGCTCGATGATTTCCTCGTTGCGCGGATCGGCGTCGAGCACGCGCTGGTACCATGCACGGGCGCCGACCGGATCGCCGGCACTCCGGGCAATGTCGCCGAGGTGGCGAAGCGCGATGAGGTTCTCCGGATCGAGCGACAGCGCCGTCTCGAAGACGGCCTTGGCCTCCTCGTCACGGCCGCTCTCGTAGAGGGCTTGCCCGTAGACAATGTGGCCGCTCATGTGGCCAGGCTGCTGCGGCAGATATTCCTGACAAATGAATATCGCCTGTTCGAGATCACCCGCTTTTCGGTACTCGTTCGCCAGAGGCGCAAAGTACCGCCGCGGATTTTCGTCGAATTTCTTACGGAGCTCGTCGATTCGGGCGGAAGTGCCCATTGAATGCCCTCATTTCGGACACGCGACGGAGGGCCGAAGCCCGGGACGGACGAATGCGCATAATACACAGCGCTGACGGCGCGAGTCAATCAGAAGTCACACCCTCACTTGATTTTAGCCCGTGCCGGGCTCTAACTTCACGAGCTTGTCTCGCTGGATTTTCCTTCCCTCCCGCACTACCGGAGTCTGGTCCTGTGCTGCAACAGATGCGGAGCCTGGCAAAGTACGTCTGGCTCCTCGTGGCCCTCGCCTTCGTCGGCGGCTTCCTTCTCTATGAAACGTCGGGCCTCATGGGCCGGACCCCTGTAACGGCCACCACAGCGGTCGCCGTTGTCAACGGACAAGAGATTCCCTACCGAGACTACATCGCGCGCGTCCAGAACGAAACGCAGACCGAACAACAGCGATCTGGGCGGACGTTGTCGCAGGACGACACCCGCCGAATCGAAAATTCGGTCTTCGATCAGATGGTGAATGACGTTCTGCTTCAGGCGGAATATCAGAAGCGCGGCATTTCGGTGAGCGACGACGAGGTCCGCGAATTCGCACGCTATGCTCCGCCGCCATGGATCACGAGCGCACCCGAGCTCCAGAGCGGCGGACAATTCGACCCGGAGAAGTATCAGCGGCTGCTCGCCAGCGCCCAGGCACGGCAGAGTGGATTGCTGTTGCAGCTCGAGGCGTACTACCGAACGGAGATCCCGCGCGAGAAGCTGTTCGATCAAATCGCGTCGGGGGTGTACGTCACCGACGCGGAACTGTGGCGGGCGTGGCGCGACCAGCACGATAGCGCACAAGCGAGCTACGTGGCATTCACCCCCGTGCTGGATCCCGCGGCGGCGAAGGCCATTCCAGAGAGTGAGCTCAAGGCGTACTTCGACAAGCACGCCAAAGAGTTTCAGAATCCGGGGCGCGCCGTGCTTTCGGTCGTGATAATTCCACGCGTCATCACGGCGGCCGATACGGCGGCCGCGCGTAATCACGCCCTGCAGTTGCGCGACGAGATCACGAAGGGCGCCAAGTTCGAGGACGTCGCCAAACGCGAGTCGAGCGACTCGGTATCGGGCCGGAATGGCGGCGATCTTGGAAAGGGTGGCAAGGGCCGCTTCGTCGCCGAGTTCGAAAAGGCCGCGTACGCGCTCAAGGTCGGCGAGATCTCGCAACCTGTGCTCACCCCGTTCGGGTTCCACCTGATCCGCGTCGACGAGCACAAGGGGGACACGCTCGCCCTGCACCACATCCTGGTACCGATTCAAGCGAGCGATTCGAGCGCGACGCGTCTCGATCGCGAGGCCGATTCGCTCTCACGCATGGCGGCGGCAGGCGACCAGGGTGCGAAGCTCGACACCGCGGCGCAGAAGCTCCATCTCAAAATCTCCAGGATTCAGGTCACGGAAAACGAGCCGGGCATGCTGAACGGCCAGGTGGTTCCGAGCGTGAGCGCATGGGCGTTCGGCGGCGCCAAGCCGGGCGAGACGAGCGATCTATTCGATGACGAGAATGGCTACTACCTCGCTCGCCTCGACTCCATCAGGCAGGGCGGCGACGCGAAATTCGACGACGTGAAGGATCTCGTGCGCGATCGCCTGGCCAAGGAACAGGCGATCGACAAGCTCATCCCTCCGGCGCAACAACTGGCGTCCGCTGCGGCGACGAGTACCCTCGAGGCGGCGGCAAAAGCGGCCAACAAGCCGGTGGCGCAGACGGCGATGTTCTCACGCTCGTCCGTCGTACCGGGGCTTGGGCAATTCTCCGAGGCGGTGGGAGCCGCGTTCGCGTTGCCGGTCGGCGCCGTGAGTCAGCCAGTGCGAACGGGCGACGGCGTGTTCGTCCTGCGTGTCGACAAACGCGTCGTCGCGGACAGCACGGCGTGGGCCGCTCAGAAGGAGGCGGAAAAAACCACGCGGCTGCAGCAGCTACGCCAGCAGCGAATTCAGATGTATCTCCAAGACATCCGCAAGGCGGCGAAGGTCGATGACCGGCGCAAGCAGATCAACGCGGCCGCGCGGCGTCAGGACGTCGCTACGTAGAGCAGCGTAGAGCAGCGTCGAGCGGCGCGGAGATGGCCAGAAAGGCCGGCGGCAGATGCCGCCGGCCTTTGCCTTTTTCTGCACCTAGATCAAGCGCTTGGGCTCGGGGCGCGCTTCTTCTTCGTCGCGACGAATGTTCGTCGCCTCGCCGGCGGACAGCCGATCGGTCCGCGCTTCACGGAACGGCTCGCGAATCTCGCGGTCCGCGTCACTGATGTTCTTCTTGAACTCGCGGATGCCCTTTCCGATGGATGCCCCGATCTCTGGAACGCGCCGGGCGCCGAAAAGCACCAGCACGATGATCAGGATCATCATCAGTTCGGTGAAGCCGAGATTACCGAGATTCATACCGTCTCCTAGAAAAGCGAACGAGCGATGAGATAGGCCACGAGCACCCCAACGAGGCTCAACAACGAAACATCGAGCGCGACTGGGCCAATGGCAAACTTGATGAGAACGAGGTCGATACTCAATGGCCCGAGTGTTGGTGTGACGCCGGCGGTCAAGAATTGTTTCGCCGCGCCGCCCGGGAAGAACATTCTGGCAGCCTGCTGCATCGCCCCGCCCACGATGAACCCAATCGCAAGCACTATGGCGTGAAACCCCGGACGATGCTTGGATGATCCACGTTGTGCCATTCCGCGTTGTGCCATTAGAACCGCCGGTCCATGACGTAGGCAATCGCGTCCGTCAGCGCCGACCGGACTGGAGTCTCTGGTAGGACGCGCAATGCGTGTTCCGCGTCATGCGCGAACTGTTCGCCGCGCTGGCGCGCGTAGTCGATTCCGCCGGCATCCGCGACGATGGCGATCACATCGGCCAGCAGCTCGTCGTCCGGAGCCTCGGTTCCGAACAGCTCGTCGATCCGACGTCTGCCGGCGGCGGAAACGTTCGGGAGCGCCGCAATCAATGGCAGAGTCACCTTATGCTCGCGAAGGTCGAGCCCGCCGGGCTTGCCCGTCACCGACTGGTCCGCCGTGTAGTCGAGAATGTCATCGGCGATCTGGAACGCCATCCCGAGCCGGTCACCGTACTGTGCGAGCGGTTCGCGAAACTCGCGAGCGCCGCACAGTGCTCCGCTCTCGCACGCCCCCGACATCAGCGACGCCGTCTTGGCGCGGATCAAGTGGCAATACTCTTCCTCGCTGAAGGCCAGCGCGTCGACCGCAGCGAGCTGGCGCATTTCGCCGATCGTCAGCTCGTTGGCCACGTCGGTGACGATCTCGAGAATCTCGAGATCGGCCATGCGAACGAGCGCCGTCAGTGCGCGGGAATACAAGAAGTCTCCCATGATGACGGAGACTTGGTGGCTGAACAGCGAGTTCACCGTCGGCAGCCCGCGCCGAAGGACCGAGTGGTCGACCGAGTCGTCGTGGACGAGCGTCGCCAGGTGCATGAGCTCGACGACTGCGGCGAGCGTGATCGATCGATCTTCCGGCCCCTCGGTGGCGGCGCTGGCCAGCAGTGCCAGCGTGGGCCTGAACATCTTGCCGCGCATCTGGAGGAGGTGGCTGCTCACCTCGCGGATGATCGGCAGGTCGTCGGTGACGATGGCCTGCATCGCGACAACGACTTCCTCCAACCTGTCGCGAACGGGTGCTTGGATGTCGCGCAACGCATCGGTGGCCGCCGTCCGCGTCCGCACTACGGTGCCGCTCATCGTGCAACGCGCTCGAGTTCACTCATACGATCGGTGATGTCACGGAATTGAATGTCGAGCACGAAAACGCGCTGATAGTAGCCGAGTGCCTCCTCGGAGTGGCCCTGGGCCTCGGCGGCGCGGCCCAACCAGTATAACACACCGAGCAATTGATCCTCGCGTGCGCGCTCGACGAGGGCGCGCGACAGGATGGACGACGCGAGCTTGAACTGTCCCTTGTCGAGGAAGCATTGCCCAAGTGCCTCGTACGTCGCGAGCCGCGTCGTCGGTCCGGCCAGGGCCTTTTGAAACTCCGCGATCGCCTCGTCGACGAGCCCCATCTCCTTGTACGCAATGGCGAGGTCGTAATGACTCTGATAATCCTCGGGGTCGACGTTCTCCGCGACGCCTTGTTTGAACTTGCGCAGCATGTCGGCGAAGTCGGCCTCTTCGTCGCCGGTCGGCTCCTGCTCGGCGACAACCATGCGCGTGTCTTTCGGTGCCTGGTCGTCGCGAAGCCAGTCACCGAGATTGACGAAGCTTCGTTCGTGCGCCGCCGCAGACGTCCGCTTGCCCGCCGGCGGCGGCGCGGCGGACGGACGCTGTCCTCCGCCGATCACGGGGGCATCCACCTGTTGGCTTGGCGTCGATGCCGGAGGCGTCATCGTGTCCAGCGCGGTCTGCGCGCGAAGCTCGTCGGGCGCGAGATCGAGGACGCGTTGATACACGGTGCGCGCTTTGTCGGCCTGGTCCGAGCGAAGCAGCGAATCCGCGAGCGAGATATACGCTTCGATCAGGCGCGTGCGATCGTTGGTGCGAAACGCGTACTCGACCCGTTTCTGATGATGGCGGACCGCTTCGGGCTCGATGCGCGCGATCTCTTCGGCGAGCGACGACGCGAGATCGAGATCGCCCGCGCGGTCCGCGCCGGCCATGGCTGATTCGAGTTCTTGAATTCCGTTCTCACGGTCGCCCGCCTCGAGCATCGCTTCGCCCAGCGCGCGGCGAAGCGCCCAGTCGTCGGGCGCTTGCTCCACGCTCGCCTTGAGACGCTCGACCGAGTGCGCCGCGACGGTGGTCGACGGGTGCGCGATCGTCGGCGTCGAGGTGATGAGCAGCTCTTCCTCGTCGAATGCGTAGCTCTGGCCGATGCGATCGTCGTCGAAAACCGGCGTCGGCGTCGACGCCGGCGTGGCCGACGCGGGCTCCTCGAGTCCGGTCTGCTCCACGAGATCTTCGTCCACGAACATCTTCTCGATCGGCTCCGAGATGCGCGGCGACGTCGGTGGCTCGGGAGCAGCCGGCACGTCCAGGTCCATCAACGGAAGCCCTTCGAGCGGCGATCGAGTCGTCGCCGGGCGCGGCGCAACCGGAGGCGCCGGCATAGCGGGCGTCATCAGCGACGATGCGTCGAAATCGATCGACGCGGGCTCCGACTTCGTCGTCTCCGTTTCCGGCACGATGAACTCGAGCTCGTCGCTGTCGTGCAGGCCGCTCGTAAATGCCGAGTGCGTCGGGGCCGACGAGCGATCGAGCCGTGTCGACTCGAGGCCGAGCAGCGACCCACTGGGCGTCTCGGTGGTGATCCCTTCGGTGTCGGCCAGGCGCGTCGATTCGAGTCCGAGCAACGACTCCGATGGAGTCTTCTCTACCGCGATCGAGTCGTCCCCAATGCGCGTGAGTCCGTCGAGCGGCGTGTCCATTGCGACTCGAGGCGGAATCTCCGGCGGCGTCACCGAAGGCGCGTCCGGGAGCACCTCCGCCGAGACCTGCATCGGTTCCTCGGTTACGACCGCCGGCGGCGTGGCGCGAGGCGCGGGCGGCGGCGGGGGCGGCGCCGGCTGGGGCGGCACCGGCTTGGTGGGCTGCGAGATTCGCGCGTCGAACTTTCCAGCGGGCCGCTGTGCGCGCGATGACACGGGTGGCGTCTTGGGACGCGGCGGCGCGTCGAGATCGAGAAAGATGAGATCTGAGCTGGACGTCTGCTCTCGTGTGCCGCCAGAGCGCGGCTCGACCGTCGGGTCGATCGAGCGCATACGATTGGCCGTCGCCGTCGCGTCGGCGTGACGGCCCTCGTAGTTGTAGCGCTGATAGAGAATCTGGAGTTGTTCGACCGCCTCGTCCTTGCGCCCGAGCTTTGTCAGCTGGTCGGCGAGCATGAGCCGGATCTCGTCCTGATCCGGACAGAGATCGGCGAACTCGTTGAGGGCGCGAAACGCTTCGTCGACCTGGCCTGCCTGCTTCATTCGGTCGGCGTACTCGAGGAAATTCAGCTTCGCGTCGTTCGTGAATCCTTTTTGCGCACTGATCTTTCCGAGCTTGTAATAGATCGACGCGCGACCCGGCGAGTGGCGCAGGATCTTGTTGCACAACGCGATGGCGTTGTTGAAGAAACCGGTATCCGCGTACCGATCAACCGCTTGCTCGTAATAATCGACCGCGTCCGCGACGTTGCCGTTGCGGAGCATCAGGTCGCCGACGCGATTGAACAGGGCGACGTCGAGCTCGGCGGCGTACTGATCGAATGATTCGAGCAGTTTGACGTAGACCGCCAACGCCTTGTCGAACTGCTTCTTGAGCTCGAACTCCGCTGCCTGCTTCTTTAGCTTTGCAACGTTGGACATCAGCGCCTGGTGGGTGACTGGGGCAAAAAGCACCCCGCGCACCGGGGAAAGTGAGAGGCTTAAGTTACCGGTAAGTCACTCGTGTAACAAGGTTTGCCTCGTACGTAGGTCGCCGTGCAGCGGTTGTCTCCGTACCAATAAGGCAGCTCTCGAACGTCGCGAATATCGAAGAGTGCCAGATCGGCCGAGAAACCAGGAGCGATCTGCCCGACGTGGTCGGCCACTGAAAGAGCAGACGCCCCATTTACCGTGGCCGCAACCACGACCTCGGCAACGCTGAGATGCAGTTGACTGACGCCCAGGGTAAGGACGAGCGGCAGGTTCGGGGTCGGCGACGTCCCCGGGTTGAAGTCTGTGGCCAAGGCCACAGCGATGCCCGCCTCGATCAGTCGTCGCGCGGGGGCGTTCTTTGTTTTCCCGAGGAAGAGCATGGTGCCGGGAAGCAGTGTGGCCACGGTCGAGCTGTGTGACAGCGCGGCGATCCCGTCATCGGAGATGGCCGCGAGATGGTCGGCCGACGTCGCGCCGAGCGACGCCGCGAGCGCTGCGCCGCCGGACGACGTGAGCTCATCGGCGTGCAGCTTGAGCAGCAGACCGGCGTCGCGCGCCGCAGTCAGGATCGTGCGACTCTCATCGACGGTGTAGACGCCGGTCTCGCAAAAAACGTCGGCGAATCGAGCCAGCCCCTTCGCCGCCACGACCGGGATCATCTCGTTGATGAGAATATTCACATATTCTTGGCGCGCCGCGGGCGATCCGCGATGCTCGAGGGGGATCTCGTGCGCGCCCAGGAAGGTCGGGATGATGCGAAGCGTCAGCTCGCGTGACAAACGCGCGATGACGCGGAGTGTCTTGAGCTCGTCGTCGAGCGTCAGCCCGTAGCCCGACTTCACCTCGATCGTGGTCGTACCGAACGACGCGAGTCGCCGAAGACGCTCGCGGGCGAGATCGACGAGCGCGTCTTCGCTTCGCGCGCGCAGGTCACGCACCGACGAATGAATGCCGCCGCCGCGCCGCGCGATCTCCATGTAGTCGAGGCCCGCCGCGCGCAGCTCTTGTTCGTCGAACCGCGGGCGTCCGAAGATGCCGTGAGTGTGCGAGTCGACGAGACCAGGGGTGAGAACGCCGCGCCGGCAATCGATCTCACGAGCGTTGTGGAATCGCTGGCGCAACGACGAGACGACGTCCACCGCCGCGATCTCACCGCCCGTCACGGCGACCCCGACGTCGGTGCGAATGCCGGCGTCGTTCATCTCGGAGCCGCGCCGGGCGCGCGCCGGTCCGGCGCACGTCACGACCTGCGATGCGTTGACGAACAGCGTCGCTTGGTCCGGGCGAGGTTCGCTCTCGCTCATGCCATCACGTCGCGAATACGTGAGATCCGCAGGGGCGCCTGCGCCTCGCCGCGACAGGCATAGTAGCACGCGTTGCAGTCGATCGGTTGGTACGTTCGAAAGTCCCGCCAGTGAAAATCCGTGGGAAAATCGGGACACCGCTTGACGTAGCCCATGGGATCGATGTGAACGGTTCGAATGCCCGACCGGCACCGCTCGCGCATCTCGCCTCGCACGTACTGCGGAATGCGCTCGAGATAATAGTCGGAGTTGGTGATCACGCCGCGCCGGCGGCGCTTGAATGCCAACAGCTGAGCGACGACCTCGGTCAGCTGTTCCAGCTCGTGCTCGCCGATGAGCCAAGAACGATTGCCGTTCTTGGCGTCGGTGTACAGACTGAAGTTCACGCCCACTCCGAGCTCCTCGGCGCGAGCGACGATCGGCAGGATCTGATCGAGGTTGTCGTTCTTGATGACGGTGTTGAACCGAATGTTGTCGATGCCGCGCGCGCGCATGGCGGGAATCGCGTCGAGGATGCGCGCCGCGAGCCCGGGGATGGCTCGCGCACGGTCATGCCGCTCGTCGAGATAGTCGAGCGAAATGTTGAATTGATTGACTCCGGCGTCCCAGAGCGACTGGGCGCGTTCGCCGGAGAGCAGCGCGCCGTGCGTGATCAGCGTGACGTATTTGAGACTGATGGCCCGATCGACCTCGGTGATCAGATCCTCGAGGTCGCGTCGCAGCGTCGGCTCACCACCGGTGAAGGTGACGAGCATGGGGTTGAAGAACCGCGCCGCGTCGGCGAAGCTCTTGAGCTCCGTGGCGCGCGCGGACGGATCGGTTTTCCAATAGTCGCAGAAGCCGCACGCGGCGTTGCAGCGCAGCGTGACCTCGAAGTGCACCAATACGGGCCGCCGGCGGACCGTCAGCCATGCGTATTTGGCCAGAAACGGCGCCACCTGCCATGGCTTGAAGCGGGCGGATAGCAACTCGTCACCCTTCCCTCATCGGCAGGCGAATGCCGTGCGCCTCCGCTGTCCGGATGGCAACGTCGTATCCCGCGTCGGCGTGACGCGCCACGCCGATGCCCGGATCATTGGTCAGCACGCGCTCGAGACGGACGCGCATCTCCGGCGTGCCGTCGGCGACGATCACCTGCCCGGCATGCAGCGAATTCCCGATGCCGACGCCGCCGCCGTGATGGAACGATACCCACGACGCGCCACTCGCCGTGTTGAGCAGCGCGTTGAGAATCGGCCAATCGGCGATCGCGTCGCTGCCGTCTTTCATCCCTTCCGTTTCGCGGAAGGGCGAGGCGACGCTTCCGGTGTCGAGATGATCGCGGCCAATGACAATCGGCGCGGAGAGCTCGCCGCTCGCGACGAGATCGTTGAGCGCCACGCCGAACGCCGCGCGCTCGCCCTGCCCCAGCCAGCAGATGCGCGCCGGCAACCCTTGGAATTGCACCCGCTCGCGCGCCAACGTGATCCATCGACGCAAATGCTCGTTGCGCGGAAAGAGCTCGAGCACGAGCTCGTCGGTGCGCGCGAGGTCTCGCGGATCACCCGAGAGCGCGACCCAACGGAACGGCCCTTTCCCTTCACAGAACAAGGGACGCACGTACTCGGGCACGAACCCGGGAATGTCGAACGCATTCCGCACGCCGTTGTCGAGCGCCACGGTGCGGATGTTGTTGCCGTAATCGAACGCGATCGCGCCGCGCTGCTTCATGGCGAGCATCGCGCGCACGTGCTCGACGATCGACGCGTTCGCTCGACGAACGTATTCCGCGGCATCGCTCGCGCGCAACGCGGCCGCGTCGCTCAGCGAAAGACCGGAGGGTACGTAGCCGTTGAGGGTGTCGTGGGCGCTCGTTTGATCAGTGAGCACGTCGGGCGTCACACCGCGGCGCACGAGTTCCGGCAGCACGTCCGCGGCATTTCCGACGAGTCCGACCGAGAGTCCTTTCTTGTCGCTGGTCGCCTCTCGAATCCACGCCAGCGCCTCGTCCACGCTCCGCGTCTTGCGATCGCAGTATCTCGTCTCGAGACGCTTATCGACGCGGGCTTCATCGACTTCGACACACAGGATCGCGGCGCCGTTCATCGTCGCCGCCAGCGGCTGCGCGCCGCCCATGCCGCCGAGTCCGGCCGTGAGCACGAAGCGGCCGGCGAGTGAGCCGCCATAATGAGCGCGCGCGACGGCGCCAAACGTCTCGTACGTTCCTTGGAGAATGCCCTGCGAGCCGATGTAGATCCACGAACCCGCGGTCATCTGGCCGTACATGATCAGTCCGGCGCGCTCGAGCTCGCGAAAGTAGTCCCACGTCGCCCACCGGCCAACGAGGTTGGCGTTGGCGATCAGTACGCGCGGCGACCACGCGTGCGTTCGGAACACCCCGACGGGCTTGCCGCTCTGAATGAGCAATGTCTCATCATTCTCGAGCCGGCGGAGCGCGGTCACGATCGCGTCGAACGCTTCCCAACTGCGCGCCGCGCGGCCCGTTCCGCCGTAGACCACGAGATCTTGCGGGCGTTCGGCGACGTCCGGATCGAGATTGTTCATCAGCATTCGGAGCGCCGCTTCCTGCTGCCACCCCTTGCAGGAGATGGTCGAGCCGCGCGGAGCGCGGATCACTCGCTGACCGCGCCCACTGGCCGGCGCGGCGTCAATTATGGAAGCACTCATTCAAGAAACCATGGCTGGAGACGAGAGCTCGCCGCTCATGATCGCCGCCGCGAGTCGTTCGATGTCGCTCGAGAGCACCCGGTCGCGCTCGAGTGGGGCCACCAGCTTGCGGACCGCCGCATGGACCGAGGCCACCCCTCGTCCCGGCTTGAGCGGGCGGCGATAGTCGATGCCCTGGGCCGCGCACATGAGCTCGATGGCGAGCACGTAACGCACGTTGCGCACGATGCGACGCAGCTTCCACGCCGCGGCCATCGCCATGGGCACGACATCTTCCTTGTTGCCGTCGGTAGGAATCGTGTCGACGCTCGCCGGGTGTGACAGGATCTTGCATTCGCTCGCGAGCGACGCCGCGGTCACCTGCGCCATCATGAATCCTGAGTTCACACCGGCGTCGCGCGTCAGAAACGGCGGCAAGCCTTGATTCATGTCGGGGTGCACGAGCCGATCGATGCGCCGCTCGGAGATCGTCGCGAGATTGGTCAGCGCGATGGCGAGAAAATCGAGTGCCATGGCCACCGCCTGTCCGTGGAAATTGCCGCCGCTCAACAACTCTCCCGTCTCGAACACGAGCGGGTTGTCCGTCGCCGCATTGAGCTCGCGCCCGATGATCGTTGCCGCGAAATCCATTGCGTCCAACACCGGCCCATGCACCTGCGGCATACACCGCAGCGCGTACGCGTCTTGAACGCGCGGGTCGTTGTTACGATGTGATTCGCGGATCTCACTGTCGGCGAGCAGATCGCGGAGATAGGCCGCCGACGCGGCTTGCCCCAACTGTCCGCGCACGTCTTGGATTCGCGCGTCGAAAGCGACGGGCGTTCCCAGGAGTGCCTCGAGCGACATCGCGCCGGCCGCATGGGCGATGCGCCAGAGACGGTGCGCGTCGGCGAGAGCCAACGTTGCGATCGCGGTGTGCGCCTGCGTTCCGTTGATCAGGACGAGCCCCTCTTTCGGCTGCAGCACGACCGGCTCGAGGCTCGAGCGGCGCAACATCTCGGCGGACGGGCCGGCGGCATCGCCGCAGGTGAGCGTGCCCTCACCGATCAGCGTGAGTGCGAGATGCGCTAACGGCGCGAGGTCGCCGCTCGCGCCGACGCTGCCCTGCTCAGGCACCGGCGGCCAGAGCCCGGCGTTCAACATGCCGATCAGCAGCTCGGCGATGTCGAGCCGCGCGCCGGAATAACCTTTCGCGATCAAGTTCGCGCGGAGCACCATCATCGCGCGGACTTCGCGCTCGGGAAGCAAGTCGCCCACGCCGGCCGCGTGACTGCGAATCAAGTTGACCTGAAGTTCGGCCAACCGAGCCGGCGGGATCGCGACGTCGGAGAGTTTACCGAATCCTGTCGTCACGCCGTACGCCACAGCGCCGCGCGCCACCAAGTCATCGACGATGTCTCGCGCGCGGCCAGCCCGCTGTCGGGCGTGCGGCGCCAACGATACCGGAACTCGGTCACGTGCGACCGCGGTGACCTGGTCCAACGTGAGCGAATTCCCGTCGATTACGACTGCGTTGGTCATGGCCGGGAATGTCGGCGAGGCACACCCACAATTCAAGTGAGCGTCCTCGCCGACAATGCGGCACGCGCGTCGCGACGACCGCGTTACGCCGACCGTGTTACGCCGACGGCGCGCGGGACAGCTCGGCGTTCCCTGGCGCGCTCTGATACGCCCAGTCGAACACCACGTAGTCCTGCGTCACGAAGTCGACGCGAATGGCCGCGAAGTGAACGCCGTCCGCCTTCTGCACGCGGAACACGTACGCGAATCCGGCGAGTGCCTCGGTCGTGACATTCGCGAAGCCCGTCGACGGCGCGCGATCGATGGACGTCAAATCGGCCACCGGCTTCAGGGAATAAAGCATCATCGCGACGCCGCTTCGCGCCGGTGCGAACCACAAGGATCCGTCGCTGTGACGTTCGATCGTCACGTCGAGATCGGTCCGGGTCGAGGGCGCGACGACGCCGGTTCGCCGGCTCGTCTCGTCGAAGAACAAGAAGCCCGAGCTGTCGGCGCGAGCCGCCGTTGCGTACACGAACGCGTTCCGCGCGTCGATGCGAGGCGTGTCGAGCCGCGCATCGCTCCACTCGGTCTCGTGTCCGTCACGCGTGATCGCGCTCACGGCGAAGCAGCGCGAAACCCCGTTGACCAGATTGCCGGCGAGAAATGCGTCGGACACCGTCGTTCCTTCGACGACCCAGTTGGCGGTGCAGACGCCGCGCGTCCCGTCATAGTCCGTCGAATAGACGCGGTAATGGTCGAACGTCCCGTGCGATGCGTCGACGGCATTGCTGCTCCACGCCAGCTGGATCGCGCCGTTGAGCGAGATCGACGTCAAGCCTTGCGGCGCGGGAAGACGCGTTTGGAGATCGATCGTGATGATCGCCGATTGTCCGATCTCGTTGCCGTTGCCGTCGCGCGTCGCGACATAGTATTGCGCGTCGGGCGTTCCGGCATCGTGGAAGGTCGGCGACGTCGTGGTGCCGCGCAGCTGCCAATCACGAGCGGTCGACGGTCGGCTATAGACGTTGAAGGCGTTCGCGCGTCCACTGCGTGGCACGTCCCAGCTCAAGAGCACGCCGGCGGGCGCCGTGGGCACCCCGCTCGGCACCAGCTGGTACGTCAGATTGGTCGGCGCGTCGGGATTCGACAGTGGGTTGGTGAGGTCTTCGCAGGCGGCCAGCGGAATCAGCACGGCCAACATCACACGAGACAGGCGCATATGGAGTCCGGGTGGGGACATCCCGGCACAACGCAGAGGCCGCGCCTTGGCCGATCAATCGCGCAACCGCTTGCGGCTCCGTGCGTTGACTTTTCGTGCGCCGTTTGTGCTGTCCAAGACTGAGGACGACACGGTGACACAAAATGTGGAAACTAGAACGGCACGCCCGATCGTATCGTGTTGCGGTTGTAGTCGAACTTGAGGTCCGGCTCCGCCTTCAACGCGATCGTAAAGTTGAATGAGAAGTTGCCGTTGGCCGACTGCGTGAAACCAAAGATCGCGCGCCAGTCATGGAGATCGCGCTGCAGGCTGACCTGGTGGCTGGCGAACTGGTGCCGCTCGAAATCGTAGGTCGTCGTCCACTTCGCCGCCCACTTCGGTGTGAGGTTGAAGCTGACGTCCGAGTTGAGTGACGTCGTCGCCGGGATCCGATACACGGGACCGCCGACGGTCAGCGACGTGACCGGCGTTTCGGCGGTCGCCTGGCTCTGCGTTTGCGCGAGGCACGCGTCGAGCAGGAGCGGGTTGGTGCCGAATGTCTGTTGGCAGCGAACGCGCGGGTCGTAGTCGATTACGTTGTCGGCCGCGCCGCACACACCGTTCGGCTCATTGCTGCACGTGGGCGGCCGCGGGCTCGAGCGTGTGAACGAGAGCGACGCGCGCCAACCTTGCCCCGGCGGAATGATGAACCGCTCCGCTCCGCGCACGCTGCCGGCGACGGGCGGTGCCGTGATCGCCTGCGCCTGGGCGCTATCCGAGCGCGGCGTTCCTGGTTTCTGTGGTTCGGGGGTCTTACCGAAGAGCCGAGCCAGCACACTGAACGGATTCTGGTCTCGGCTGATGTTGAACGCCGCCGAGATGCTCGTGAGATACGGCTTGAACTTCGCCGTGTCGCTCAACGTGCTGCCGGCAAACAACGAGTAGTTACTTGAAAAGTCGAACCCCGGCAGCAGCTCCGAACGGAGGCTATAGCCCCACGTCTCCGACGTTAGCCCGGCCGTGCCGTGCCGACCGCCATGCGTGGACGCGAACTGCGACGCCCGCACGAAATCGTATGTCAGGGGTGTCGAGTTGATGCTGAGTATATTGATCTTCTGTCCGGCATCGGGGGTCGAGTCGCTCGTCGACCGCACTTTGGCCTCGAAATTTTGATTCAGGCCGAACGTGATCGATCGCTGCTCCAAATTGCCGAGGTATCCTTTGCGTGTGCGACCCAGGGCGATCAGGTATTCGTCACTGACGTCGCCGCTCGGCGCCCAGTTGAAGCTGACGCTCGGCGTGATCGAGTGACGGATGCGGGTAAACGGACCGAATCCGGGAAAGAATCCGAAGAGCGTAGGTGATGCGTTGACGCCCGTCGTGATGCGCTTGGCTTGGTGGACGTAGCGCCCATTGGTTCGCTCGGATGCGACCCAGAACGGACCGGGGTCGACGTTCCCGAGGCTGAAGCTCGGCGTGAGGTTGAATCGATTGTGGCCGAGCGACGGCAGTGTGAAGTCCGGCGTCCAATCGACGTCGGTCCGGTACGTCGCGGCGAACACGCGGGTATCCGTGGTCACGCCCGTGTTCACGTCATAGATCGGGAAGTTCTGCGGAAAGTTGTTGCGCTGCTGGTTGATCCTGAACGAGTTCTTGAAGTCCCAGCCGAAGATCTGAATCGGCGAATCGAACGTCATCGACGCGGTCGACGACCCGCGCGACTTCGATATCACGCTGTCACGGACGCCGGTCACCGGATCGACGCGGTACGTGAACGCACCGATTCCCGGTTGGTCCATGTTCAACACGTCCGAGCGATTGAAACTGAATCCCGGCGTCCAGCTGAAGACCTTGCCAATGCTGATCGGCGTCGACGTCAAGCTCAACGTCGGAAACGTCTGGTCGACCTGCTGACGCCCCGGGTACTGTTTGCGCGTCGCGCCAACTGAGAAAGACGTCGGCCCGAATTTCGTCTGATAGTTGATCGACGAGTAGATCGTCGCCAACGCGGTGTAGGAGTTGAACGTGTTCTCGCGCTGGAGCACCGTGCTCGTCACGTAATTGACGTTCGTCGTCAAGTGCGTGTCGTGCGAGAAATCCTGCTGGTGCGACCAGCTCACGGCCGTGTTGCTCTGGCCGCTCCCGTACTTCGTGTACGACGAGCCGATCCGCCCGCCCAGGAATCGGTTGATCCACTTGTAGTCCCAGTCCCCATTGAAGCGGACCCACCCCGGATCGCCGGCGACGGATCCCGCGGAACTGCGCCAATCGAGCCACGTCCCGAAATCCATGTAGTCGTTGAGCGCCCAGTAGTAGCCGAGGTGCTCGACGTTGCGCCGGTACGTGGGGCTGTTGCGGACGATGTCGCCGATGCCGAATTGTGGCGGCAAGATTCCGCTGTGCCGGCCGCTTCGCGTGTCGCTGAAGATGAACGGCAACCAGAGAACAGGAATGTCTTTGATGTAAAGCACCGCGGGTCGCGCGACGATAGTGTTGTTCGACGCGCGTTTGGCGTCGCGGTACTCGAAGTGGTAGTCCGGGATGGAATCGTCGCAGCTCGTGAGCGAGCCGCCGCGGATATAGGCGGTCGGCGACTTCCCGTTCGCGGTATCCTGAACGACCTTGGCCAGGTCGACGTCGAGATACCACATCTCGCCGTTGTTCACCGGCAGTCGCGCGCGTGTCACGCGCACCGACCGCTCCGCCATGTCGAAATCGACGCGGCCGAGGCCCTTGATGTCCGCCTGGCCGCTGCTGGGCGGCGGCGTGATTACGTAGTGGCCGCCGGCCACGCCGTGCCGAATGGCTTCCGTGTAATAGATCCCGCTGTCGCTGACCACCGTTTGCGAGTCGCGATCGACGACTGCCTTACGGTCCTTCGAGGCGAGCAGGTCGAGCACGCGCTTGTTCGCGTCGAAGTACGCCGTGTCACCGATGTAGCGCGTGATCGAGTAGCCCTGCTTGTTCATTAGCCGCTGCATCACCGTGTCGGGCGCCGGCCATTTGACGCGTGTGCTGTCGTGGAGCGTGTCGCGGGTCTGCTTCTGGACCGGCGCGATGGGCCGGGCCCCGGGCAGACGCGGGATCTGGGCCGATGCCGCGGCGGGGATCGCCAGCACCAGCACCAGCGCGAGCCGACGAATCACGCCGGCGCTCCAGTATGTTCCGCTTCGTCCAGTTCGTGCGCGGTCGGTCCCGACGACGAATCATCGTTCGGCGGGCCACCGTTTCGTCCACGAGCGGCTCGACGGTTCTTGCGTCGATAGATGACGTACGAAGCGAGGACGCTCAGCTCGTACAGCGCGTACAGCGGAACCGAGAGCGCGATCGTGGTCCACACCATGTCGCCCGGCGTCAAGAAGGCGCCGATGATCACGATCAAGACGATGGCATGGCGTCGATACTTCGACAAGAATTGCGGCGTCACGATCCCGAGGGCCGAGAGCGCGAGGATGACGATCGGCAGCTCGAAGCTGACACCGAACGTCAGCACCATCGCGAAGATGAAGCTGAAATAATCCTCGGCCGTGATGAGCGGCACGAGCGACGGCCCCGCGAACCCGAACAGCCACGGCAGCGCGAGCGGCACGACGATGAAATAGGCGAGCGCCGCTCCAGAAACGAACAGGACCACGCCGCTGAACAACACACCGATCGCGACGCGCTTCTCGTGTTTGTGGAGCGCCGGAGCGAGAAACGCCCACGCCTGATAGAGGATTACCGGGCCGGCGAGCACGAACCCGAAGGTCATCGCCGCGTTCAGGATCACGGTGAAGCCTTCGCTCGGATGCGTGTACACCAGCCGGTGCTCGGGAATGAGCGGAAGGATCGGCCGGGCCAGCAACCCGATGATGTCGTACCGCATCGACAGGTAGAACCCGACGCCGACACACACGAACACCGCGCCGAGCGAATAGATGATTCGCCACCGCAGCTCCTCGAGATGATCGAGGAACGGCATTTCGCCACTATTCGACTTCGGAATCGGCATTGCCGCTCAGCGCTACGGTTGCTTCAACAAATTCTTGGCGAGGTCGACTTCGTCGGCGTTCGGATAGTCTCGAATCAGTCGATTGAGCACGACACGCGCTTCGCCTCGTTTGTTGGCTTCCCAGAGCAGCCGTCCGCGACTGTACAGCGCCGTTGGCGCCTCCGGGCTCTTTGGATATTTGGTCGCAACGACGTTGTATACCGAGTCGGCGGCGGTCGTGTTCCCTTCACTCTTGTATGCGTCTCCGACGCGCAGCTGAGCGAGCGATGCCTGGTCGGAGGTCGGATACGACGTGAGCAACTGGTCGAAGTTGCTTCTCGCGGTGCGGTAGCTGCCCTGTCGCAGCGCATCCATGCCCGCCGTGAACAACGTCGCGGGTCCGGGAACCCCGGCGCCGCCTCGCTGCGATGTATCGGGGCTCGTAGGAGACGGCGGCGCGCTCGTGGCTCCCTCGCGCAGCGCTTGCAGTTGCGCTCGGGTCTCTTGCACCGTCCGCGTGTTCTGACCCAACAGTGCCTGCACCTGAACCATCTGCCGCCCCATTGCGTCGAACTCGCCGCTCGCATTGGCCTGGAATGCGGCGAACCGCGCCGCCTGTGCGCGAAGCGAATCATTCATGCGATCGATCGTGGCCGACAGCGCCGCGATCTGCTGCCGGCGCGCCTCCTCCGCGCGCAGCACCGCGGTGTCGCCCGCGGCCACCTGCGCGCGCGTCACCCGGAGCTCGTCCTGGAGGAGGCGTATGTCGCTCTTCGATGCGAGGCACCCTCCGGCCGCCAGCAGCACGACCGAAGCCGCCGAGCGCCAGCGAGTCATGGCGCGCGCAGGGTTGTTCCGCCGGCGGTGATCTCGAACTCCGCGCGTCGGTTCTGTGCGTATGCGGTTTCGTCGGAACCTTGTGCGATCGGCCGTTCCTCGCCGTAGCTGATGGTCTCGATGCGCGCATCGGCAATGCCATGCTCGACCAAATAGCGCTTCACCGTTGCCGCGCGTCGCTGGCCGAGCGCCAAGTTGTACTCATCGGAACCGCGTTCGTCGGTGTGTCCGGCGACGCGAATCTTGACGTCCGGGTTGGCTTGGAGCACTGGGATCTTGGCGTCGAGGATCGCGCGATCTTCGGGGCGGAGATCCGACTGGTCGAAATCGAAGTGCACCATGGCGGTAAGCGCTGCGCGCGCGCTGCCCATGGCGGCGGAGTTCCGCGCGGCGGCCGCGGCGCTGTCGGCCGCTCGGCGACGGGCTGCTTCCTCGGCGGCGCGCCGCGCTGCTTCATCTTGTGCACGGCGGATGCTGTCGGCGTTCGGGCCAGCCGACGTCTGTTGCACCGGGACCGGTGCCGGAGGCGGAGCTTTGTGGCAGGCATCGCCCGCCACCACGGACAGCATCGCCAGCGTCAGCCCTGCAATCCGTCGATTACGCGTCATGTCGAATCTCCCACGAGTGACTGGATGAGACTTCGCGAATTGTCATGCACAAATGCTTACGGCTGGCCCAGCCGCGGCGACCACGACGACAAGCGAGAACCGGCGGAGTTCGTGAGCTGCCGAAATCGCGACGATTCCGTGTCCAGCACCCACAATTGCCGCACGCCACTGCGGGTCGACGTGAGCACCAGGTGCCGCGCATCGGGCGCCCACGACGGCTGCTCGTTTTCACCTTCGCTCGTCAGCTGCTTCGGCGTGCCGCCTTTGACCGGAATCGTCCGGATCTGGAAGCGATCGTTGAGCCGCTCCTGATACGCGACCAACCGGCCGTCCGGCGACCAATCGGGGTCCGACCGATAGTTTTTTTCGCTGAAGTCGTAGTCGGTGAGAACGTTCACGTTGGTTCCATCGGCGTCCATAATATACAACTCCGGGCGTCCGAGACGACCGCTCACGAACGCGATCCGCCGTCCGTCGGGACTCATGGTCGGGTTCGTATTCACGGTGCCGCGCCCCGCCGTGAGCTGACGCGGCGTATCGGCCCCGCCGATGCCGACCGCGAACAAATCCGATCCGTTCTCACCCTCGCGCGAATAGATCACCGAGTTGCCGTCCGGCGAAAAGATCGGCGTGAGAAAGAGCGTGTTCCGCCTCGGCGGCACGAGCGTCCGCGAGCGGCCAGTGCTGAGATCGATCAAGACGACGTGCGAGCCGACGTTCGAGCTCGAGACGCCGTACGTCGTGTACGCCAACATCGTCCCGGACGGATTCCACGCCGGGCTCCCGCCGTTTTCTTCCGTGGGCACGGTGATCTCGTCGGCCCCGTCGCTGTCGATGATGCGAATGCTCCTTCCGCGCATGTAGGCGACTCGCGTCCCCGCGATCCCTCGCTGCCCCGTCACCCATCGCTCGATCTCATCCGACGTGCGATGCACGGCCATCCGCCAGTCCCGACTCAGACCCGTTGCCGGAAGCGCAAAGTCCCCGACGTTGACCACCCGCGCGCGCGCCACGTCGTGCAGCGCGACGTGCAGCCCATTGCCCACGGGCGTGATCTGCACGACTGCAGCCGCCTGCAGCCGAGTAAACAGCGGGTAGTTCACGCCGCTGCCCGCACCGCCCTGCGCGCGGAACGCGCTCGGGTCTGCGCTGTCGACGGGGATCACCGTGAATCGATCGCTGTAATCGAAGTCGCGCTGAATGATCGTTCGGACCGAGTCGCCGAACGCCCCGGCGACCGGGAGAACGACGATGCCGACCTTGTCACGTAAAGGATCGTAGTTGCCGACGAGCGTGATGCCACGCACGAATGTGGTGTCCTGCGCGTGAGCCGGAGCCGAAGCCACGGCTCCGAACACCGACGCAGCGGCGAGCAATCGAACGAAAGAGGAACGCGTCATCGAATGAGCGAAGGGGAAAAGCGAAACGTGACCGGTAGAATGTCTTCGCGGAACCCTGCTGGAAGCGGACCGAACGCTTTTGCGTTCGCCGCCGCCTCGACCGCGCTGAGTGCGTGTTGATTGAACGAGTAATTGGGCGACGGCGTCACCAATCGAATGCTTTCCGGATCCACACTACCGTCGCGACGAATGACGAACCGAACCTCGGCCGTGAACCGCGCGGAAGATTGTCCGAACTGCAGGATCAACTGCCGAACGATGTTGTTGGTGTAGGCCGGATAGGGAAAATCGATGCCCGGGGTCTCGACCGTGGCAACATCAGCGCCCTTCCCGCCGGTCGGTCCGCCACCGGCGGTCGGAGCGGCGACATCCGGCTTAGCCGGCTCGGCGGCTTTGACCGGCGGCGTGGGGGTCGCCGCCTTCGCCGGCGTCGGTTTTGGGCGATTCTTGGTGGGAACCGCTTTCGGAGGCGGAGGCGCCGCCTTCGTCGCGGGCGGAACCGGCGTCTTCGTCACTGGAGCAGGTTGCGGTTCCTGGACGACACCAATCGCTCGCTCGCCCGGCGGCGCTGCCAACAGTTGAACTCGATACAGCGGGGGCGACGGCGGAGTCGGCGGCGGACGCAAAGCGAAAAAGGCGGCGACGAGCAGGCCGTGCAGGAGCACCGATGCGACGATCCCTCCGCTGAGTCTCGGTGCAGTCGCCGCACTCACCTTATCGAATCTCCTCCGGCTCGGTCACGAGCCCGACGTTGAATACGCCATTGGCGTTCATGATCGCCAACAGCTGGACGACGATCCCATAGCCGACGCTCTTGTCCGCCCTGAGATACACACCATCCTTCGTTCGGTTCTTGGGCATCGCCCTGAACACGACCCTGAACTCGCTGAGCGAGTACTTCTCGTTGTCGATGTAGACCTCGCCAGCGCGGTTGACGCTGATGGCCAATCCGCCCTTCGACTCGATGGGCTTCGACTCGGCAGCCGGCAGCGAGATGTCGACGCCACCCTGCATCATGGGCGCCGTCATCATGAAGATCACGAGCAACAGGAGCATCACGTCGATCAAGCTGACGACGTTGACGTCGGCATTGAGGTCGAACCGGTCGCGATATCGCCGTCGCGCCATCTCAGATTCTCCCCTCGCGCACGAGCAGCGCGATCACCGCCGTGCCGAAGCTCTCCATGCGCGAATCGAAACGATTGAGCCGGCTGGCGAAGATGTTGTACCCGAACGTCGCCGGAATGGCGACGGCAAGCGCCGCCGCCGTCGCGATCAGTGCTTCGGCCACGCCAGGGGCGACCGCTGACAGATTGCCCGATCCCTTCGTCGCAATGCCGATGAACGATTCGATGACGCCGAGTACGGTGCCGAACAACCCGATTAGCGGGCTCACGGATCCGATCGTCGCGAGCCACGGCAAAAAGCGACCGATGCGATCTCGCTCGTCCGACGCCTCGGAGTCGAGCAGCAAATGCAGCGTCTCTATCTGCGAGCCGCTGAGTGTTGCAACGGCCGGCGCATCGGCGCCGACCGGCGTCTGCCGCTCGCGCACCTGCTGATTGGCGACCCGTGCATCGGACACGAAATGCACCGCGCGCAGAAAGAGCCGTGGGAGCGCGCCGGGCGGCGCTCGTTTGGCCAGCAATCCCGCCTCGTCCAATCGCGACGACTGCTCGAACTCCCTCCTGAACTTGTCTGCCGCCTTGGTCGCTTTGCCGAGCGAGCGCCACACCGCGAACATGATGCCCCAGCTCAACAGCGAGAGCACGATCAGCAACCCGAGCACGATCTGCGTCTCGCGAGTCGCGTTGAGCACGAGCTCGACCGGACTCGAAGGCACCGCGCTCCGCGAGATCTGTAGCAGAAAGGGAATGACGTTCACGGGCAGGAAGGAGAGAGAAGTCGGTCAGGGGGACGGAGCGGCGGCGCGGCGCGCCGCGAACCAATTGTACGTGTCGGCAAGTCCTTGCTCCAGCGAAACACGCGGCGACCATCCGAGCACCGCGCGCGCTTTGTCGACAGAGAGAAATGAATGCTGCTGTTCGCCGGGACGCTTCGGCGCGAACTCGATCGGCGAATCGGCGCCGGCCGCGGCCAGCAACGTGTGCGCGAGATCGAGCACCGACGTGCCCACACCAGTGCCGATGTTGAATGCGCGCTCGTCCACGCGTCGAGCCGGCGGAAGCTTCGCTGTGGCCGCGGCAAACGTCGCCTCGGCCACGTCGCTCACATGGACGTAGTCACGAGTCTGCGTGCCGTCGCCAAAGACGAGCAGTGATCGGCCATCGAGAATGCGACCGCAGAAGATCGCGACAACGCCCGCCTCGCCGTGCGGATCCTGGCGCGGGCCGTACACATTTCCGAATCGAACACTCGCCGTGTCGAGTCCATGGATGCGCGCGTAATAGCTGAGGTAATATTCCGTCGCCAGCTTGGCGATCGCATACGGAGAGTCCGGCTCCTTGGGCGTCGTTTCGGAGGCCGGCGGAATCGCCGCGTCGCCATACACGGCGCCGCCCGTCGACGAAAACACGACGCGCGGACGCGCCGACGGGCTTTGCCGAATGGCCTCGAGCAGATTCAGCGTCCCCACGATGTTCACGCTGGCGTCGAACAGCGGGTCCGCGACACTGCGGCGCACGTCCATCTGCGCGGCGAGATGAATCAGCGCGTCGAACCCGGCATAGGCGACCAGCTCCGCGGCGTCGGGCGATCTGATGTCGAGGACGTGAAGTCGGGCGGCGGGATCGACGTTGACCCGCTTTCCGCTCGACAGGTTGTCGATGATCTCGACGCTCCACCCTTCGGTGAGAAAGCGATCGGCGACGTGCGACCCGATGAAACCCGCGCCGCCGGTGATGAGGACGCGTCGCGTCATTCGCCCTCGCCGGGCGGCTTGCTCGCAGGCTCCTTGTCCGTCGTGGGTCGCCGCTCGAGGCCGAAGAGGTAGCGGACCGTGTCGACGACGCCGAGCCCGCGCCCGTTGGACGCCGCGGCGCGGAGCCGTACGGTCGGCTCGTGCAGAAATTTGTTCATGAGTGTCTTTGAAAGTTCTTCGACGACGGCGCGCTCGGCGGGCGGCAGATGCTGTAGCCGGCGCATGGCGTCGGCCAGCTCCTTCGATCGCAGCTCCTCCATACGACCGCGCATCGCCGTGAGCACGGGAACGGCGGCCAGACCGGCGACCCATTCCCAGAACCGTCCCACCTCGCCCGCGATCAACTGCTCCGCGGTCGGCAGCTCGGCGTGACGCCGCTCGAGATTCGCCGTGACGACCGCCTGCAAGTCGTCCAGGTTGTAGAGAAACACGTTGTTCAGGTCACCGACGGCCGGATCGACGTCGCGCGGCAGGGCGATGTCGAGGATGCAGAGCGGACGGCCGCCGCGCGAGGCAAGCGCCGGCCGAACGTGGTCCACGAACACCACGGGGTGTGGCGCCGCGGTCGAGCAGACGAGCACATCGACGTCGGCCAGGGCCGTCCAACATTCCTCGTAATGCATCGCGACGGCGCCGTATCGCGCCGCGAGCTCCGTTGCCCGCTCGTAGGTTCGATTCGCGACGATCGATGTTCGCACGCCTTGATCGTTGAGGCACTCGAGCGCGAGCTCCGCCATCTCGCCCGCGCCCAGCACCATGGCGCGTTTGCCGCCGAGCGCGCCGAAGATCTGCTTGGCCAACTGGACGGACGCCGAGCTGACCGAGGCCGCCCCGCGCGCGACGGACGTCTCGTTGCGAACGCGACCGGCGACGGAGAGCGCCGTCTGGAACAACCGATTCAACACGGGGCCGGCGTGCTTGCGGCACAACTCCCAGGCGTCGCGGACCTGTCCGTGAATCTGTGCTTCGCCCAGGACCATCGAGTCGAGACCGCTCGTCACGCGGAAGAGATGCGTGGCGGCGTCGCGATCACTCCGAACGTATCCGTACGCGGACGCGTCGCCCCCGAGCCGCTCCGACAATGCGGCCCACGCGGCCGGGACGACGTCGCCGTCGCCTTCGACGAAATACAGCTCGGTGCGATTGCAGGTCGACAGCAGCACGGCTTCGCGCGCCGACGACGCCGCGCACAAGTCCGTGAGCGCCTTGCCGACTTCGGACGACGTGTACGCGATCCGCTCGCGTATGTCGAGCGAGGCCCCGCGATGGTTGATGCCGACGACGATCAGCGCCATTCGGCGATCCTCGCGGCAAAGTCGCCCGACTCGACGCGCTCGCAGAAGTCGTCGCCGATCAACGTGGCCGCCGCTTCGCTCCAGCGGTCGCGGTCCCCGGCGCCGATGAGCGTGCGGCGGAGCGCGGCCAGATCGTGCACCGCCGAGGCGTACCGTGGGTCAATCGTCCGACCGATCGCGTCTCGAATGCGGCCGGCGGCATTGGGCACACCGCCCGTCGTCACGGACACGACGATATCGCCGCAGCGATGCACCGCGGGCGTGATGAAGCTCCCTTGATCCGGGGCATCGGCGACGTTCACGAGTCGTCCGGCCGCCCGCGCGTCGCTCGCGACGGTCGCGTTGACGGCCGGATCGTCTGTTGCAGCAATGACGAGTGTCGCAAAACCGAGCTGCTCGGGCGCATACCGGGTCCGCGAGATCCGAAGCTTGTCGGTCGTCGACTCGAGTGCCTCGAGCTCGGCGTGTATCGCCGGCGAGACGACGTGGACGCGCGCTCCCGCCTCGAGGAGCGCTCGCGCCTTCCTCGCCGCGACGCGACCACCCCCGACGATCAGCGCGGAAATTGTCGCACCCTCGAGCACAATCGGATACGCGCTCACAGGAATTGCCCCACGCCGGGCTGGGCGATTCTGAACGCGACGTACAGCACGAGCACTGCCGCGAACGCGACGCTCGAGTACCTGGCCGCGCGCTGTGCCTGCCATCCGCCCGCGACGCGCCCGAGCGCGAGGCACGTCACGGCCAGCCAGGCGCCGCCACCCCAGAGAAGCTGCGGCAGGTTCATCTGGTGGTATTCGACGGAATACGTCGCGGCGAGCACGACTCCGAGCGTGAGGCCGAGCCAGCCGGCGATCGCCGCGAAGTGATTCACGCGATCCAGCGTGGCCAGCGGTGGGAAGAATCGAAACAACGCCCCGAAGCGCCGCGACTTGAGCTCCCGTCGCTGCACGAGATACATGATCCCGGCGGCGGCGGCCGTCGCGAAGGCGGCGATCCCGATGAAGCTGAGCGCGATGTGGGCAAACAGCCAGATGCCGCGCACACCTTCTGCGGCGACGCCGGGCGTCAGACCAATGACATTCGCGCAGATCGTCGGCACAGCGGCCAGCGGGGCGGCGATGACGGTGAGGCTCGCGTCGCGGGCGAGGAACTCGACGATGAGCAACGTGAACGCGAGCACCACGCCGGCGAAGGACAGCGAGGGACCGAGTCCCGTGAGCGGGACGGCGTCGGCGCGTTGGGCAAAGGACAGCAAGGCCACGGCGTGCGCGACGATCCCGAAGGCGAGCACGCTGACCACCCCGGTGACTGGCGCCTTGACCGGGCGCGCGAAAGGCACCGCGGCAAGGGCCGCGGCAGCCAGGTAGCAGGAGATGGCGACGAACTGGGCGATCGCGATCATGGCAATCGCCCAAATCTACTGCGACGGCTCAGCTTACGGCATCTTTGCCGCGATGCGGGCCGATGTGCCTTCCTGGATCTTCGGCTGTTCCTGCGCGGTGATGATTGCCGTCGCGCCGAACGGCGTGACGCGGAGGACCTGTGCATGCGCGATCGAGATTTCGGGGATCGCGAGTGCGCGGTCCTCGGTGGGGCGCTGTCGCGGCTCGAAGAGCTCGATCTGATCGCCCGTGGTCACGCCGTCGTTCTTCGAGATGTCGAGAACGATGTAATTCTGCAGGCGCGGCAGAACGGGATTACTCGAGATCCATCGGACTTTCCCCGACCGTCCATTGGTGACCGGTGTCGGACGGCCTGTGACCATGGCCGCGCTGCTGTCGTACGGGATCAGCTGTTGTCCCTGCAACATCTCGCCGAACATCTTGATGACGCGCGCCAGTCCGGCTTCGCCGTCGCGCGGCGATCGCGTGACCTGGATGATTCCCGTCGGAATGACGACCTGGCCCAGATTCTCGATCTCGGGTCCGAGCCGGTACGCGAGGAAAAGCTGTCTTTCCGAAGCCGCTGTTCCCGCCGGCGGCGCGAACGCGATGCGATCGTACAGACCCACGCGCGACCGATCCGAGGTCGCGATTCCGGGAAGGTCGGTGTTCTGAATGACGTAGCCCGAGCCTCGGGGCCCGCCCTTCTGATCCACCCAGGGCGCGGCGGCGTACTCGCCCGACCGCACGAGCGACCGTGCCGGCTGTACCATCGGAGCCGGCGTGGTATCTACCGGGGCGGCGACGGGGGTCGGTGCGGCGGCAGCGGGCTTCGGCGCCGGTTGCGCCGCCGGCGCCGTTGGTGCCGGCGCGGCCGCGATGACCTTCGCGTTTTCACTCGGCAGCTTCAACGTCTCGCCGGGATAGATCCAATGCGGATCCTCGATGATGTCGGTGTTCAGCCGATAGATCTCCGGCCACAGGAATGGATCGCCCAGATACAGCTTGGCGATGCCCCAGAGCGTGTCGCCGCGTTTGACGACATGCGTCTTTGGCGCCGTGGCCTGCTGCCCCAGCATTTGCTGCGGGCGCACCACGGAGATCGAAAGCACGAAGAGAGCGACGACGCGGGTCCAGCGTCCGCGCTGCCGGCTGCGGTCAGCCCGCACGAGCATAGCATCAACTCCAGGCAACCTCGTGAATCCTGCACCAACCCGGGCGGCACTCAGCGCCAGCCTCAACACTGGGACGATCTGAGTGGCGCTGGGAAACCAAAACAGCAGGGTTGAGGGTTGAGGGTCGAGGGTTGAGGGGCGGT
>DASVYG010000319.1:0-6105 GCA_036392315.1 Gemmatimonadaceae bacterium
CTCTCGATCATTCATGGACTCGGCCTCACGCAAGGTGCCTTTCACATCGGCATTCAATGCCTTCAATGCTGCGTCACCTCGACATAGGTTTGAGTGCCGGCTAGGATGGTGCAGCCGACGAAAGATCTAGCGATGACAAGCGAGGGATTCGGCTTTCGGCTCGCGCGTCGTGCGTCCGTCCGGAGCCCTCCTCGAGTGTCATCTTTCTCCAATGGTAGTGCGGAGACTGGAGGCCAATCCATGAGCGTTCTTTCAAGTCGCACCGGGCTCGCATGCGTCGTGGTCGCATCACTCGAGGGGGCGGATGCGACGCTCTACAGCATCGATGGCGCGAATGGTGTCATCGTGATCACGACCAAGAAGGCGTCGAAGCCCTAGGGGTCACCTTCGAGGCGATGACCGCAATCGGCAGGAGCAACGCATGACCACCTCGACCGCCCGCCTTGCCGGCGTAGAGCTCTACTTCGACAACCTCGACGCGGCGAAAGAGTTCTACGCGCACGCCCTCGGACTACGACTCGATGAAGACAATCCCGAGCACCACATCAAGCTCGCTATCGGCGACCGGTTCATCTGCCTCGAACGAAAAGGCGTCGAGAACTATCCATCCGCGGACAAGGCCGTTCTCTTTCTCGAGGTGCCAGATGTTCGAGTGGCAGTAGAACGAATCGACCCCGCTGCCGTGCTTCGCTCCGAGCTTACGGCAGTCAAGCCCTGGGCAGCGGTCCGGGATCCTGAGGGCCACACCGTTGTGCTCAGCGAGTGACGCATCGGATCGCGCCGACGCCTTGCCTCCGCGCGCATACCGCCTTCCCGCGGTCGATGAGTCGCACCTGCTCGGCATGCAGCTCATTTTGAATGCGCACGGCATTCCGCACACCGTTCATCGTGAGCTCACCGAAAACGCTAGCACGTGGGCCCGCTACATCGTGGTGGACGCCGCCGATTTCGATGGCGCCACCGCGCTCGTCAGCGAACTGCAGGTCACGCCTCCTGCAATTGCAGCATGGAACCAACCCAGCTTTCGCCGCTTCGCCGCGGCGGCCACATTGCTGATGGTCGGCACCGTGCTCTTGCTTCTGCTTCGCACGGCATCATGACGATGATTGCAGCACGCACCGTTGCCCTGGCTGCGTGGTTGGGCATCGAGGCGAACGTGCTCCGGAAACCATTTTGCTTTCTGTGTCTGCTGCTCCTGGCCGCCATCGACGTATCGGGCGCGCAAGCGGCCGTGCGTCAGGACTCGGCGGGCAATACGCGAAGCAACCTGTCGGGTACTTGGAGCGCGAACAGCAACGGCGGCCTCACGTTGGCCGGAACGTGGACCGCGGTCCCCGACCCGGCGACGGGCACCGTGACCGGAACGTGGACACTCGTCGACGCACATGGCAACGCGATAGCGGCCGGCGGATGGTCAGCGGCAAAGTCGCCCACGCGGTGGAACGGTGCTTGGCGAGCGGTGGTTGCTGGCCGAGACGGAGAGTATTCCGGTACGTGGACGGCGGCCGTTGATCTAAAGGCAGACGCGCGGCTCGTCGATCTCTTCGAGAAGGCCATACAGGCGGCCGTCGGCGGCCACTGGCGCGCGGGGAATCGGTCGGGGGCGTGGTCCATCCGGTCGTCCAGGTAAAAGACGGGACTCTCAGGCACGGACCGCGAGGGCGGCCCGGAACCGTTGTCTATGTCCACGCCAACCCTGTCGCCGCGCTGGCTGCGCGTCACGACGGAGGATCGCCGACCTTTGCTCGAATGAACTCGATCGGCTCGGACACGCCATCTTTCGTGCGCGTTCCGTCTATTCTGTCGCGTGTCGATAGCACACCCGTGAATTGGGCCGTATCCGCACGCAAGCTCATAAACGTCGGACTCAAGGTGTAGATGATCTGCAGGCGCAGAGAATCGTTCTTGACCGTGCCGCTCACGGCGAGCGTTCCAAACGGCCCCGCTTCTCCGGCGAAGCTACCCGTTCCGCGCACGACGCCCGACGAGTCGACGAGCGCCATGATGAACTCGAAGCCAGGGGAGAGACCACTCAACGCTTGGGTCCACGACCCCTGAACATCGCCGTCAACCGGCGAAACGAGATCTCTGTTGTCTCCGCACGCCGCACAAAGCACGATCAGGGTCAGTAATTGAAAGGCGCGTCTCATATGATGCATAACCTCGCGCCACGATCGTCGGGTCACCCGTCCGGTCACACCGTGAACGACGTGAACGAAGTGAACGGCGTTCCTCAGCCGGCGATCGGCTGCCGGTTTAAGATTCGGATCTCCCATTCGCAAGGAATCTCGGTCGTCGCGTGGATCCGCTCTCTGACGTCTTACGCGCTGTCCGCCTCAACGGCGCCTATTTCTATATGGTGGAGGCCACGCACGCGTGGTCGGTGCTCACGGTCGAGGCCAAGCGGCTCGTACCGCGAGTTCACCCGGCGTCCGAGCACCTGATCTCGTACCACATCCTCACGTCAGGGAGCTGCTGGGGGGGCGTCGCCGGTGATGAGCAAATCCTCATGCAGCCGGGCGACGCGATCGTGTTTCCGCACGGTGACGCCAATCTGATGTCCAGCGCGCAGATTCGCGCTGCCGACGCCGAGACGCTCGACGCCACGCCAAGTCGTCATCCGAACGTGGTACGAATCGGCAACGGGGCTGGAACGCCGGCCACCTTCGTCTGCGGATTCCTCGGCTGCGATCTCCGGCCCTACAATCCTCTCCTCTCGGCGCTGCCGCGCCGGATCGTCGCGCGAGGAGTCGCCGGCGATTGGCTCACTGAATTTCCGCGACAGGTCGTGGCCGAGGCGAACGATGCCCGCCCCGGCGGCGACACGGTGCTCACGCGAATGGCCGAGCTGATGTTCGTCGAGGTGGTGCGTCGATACGTAGCGTCACTCGCGCCGCGAGACACGGGATGGCTCGCGGGACTGGTCGACGCGGTCGTCGGGCCGGCGTTGCGCGCGCTGCACGAGCGGCCCGAGCACGCGTGGACGTTGCCCGAGCTGGCGCAAACGATCGGCGCATCGCGCACCGTGCTGGTCGAGCGCTTCTCGGAGCTGGTCGGGGTTCCGCCAATACAATATCTGACGCAATGGCGGTTGCAGCTTGCCGCGGACCACCTCGCGCGCGGATCGGCCAAGGTGGCAACGATCGGCACGCGAGTGGGATACGAGTCCGAGGCGGCGTTCAGTCGCGCTTTCAAGCGGGCAACGGGTCAGAGCCCATCCGCGTGGCGGAGTGCGCGGCTGGGACTCTAGGACCCGGGCTCAGTGTCCCTCCTGAACCTCGATGAGCTGGTCGGCCACGAGACCATGGGCCTCACGATGAACGGCAATCGCCGCCTCCTTGTCCGGAGCCTCGATCAGGCAGAAGACCTGGCCCGTGCCTTCGTTGAACCAGTACTGCAGGTACTTCACGCCGTGCTTGTCTTGTGTCTCGAGATCCTTCTGGTGGGCGCCCGCGACTGCGTCTTTCGTCAGTCCGGGAATGTGGTTGTGTACGTCGATGAACAGCGCCATTTGACGGCCCCCTGTCTAGTGTTACGGCGCGGAGCAGCAGTGCGCCGCGCTGGTTCGACAGAAATTAGCGGGCAGGGGGCTGAACGGGCATGACCGCGCGGCCGCGTCGCTTGCTCGTGCGTTCGCCGTCGCGGCTAGTGCCTCCGGGAGGATCCGCCGAATCCCACGCAGTCTGCCCTGGCCAATTGTCTGTTCTGAGCGTATCATCTGGTCCATACCCGCGTACCGCTTCGGTTTACGTTCGTCCACGATGTCGTGGCCACGTTGCGTGCTCACGCGGACGACCCACGCCCTCGCCTTTCAGGAGAGCACCCGATGGACCCTCGCCCTAACGCCGTGCGAATCGCCGGCGCCGTCGCAACGCTGCTACTCATCTCGGCCTGCTCGGACCGGGCATCGAACCCGGTTGCTCCCTCGCCGGACCAATCCGCGTCATTCAGCAGCGCGGTGACGCAACAGGAGGTCCTCAGCAACGCCATCATCCACCGCACTGTGGAAGGACAGGCGGCGGAACGGTCCCGTGGCGCCGCCCACGGCCACGGCCCCGGCGGCGGTGGCAGCAACAACCTGGCGTACCGCGGCGGCGTGGGTGGCATCGGCGTCGAGACTGCGCCGAAAGTGTACCTCGTCCTGTTCGGCTCCCAGTGGAACAACAACGATCCGTCCGGCGAATCCGCCCTCGTTCAGAGTTTCCTCAAGGGCGTTGGCGGCAGCAGCTGGCTGAATAGCGTCACGCAATACTGTCAGGGTGTCGCCACCGGCACCACCTTCTGCAACGGCGCGGGGCAAGCGGCCGGCAACCCGAGTGGCATCTATGCGGGTGTCTGGTCCGACAACGCGGCGGCGGCGCCGTCCAGGCCGAGCCAGTCGCAGCTCGCTGCCGAAGCGGTGGCAGCGGCCGCTCACTTTGGCAATACTGCGGCAGGAAGCAACGCTACCGTCCAGTACGTGATCGCCACCGCGACCGGCAACAACTCGTCGGGCTTCGGCACCCAATACTGCGCCTACCATAGCTACACGTCGTCGACCTACGGCAACGTCGCGTATACCAACCTGCCGTACATCACCGATGCCGGCGCGAGCTGCGGCGCCAACTTCAACGGTCTGGGTGCGAAAGCCGGCATCACGATCGTCGAAGGACATGAGCTGGCGGAGACGGTTAGCGACCAGTTTCCGAGCGGCGGCTGGCTGGACGGCGGCGGCGCCGAGAACGGCGACAAGTGCGCCTGGATCTCGTCCGGTCAGGGCGCGTCGGCCAACGTCACGTTCAGCACTGGTACCTTCCCGGTGCAGTCGCTGTGGAGCAATTTGTTCAACAACAATGCGGGCGGTTGCGTTCTGTCGTTCTAGTAACGCTTCGCTCGACGCATGAGACGGGGCCGCGGCATCTGCCGCGGCCCCCGTTTTGTATCGTTAGCTGTGATCCGAGGACGACCGACAACGCCCCGCGTGCATCATAGAGCGAACGAATGACGCTCACAGAAGCCGACGCGCGCTCCCGATCCGCGAACGACTCTGTCATCGACTGGCTCCTCGATGCCGACCCGTCGATCCGCTGGCAGGCCCTGCACGACCTCACCGACACGCCGCTGGCAGTCGTCGCGGCCGAGCGGTCGCGCGTCGCCTCGGAGGGATGGGGCCAGCGGCTGCTCGATCAACAGCGACCCGATGGCAATTGGGGCGACGGCGTCGCGACCCGGCTCTGGTGGTCGAACCTGTACACGCTGGTATTCTTGCGCGACTTGGGCGTCGACCCCGCGAGTCCGCGTGCGCGAAGGACGATCGATCTCGTTCGCGAGAACGTCACCTGGGGACCCGAGTTCGGAAACTCGCCGTTCTTCGAAGGTGAGGTCGAGCCGTGCATCAACGGCCGCGTTGTCGCACTCGGCGCATACTTTGGCGAGCGCTCCGATCGACTCGTCGACCGACTGCTGAGCGAACAACTCGCGGATGGCGGCTGGAACTGCCAGGCGCCGCCCTCGGTGCACTCGTCGTTCCACACGACGATCTGTGTGCTCGAAGGGCTGCTCGCGTTCGAGCAGGCCTTCGGTGCCACGACGCCTGTGACGGACGCGCGCCGGCGCGGGCAGGAGTATCTCCTCGAGCGTCGTCTTTGCCGACGGTTGTCGACGGGCGACATCATCAACCCGACGTGGATGCAGTTCGCGTTTCCGACGCTTTGGCACTACGACGTGCTACGCGCCCTCGACTATCTACGCGCGGCGGGCGTGGAGCGGGATGTGCGAATCGAGGAGGCGGTCGCGATCGTGCTCGAGCGGCGCCAAGACGACGGGCGCTGGCTCCTCGACGTGCGACATCGCAACACGCTCCACGAGGAATTGGCGGGCGCCGTCGGAGCGCCGAATCGCTGGATCACGTTGCGCGCGCTCCGCGTGTTGGACTGGTACGCACGTCAAGATTGAATCGCGGGCGCCTTGTGAGCATATGAATCAGAATCACATGGACCCATTCGACTTGAGCCGCTTCGTTCAAGCACAGCAGCAGACTTACGACCAGGCGCTATCCGAGCTCCAGCGCGGACGGAAGCAGAGTCACTGGATGTGGTACGTCTTTCCGCAGCTCGACGGCCTTGG
>DASVYG010000320.1:0-6666 GCA_036392315.1 Gemmatimonadaceae bacterium
GTGGAAAGGATGCTTGGATAAGGCGCCCTAAGGGCGCTACTGCCTAAGGGCGCGAAATTCCTAAGGGCGCGAAATTCCTAAGGGCGCGAAATTCCTAAGGGCGCGAAATTCCTAAGGGCGCGAAATTCCTAAGGGCGCGAAATTCCTAAGAGCGCCAAATGCCTAACAGCGCCAAATGCCTAACAGCGCCAAATGCCAAAGAGCGCGGACGGCGCGGATCAGAACGGAACCGGCGACAGCCGGCGAGCACGTTCCGAGTTCCTCGACACCGAATGGTCCGTTCCGCTGTCGGCGCCGTTAGGGATTCTGCGCCGTTAGGGATTCTGCGCCGTTAGGAATTCTGCGCCGTTAGGAATTCTGCGCCTTTAGGAATTCTGCGCCGTTAGGGATTTCGCGCCCTTAGGCATTTCGCGCCGCTAGGCATTTCGCGCCGCTAGGCATTTCGCCCCTGGGCATCGGACCGGGGTAGATTCCAGGCATGCCAAAGCCAGTTGCCGTCGTCACCGGAGCGTCGCGGGGGATCGGTCGGGCGACCGCACTCCGCCTCGCCGCCGACTACGAGATCGTCGCCATCGCGCGTTCGGACGACGCCCTGGAGTCGCTGGCGCAGGAGATCGAGGCGAGTGGAGGTTTGTGCCGGCCGCGCGTCGTGGACGTCACCGACCCGGCCGCGGTGCGCGCCGCGCTGGCCGGCATCGACGCCCAGGTCCTGGTCAACAACGCCGGCGTCGGCACGACCAAGCCGTTCGTCGAGCTCACGCGCGACGAGTGGATGCGGATGGTCGACGTCAACTTCAACGCACTGTTCGACGTGACCCAGGCCGTCGTCGGATCGATGATCGAGCGGCGGTCGGGCCACATCGTGTTCATCGGGTCCATCTCGGGTCGCAGCGCATATCCGGGCGGCACGTGCTACGCGGCGACCAAGCACGCTGTGATGGGGTTGAGCGAGTCCCTCATGCTCGAGTTGCGCGAGTTCGGCGTCAAAGTCTCCATCGTGAACCCCGGCTCGGTCGCGACGAATTTTTCGGCGCGCTCCGATGCAAGCTGGATGTTGGCGGCGGAGGACGTGGCCAACGCGGTGGCCGACGTGCTGAATACGCCGCCGAACGTTCTCATTCACCGAGTCGAAGTGCGAACGCTTACCGTCCCGAAGAAGAAGTGAGGCGACTTGGGACCGGGATGTACGGAATGCACGAACGCCTGGACCGGTTCGGCGCCCTTCCATAGTTTCTCACACCAGATGAGAACGACCTCGATGCAACCAGAACCTCTCCGCGGCGCTGCGGAGACACCGGCCGATTTTGGGCTGCGCGAGCTCATGGCCGTCCGCGACATCGTCCACGCATTCCACACCGCGGGGCGCCCGGAAGAGGTCTACCAACTGGCGCTCGACCGCGTGAGTCCGCTCGTCGGCGCCTCGTTCGCCTGCGTCTATCTCGTCGACGGCGACTCTGAGCTGATGCGCCTGGCCGCAGTGCACAACTGGCCGCAGCGACATTCACGCTTTCTGCGGCAGATGCGCGTCCGGCTGGGCTTTGGTCCGAGCGGTGAAGCCGCGAGCGAACGCCGCATGATCGAGGTGCTCGACGTCTTCGCCGACCCGTCGCTCGAGGACTGGCAGGAGGTCGCCAGGGAGCTTGGCTTCCGATCATTCGTCGCCCTGCCGCTGCAGACCGCCGACGGGGTGCTCGGCACGGTCACGTTCTACTTCGCGCTGCCAAACGCCATCGGCACGGACATGCGCCATCTCATGCGCATGGTCGCCGATCAAATGGCGGCGACGGCCGAGAAAGCACGGTTGATCGACGATCTGCAACGCGCCAACGCAGCGTTGCTGGAATCGAATGCTCAGTTGGCGAACCAGTACGCCGAAGCGCTCGAGGCGCGGCGCGTCAAAGATGAGTTCCTCGCCAATATCTCGCACGAGCTGCGTACGCCGCTCACGGCCGTGATGGGATACCTTTCGCTCATGGAAGAGGGACTCGCCGGGCCCATCAACGACGAACAGCGTCACACGCTCGATCAAGTGAAGGACGCCAGCGAGCAATTGCTGGTCCTCATCGGCGACTTGCTCGAGCTGACGGCGCTCAAGCGCGGTTCGATCGCCGCCATGGTCGCCGAGATGGATCCGCGCGAGCCGTTGCACGACGCCGTGGCGAGCGCCAAAGGGCGGCGCGATGGGGTCGGCCTCGAGATCACCGAGCCCGACATCGTGCCGTCCATGCGGAGCGACCGGCGCACCATCGCCAAGGCATTGAAGGCGCTCCTGAACAACGCATTCAAGTTCACGCACGCCGGCCGCGTGCGCGTGTCGGTGCAGGTGATCGGCGATCGAGTGGTCTACTCGGTCGAAGACACCGGCATCGGCATTCCGGCCGACGCCCACGCCGCCATCTTCGACGAGTTCCGCCAGGTAGATGGAACGCTCACGCGCGAATACAACGGACCCGGCCTGGGCCTTTCACTCGCGCGCCGGCTCGCCAAGTTGGTGCACGGCGACATCACGCTGACGTCGAACCCCGGCATGGGCTCGACCTTCCGGCTCGACGTTCCACTTCGCTACACCGCGACGCCCGCATCCTCCAGGACCATCGACTCATGAGTAGCTCGCAACAAACCGTTCAAGAGACCACGACCGACTTGCCCGCCGCCGACGTGCTCGCGCGCGCCAAATCGTTCTTCGCGAACCGGCCGTCGCTCTATTCGACGTTCCTCGACAAGGAAGGCCCCGGGTTCTGCTCGTTCCGGGGACAGGGCGGTGAGGAGATCATCATCGCTGCCTCCTCGTCGCCCAACGGCGGGACGCTCGTCACCGGATCGACGTACCTGTTCGACATGCAGCTCTCGCGATTCTTCACGACGCTGCCGCCGGCGGCGCAGCGATGAGCGCGCCGTTCGTCACCGGTCTCCGGTCGCGTCCCTCCACGATCCGCCTGTCGCCGGAAGGCGCGGAAGTCATCACGATCCGTATCGAGATGCCCGAGGTATGGGACGTCGTGCGCGTCGCGGTTGCGCCCACCGAGCCCGTGCTCGCCGTGAAGGTCCGCGCCCTCGCCGCACTGTTTCCCGAAGCGCAGCTGCATGAGGATTTCGTCGTCAAGCTGCGCGGCTGGGAGATCCTCGATGAGGCCATGTCGCTCGCCGACGCCGGCGTGATCGACGGATCGATCCTGTTGCTCACGCATCGACGGCGGCGCGCCGTCCGCTGAGCGACGGCCTACTGCGTCCCGTAGCGAGCAACGCGGCGATGGTGGCATCTCCCCGTCCGGCGGCGCAGGACCGCGACGCGCTCGTCGCCGCCGCAGCACGCCTGCGCGCCGAGGTGCAGCGCCGCATCGTCGGACAGGAGCAGGTGCTCGACGAAATTCTCATGTCGCTCATCGCGGGCGGGCACGCGCTGCTGGTCGGCGTGCCGGGCCTTGCAAAGACGCTCATGGTCCGCTCGCTCGCCGAGGCCGTGCATCTCGATTTTCGGCGGATTCAATTCACGCCCGACCTCGTCCCCAGCGACATCACCGGCACCGAGATCCTCGAGGAAGACTCGGCGACCGGCGCGCGCAGCTTTCGTTTCGTGCGCGGTCCGATCTTCGCCAACATCGTGCTGGCCGACGAGATCAATCGCGCGCCGCCGCGCACGCAGGCCGCGCTGCTCGAGGCAATGCAGGAGCACAGCGTGACCGCGAGCGGAGACACGATGCGGCTGCCCGAGCCATTCTTCGTGTTGGCGACGCAAAATCCCATCGAGCAAGAAGGCACGTATCCGCTGCCCGAAGCGCAGCTCGACCGCTTTCTCTTCGACATCCGCGTCGGCTACCCCAAGGAGGACGAAGAGATCGCGATCCTTCGCAGCACGACCGGCGCGCCGGGCCAGGAGCTTGCCACCGTACTCGGCGCGCACGAGCTCATCGAGTTGCGGCGGCTCGTGCGTGAGATCGTCGCGGCAGATTCCGTGCTTCGCTACGCGGCGTCGCTCGTTCGCGCTACGCGACCCGACGACGAACGCGCCTCGGATCTCGCGAAGCGCTACGTCCGCTGGGGCGCCGGACCGCGCGCCGGACAATCGCTCATTCTGGGCGCGAAAGCGCACGCGATGCTCGCCGGACGACTCGTCGTGTCGCCAAGCGACGTGAAACGCGTCGCGCTGCCGGTTCTCCGCCATCGCGTGCTTCCGAACTTTGCCGCCGAGGCGGAAGGCGTGGGCGTCGAGCGCATCATCGACGACCTGCTCGCGCGCATCGAGCCGCCGCGCAGCGACATCCACGCCTGACATGACGGGGCCGTCGTACGGCGCGCTGCTCGATGCCGTGCGGGGCGTGCACTGGCAAGCGCGCCGTGCGGTCTCCAGTCCGATCGCGGGCACGCATCACTCCAAGCTTCGCGGCACGTCGGCGGAGTTCACCGAATACCGCCTCTACCGTCAGGGCGACGATCCCCGCCGCATCGATTGGCGCCTGTTGGGCCGGAGCGATCGTGCCTACATCAGGCTCGCCACTGATCGCGCGATTCTTCCAACCATGCTCGTACTCGACGCGTCGGCGTCGATGGCGTTTCCCGTCGCCACGCAAGCCAAATGGCGACGCGCGGTGGAGATTGCAATCGGTCTCGCCGCCGTCGTCCACGCCGACGGCGATCCGGTCGGCGTCGCCGTTCGCGACGATCGTGGTGTCGAGCGGATGTTGCCGCCGCGTACGAGACGCGGCGTCGTGAGCGAGATCGCGCGCGTCGTCGATGCCGCGCATCCGGCAGGCGTCGATCCACTCGCCGGCCGCGTTGCCGCGCTGCGCGCCGCGCGGATCGCCGTGCTCACGGATCTCCTCGGCGACGCCGACGAGCTCTTGCACGCGGCGCGCATGCGGATCGCCGCGGGAAGCGAGGTCCATCTCGTTCACATCGTCGCGCGCGAGGAGCTCGAACCGCCGCGACGTCCCGTCCTTGCCGCCGACCCGGAACAGCCAACGCTGCAACGCTTGCTCGTGGACTCGACTCGGCGCGCGTACGAAAACGCGTTTGGTGAATGGCGCGTCGAGATGGCCCGTCGGTGGCGGGCCGCGGGCGCGACATACATCGAGGTCGTCACCGACGAGCCGGCACCGCGCGCCGTCCGCCGTATCGCCGAGGCGCCGGGCATCGGGGGAGTGCGCACGTGACCTGGCTGCTTCCGTCTGCGTTGGCGATTGCCGGCGTGTCAGCGCTCGTGGCGACCGCGCTGCACTTCATCGCCCGCAGCCGGCCACTCGCCGAGTCATTGCCGACGGCGCGCTTCGTTCCGCACCGTCCCGTTCGTGCGCGTGCGCGATCGATCGCCCTCAGCGACGTCCTTTTGCTGGTCGTTCGCACCGCGGCCGTTCTTGCGCTCGGCGCGGCCGTTGCCGGGCCCGTGTTCGCCGGCGCGCGAGGTCGCGTGCGGCGGATCGTGGCGCTCGACCGCTCGCGCGACGTTGGCGACATGCGCGAGGCACGCGACAGCGCGCGCGCCGTGCTCCATGCTGGCGACGTGCTCATCGCGTTCGACAGCGTGGCCGCACCGCGTGGCTCAGACGCGCTCGACTCGGTGACGAGTATCGATGCAGTGGGATCGCTGTCGGCCGGGTTCGCGGCGGCGATGCGGGCCGCGGCCCGGTTGTCGTCGGACGCCGACTCGATGGAGCTCGTGCTCGTGTCGCCGATCGGCGCCGAAGAGATCGATGAGGCGACGAGCCGCATTCGCGCCGAGTGGCCGGGTCGCATTCACGTCGTGCCGGTGCGCGCGGCGCCGGGAAACGCGCGCACGGCTCGCGTCGAATCGGCGGCGGGCGCGAATGACGTCGTGATCGCGGGTCTGTCGCTGATGGGGGTGGTGCATTCGGTGGGAGATGTTCGCATTGCTCGCGGTCGTCTCACGGCGAGCGACAGCGTGTGGGCGCGCGACACCGGGCACGTACTCGTTCACTGGCCGGCGAACGACAGCGCGGCCGGATGGCAACCGCGCCCGGCGATCGATGCAATCGGGGGCGTCACTTCGGCGAGCGGTACACTGGTCGGCCGCTTCCCTCGCGCTTGGGCGCTTCACGGGAACGCGATCGTTCGGTGGGCCGACGGTGAAGCGGCCGCTGTGGAGCACGCGGTCGGCGGCGGATGCATTCGCGACGTCGGTATCGTGCTCGATCCGGTGAGCGACCTCACGCTCCGCGCGCCATTCCGCCGGTTCGTCGCGCGCCTGCTGGAGCCGTGCGGCGGTACTCGGCGCTCCGGTCGCGCCGATTCCGCCCTGATTGCATCTCTGGTCGGAGGAGCGCGATTCGCCGCGCTCGTGCCGGCCGCGATGCTCCGCGACCGCGCGAGCCAATCGTCGTCGTGGTCGCCCTGGCTGCTGGTGCTGGGGGCCGCGCTGCTACTCACCGAGATGGCCGCGCGAAAGATGGAGAAACGGCCGGCATGAGCGTTCTCTCATCCGTTCGAGCCGTACGCGCCATTCTCGGCGTGGGCCTCGCGCTGCGCGCGGCGGCCTGGGGCGCGCTCGCGAGCCTTACGCTCATCATCGGCTCGGCCCTCGCCGACACGCTCGCTCCCCTCGGCGTTGCCACTCGCGCGAGCTTGCTCGTCATCGCGGTCGGCGCCGGCGTTGGCGCGGCCATCGCGCTTGCGTGGCGCGATCGGCACGTGCTTTCCCTCGAGCGAGTTGCG
>DASVYG010000321.1:0-8282 GCA_036392315.1 Gemmatimonadaceae bacterium
TTGTTCGCCATGCGCCGCGTCAACTACGTGACGCGTTTCGGCCTCGACGCGCTCTTTGCCCCGCAGGACGTCATGGCGGGCTGGGAAACCGGGCTCGTCGCCGCGCCCGGCGTCGGCGCACGCCACGACATGCTGCTCGCCGCGAGCACCCGCGCGGGATTCGCGACGGCGCGTTTCGCAATGAACGGAGACTTCGAAGCCGCGTTGCAGCGCGGCCTGGCGGCGGGCGTGCGCCCGTCAAACGTCGCCAACCTCAATCTCGCCGCGTACCTCACGCCGACATCGGGCATCACATTCACCGTTCGGGACAACTTCTCGCGCGTCGACAACGCGTGGCTACCCACACAACTCTCTCTCGGCGATCCCATCGGCGGACCGCGCGGCTACCTGGGCTCGCAGATCGCCGGCGGCATGCGCAACGTGACGCGCGCCGAGTTGCGCCGCGCGGTTCCGGCGGCAATCCGCGGCGCGGACGCCGGCGCCGCCGCGTTCTTCGATCTGGGGCAGATGTGGGCTGGCGACGTTCCATATGGATCGAGCACCACCGCGCCGACCCTAGGGCTCAGCCTGCTCGCGGCCTATCCGACGCGCTCCAAGCGCGTCTACCGGATAGACGTTGCATTTCCCCTGAGGCGCGCCTCCAGACGCGGCATCGAGATTCGGTTCGGCAACGGCGATCCGAGCGTGATCAACACTATCGAGCCGCGGGACGTCACGCAGCTTCGCGTTGCGCCCGTGCCGTCGTCCATCTTCGTCTGGCCCGAGCGGCGCTAAGACACAGCCGAGCCGTTCAGTCGATAGCCTCTCTGGTAATCAACGAGAGTTCCAAAGTTTGGTTGAAGTCACGTCCGCCCGCGCACCGGTACCCGGATTCGACGGACAGCTTGACGCGTCGTAAGTTCGGCTTTGACCTTTCGCTCACCGGAATGCCGCTTCGTGAAGGCACATCTCGTCGGCCGGTTGCGTTAGAGGTCGCCGATCTCATGGACTCGAGGCCTCTTCCTCCGACTCAAAGGAGAGTCCAGAATGGGAAGCCCGACTGACCACGTGATAACGCGACGCGGGTTGTTCCAGCGCGTCGCTGGACTCTGGGTGTCTGGCGGGGCACTGTCGCTTGTGAACGCAAGAAATGCGGCCGAGAGACTCCCGCGCCCTACTGATGCGGAAACCGCTGCAGCTCCTCTGAGGGGCAAGATTGCACTCGAAGAGCATTTCGTCATTCCCGAAACGTTGGCGTCGAGTTACGGGGCTCCGGGAAGTCCAGAGTTTCAGCGGCAGCTGCAAGATATCGGAAGCGGGCGGATCGCGGAGATGGACCGTGGCGGCGTGGACGTGTGCATCCTTTCGCTCGTTGGCGATGGTATCCAGGCGATTCCGAATGTCTCCGAGGCCGTTCGCGTTGCGCGGCGCGCGAACGATCACCTCGCCGAACAAATCGCCAAGAACCGCACCCGTTTCAAAGGATTTGCGGCGTTGCCGCTCCAAGACCCGCAGGCAGCGGCTCATGAATTAACGCGCTGCATCAGAGAATTGGAATTCTGCGGCGCGCTCGTCAACGGGTACTCGCAGATCGATACGCGAGAATCCACGGTGTTCTACGATCAGCCGCAGTACCGGGACTTCTGGGCGACCGTGCAACAGCTCGACGTGCCATTCTATCTGCACCCGCGGTCGGCAGCCCCGCAGGAGCCGGCCTATGAGGGCCACCCATGGTTGACCGGTTCGATCTGGGGATTCGCGGCCGAGACCTCGATTCACGCGCTCCGCTTGATGGGGAGCGGCTTGTTCGACGACTTCCCAAAGCTCAAGATCGTGCTCGGCCATCTGGGAGAAGGCTTGCCGTGCAACATCTGGCGGATCGACAACCGGGTATCCAGAACACTGGGCGCCAAGCCCAGAGCGAAGCTCCCCATCGGCCACTATCTGCGAGAGAACTTTTACATCACGACGAGTGGCAATTTCCGCACGCAAACGCTCATTGAAGTCATCATGGAGGTCGGCGCCGACCGGATTCTGTACTCCGTGGACTATCCATTCGAGGACACGAGCATTGCAGCCGATTGGTTCGATCACTGCGGTATCAGCGAGTCAGACAGGGCCAGAATTGGCCGCACGAACGCGGAGCGACTGTTTCGCCTGTAGGAGCAAGACGCGCGATACGAGTCGGATCGTCTCGAAAAAGGAAAACCTCGCGACGCGACGTAGCGCATAGCGAGGCACCCAGATTCGAACGGGATGGGCCGGCCCGATGTGGCTCGTGGGCGATGCCTTCGCCTTGCTCAGGGACGTTTCAGGAACCTGAGGTAGAAGGCGGCGAATACTAGAACGAGTCCTACGTTCACCGTCAGCCGTTGCCAGAATCGATTTTTGAAGAACAACAAATCGACCGCGGCGATCACAACTACTATCAAGACTACGTAGAGTACGGTGGCCGTCTGGCTTCTCACTTCAGTTCCCCTTTCAAATGGTCCATCGACGGGCTGCTTCACGATTCAGATCTACTTGAATACTGTCGAAGGGTTGATTTGCCTGGTAAGTCGGTCGCAGGCGAAGGACGTCGGTGATAACCCATGCCTCGAACTCCGGCTTCTGAATGATGACAATTCGCTCTGGAAGCGGAAGGAGACGCTCGGCTTGGACGTTCCGCCGCAATTCGCGTCTCTGCGCGTTCCTGAAGGGCCGTCGCAGATCGGCGCAACGATAGCGGTCAAAATCGTTACCACGTCTGCACGGCCGGATTGCTGCGCCAAGCATTGCCTCGAGGACTTGCCGTTCGGCCCGTCACACGACGAATCTCCGTTCATACCAGCGCACCGACACGTCCACCATGCCCGAAGAAATCGAGATCGACACGGTGAACGAGGCGCTCGTCCGTAAGAGCGAATCAACGTCGCTCCAGGCCCGCGCCTCCGATGCGTGGGCGTATTACCAGGCCAAGGGCATCAAAGGAGCGATTGCGACGGGCGCGGCCGCGGCCACCGTCAACGCATCGCGGGCGCTCCTCGACTCGCTCGGCCAATCAGCGGCGCGCTACGCGCGCGAGCAACAGGACGTCGCGACCGAGGCGAGACAGCTGGAAGCTGAGCGCGACGCGAAATCCGCCGAGGCCGACCGACTGCTCGAGCAGCACCACCAATTCGCGTTCGCCGTCGCACTGCTGCAGGTGGCGATCGCCCTTGGGGCCGTCGCTGCGCTGACGAAGCAACGCGCCACGCTCGCACTATCGGTGATCGCCGGCGCCGCGGGAATGGTGCTGGCCGCGATCACAGCGCTACGCCACCACGGCTGATGGCGCACCCGACTACCGGCACGCCACGAAAATCCGAGCGCCAACTGTGGATCGAGGTTCTCATCGCCTCCGCGGTCCTCGCGGCGCTCGCAGTAGGTGTCGTCACTTTCGGGACGCACGTCGTGGGTCCGGTGTTGTTCACGCACTACGATCGATTCCCCGACCTCGCGAACGTCCCGAAGCTGACGCGCAGCGAGAAGGGGGTCGACGGCGATCCGGTGAACGTCGCGATCGTCGCCGGATCGGACAGCGAGCTCTCGACGGCGTTCCAGCGCGCCGGATGGGTCGAGGCGCAACCAGTCACTCGAGCCTCGAGCATCGGGATCGCCAGGAGCGTGCTTTTCGGCCGCCCGGATTCGACCGCCCCCGTCAGCCCGCTGTTTCTCTTCGGCCGCCAGCAAGATCACGCGTTCGAGCGCGAGGTTGGAAGCAGTGCGAGACGCCGGCATCACGTTCGACTCTGGCGGGTGGCGAACATCAATTATCATGGCCGCCCAACCTGGGTCGGCGATGCGTCGTTCGACGAGCGTGCGGGCATCAGCCACCGCGGCCCACATCCGACGCATCACATCGATCCCGACATCGATACCGAGCGGGATGCGATCGGATCGGCGCTTGCGAGGGCGTTGCAGGTCGTCGAACGATTTCACGTCACCGGATGCGGCCTGCGCGTCGATGCGCGCAACGCCGAGGGGGATCGATTCGATACGGACGGCGAAATGCTGGTGATCGTCCTGTCGCCCGGGAATGCCGCCCATCCGCCGCCGGCCCTGGCGCCGGATCCGTGGCTCGTCGCGGTCAAGCAGCGCTTGGTGCACGCGCTGCACCGCTGAGCGAGCCGAGTGTGTCAAAGCCACCGGCGTCTATTCCGGTCGAATACTCGCTTCCGGTGCGCGCCGGAGTTTCCGGATTGATCCACGACCGCGTCGTTCCGCGAGTAGCCGAGCAGTCGTCCAGCGCGGAGCGATCGTTTTCAGATTCCTCGCCGGAGTGCTCCTTCGCCTGGCGATCGGTAGCGCATTCCAGTTTCCCCGATGGTCACGAACGCTAATCGGGACCTAAGCATGCCGCGCACTCGGCGAGCAACGACGGTTCCACAACTACTGGGGCCGACGCCGCCGCAGGTTCCACAGCCCCTGCGCTGCAAGAATCAAGGAGAAGATCCCCGTCACGCCAATCGCGTGAAGAGTCCACACGAACAGGTATGGGTCGCCGGCTCGGGTGATCGTTCCGGTGAATGGGCCAGCCGGGCCGATCACGTGCATGGCCGGCATCATGATTGCCAGCAGCGACCCAATCAGCATGATCACATGTCCGGAACGCTTCTCGTCGAGCACCAGCGTTCCATAAAGCCAGATGGCAAGGATCGGCAGCGCGACGACCGTTGAGCCCCCCGCCTCCGGCGTCCCGACTCTGGCGCGGGCGGTATCGGCGGCCAAGTGAAGCGTCATGAGGAGTATCGAAAGCAAGGACGCCGTCTTCAACAGAGCATGCTGTTTCATTTCGGTCGCCTCAACAGGTTTGGACTCGCTCATTGTTCCCGCATGAGCATCGAGGGATCGACCGAGAGCGCGCGCCGCGCTGGAATCCACGTCGCGACGAGGCCCACGAGGAACATCGCGAAGACTGCCGCGATCAGTACCACCGGATCACGCGGTGTGGCTTCGTACACGATCGATCCGAGCACGCGACTCGCGAGGATCCCGAGGACCAGGCCCGCCAGCGAGCCCACCGCGAGCAAGCGCAACGCGCGGCCGATCGCCGCCTGAATGACGTCGAGCTCGCCCGCGCCCAACGCCAGGCGAATCCCCAGGTCCTTGAGATGCTTGCTGAGCGAATACGCCGCGGTGCCGAAGATCCCCGTGATAGCGACGATCGCGCCCATGGCTCCGAGAATGCCCAATGCGGTGGCCGCGATGCGCGCCGGGAAGAGAGCGCCGCTCATGTCGCGGGTCCACGTTTCGATAAAGGCCGGCAGCCCCGGATCGAGCGCGCGCAGCGTAGCACGCACCACCGCCGACAGTTCCTCGGCGTCGCGCGGCGAACGGATGACGAGCCATGTCTCGCTCGACGGCACCTGTCGCAGGGGAAAGAACATCGCCGGCTGCGGCTTCTCGGCGAGGTTCGCCGTGTACTTCCCGTCCTGCACGAGGCCGACCACTTCAATCCGACTCCCATCGGGCAACTTGAAGAATTGATCGAGCGCGCGGTCGGGCGCCGCGAAGACTTTGCGGGCGAACGTTTCATTGACGACGGCGACGCGAGGAGCATGTTGATCGTCGTGAAGCGTGAACGCGCGACCGGCGAGGAGTGCCGTGCCGGCGGCCCGGAAGTACTCGGGCGACACGCTGTACTGGATTGCATCGGCGGCGGCGTTGCCGGGGCGGAGATCGGCCACATCATCGCTGAAGACTTTCGAGTCGTTCCAGCCAAGGTGCATGGGCGGCGTCTGCGCCACCATACCGACGGTCGCGACGCCCGGTATCGTTCGCATCGCGTTCGCCATGCGTTGCTGCATCGCCATCATCCGGTCGGGAGTGTACCCCGACGTCGCGAGGTCCGTCTCGACGAGCAGGACGTGGCGCGCGTCGATCCCGAAGTTGCCGCGCAGCGACCGTTCGAGTCCGCGCACCGCGACGAGTGACGACGTCACGAGCACCGCGCAGATCGCGATCTGCAGCGCGAGCAGCACGTCGCGCATCGCAAGGCGGCGGCTCACGGGACTGACCGAGCCCGATTTCAGAACCTGATATGGGTCCGTGCGCAGTACCTGACGTACGGGTCCCGCGCCGAAGAGAAATCCGCTCGCGACGCTGAGGAGGAGGGCGACGAGGTACACACGCGCATCGGGCTCGATCGGCAGGATGACCGCGAATTGCGGGAACGGTCGCCACGTCGCGAGCCAGTCGAGGAGGAGCACGCTGCCCCAGAGACCGATCGCGCCGCCGACGAGCGAGATGAGCACGGCCTCGGAGAACAGCTGCCGGAGGATGCGACCACTGCCGGCACCCAACGCCAGACGCAGCGCCACCTCGCGCGAACGATCAGCAGCGCGAGCCGCAAAGAGGCTTCCGAGGTTGGCGCACACCGCGAGGAGAATGAGCGTGGCCAACAGCATCAACCCGATGACAAAAGCGTGAACGGGCTGCTCGAAGGCGTCCCCACCCAGTGTGGACCGAGAGAGCACGAAGCTCATCTTGTCGTTGTCCTTCGGATAGCTCGCTTTGAGCTGCGCCCCGATCGCGTTGAGATCGGCGACGGCCTGTGCATTGGTGACGATTCCTTTGCGGCGGCCGATCACGGCGAGCCACCGATTACCGCGCACGTCCAACAGGCTCGCGCCGTCCACTTGCGGCTGTTCGACGAGCGGCACGAAGAAATCCGTCGTGTAGACGAGCACCGTGCCGTGAAAGCCCGGCGGCGCGACCCCGATGATCGTGAACGGGTGACGACTCAGCTCGACCGTGCGGCCGATGACACGGGGATCGCCGAGAAAGTGTGCGCGCCAGTTCGCGTATGTGAGCACAACATATGGAGCGCTACCCGGTCCGCGCTCGTCCGACGCGTGGAAGAAGCGGCCCAGATAGGGTTGAAGGCCGAGCACGTCGAAGTAGTTGCCGCTCACCTCGTACACCCAGGCTCGCGTGGGACTCCCGCCGCCTGCGTCGAACCACGCTTGATTAGCGATAAAGGCGGCGAGTCCGTCAAAGCCGCGGACGCGATCGCGAAGATCGACATAGTTCGGGTAAGACTCGCCCGCGAGGTGATCGCTGGCGCGCTCGATCGTGAAGAGCGTCTCTTCATTCGGCAGACCGAGCGGGCGAAGAATGAAGCCGTTGATGGCGCTGAACACGACCGCGTTCGCACCAATGGCGACAGCAAGCGTGATGATGGCCGCGACGGTGAAGCTCGGCGATTTCCGGAGCTGGCGTACGCTGAAGCGGAGATCGCGGACGAGGGTCTCGAGCAAACCGCCGGCGAGTGCATCGCGCGCCTCTTCTTTGAAGCGCGCGTGGCCACCGAATTCCACGCGCGCCTGGCGTTCGGCCGCGCCGCGATCGAGTCCCGCGCGCTCGAGGTCGTCGGCGCGATGCGAGACGTGCGAGCGTAGCTCGTCCTCGAGCTCGCGTTCGAGCGCGTCGCGATGAAGAAAGCGGAAGGTCAATGAGCGGAGATACGCGAGCATGCTCATGCGCCCTCCGGCTGTGCGCGCAGCGCGAGCGCGATGGCGGCCACGAGGCGGTTCCAGCTCTCCGTTTCCTCGCCAAGCCGCTTCCGCCCCGGCACAGTGAGCTCGTAGAACTTGGCGCGTCGATTGTTCTCCGAGGTGCCCCACTTCGTCTTGAGCAGGCCCTGACGAACGAGGCGGAACAGCGCCGGGTAGAGGGCCCCTTGTCCCACGAGCATCGCGCCGTGCGAGATCTGGCCGATGCGGAGAAGGATGCCGTAGCCGTGGAGCGGCCCGAGCGAGACCGCTTTGAGAATGAGGAGGTCGAGCGTGCCGGGGAGGAGTTGTGCCGAGGCGGGCATGTCAGTGCTCTCCTAATAGGCTCAGGAGAGGATCTGCCGATTCTCCTCCTAAGCTGTTGAGGAAAGCATAAGATCGCTCTCCTCAGCTGTCAAGGAGAGCGCGGCGTCCACGACGGGTCATCACCAAAGCCGATGGGTGATGGACTGCTCCTGCGCGGCTGGCTCTCTGGGTACCCGTTGGGTCGGACAAAAACAAACGCCGCAAAGCAACCAAGTGCTTGCGGCGCCTAAAATGGGCCCGGGAGGAGTTGAACCTCCGACCTCACGCTTATCAGGCCAGCACCGCGCGTCCGTCGGGCGCAATCAACGCGACGGCAGATTCAGCGATCGTTGATTCACAAGGACTTGCGCGTCTCGGCCGTCTCTCGTCGTCCACCGTCGTCCGTGCGCGTCAGCCCGCGTTGTCACTGTTCTTGGCACTGTTTCTGGCGCTGTTTCCGTTGTCGCTCCTGCTCGTCGGCCT
>DASVYG010000322.1:0-10539 GCA_036392315.1 Gemmatimonadaceae bacterium
CGGCGAGGTGCGATGGTTCGGTGACTCTGCGCGATCAGTCGCGGCCCGCCACGCCCACTACTGGTGCGCTCCGGCAGACTTGCTCCGTCCGCCCCCGGGCGACAAGCCCGGCATCCACTTGCTCGATCTCGCGCTCGACGCCACCGCGGCGAGCTCCATTGGACACTGGATCGAGCGGCGCTGCGACTTGGGCGACGCCGTGATCATCGCCACCCATGACGAAGATCTCGCGCACCATCTCGCATCGCGTGTGGTCGTGTTGCGCGGCGGCCGTCTGTTCCCGGAGGCTCGGGCGCGGTCGCGCGTCGCTGAATATGCGACGCCCTAGCAGCAACTCGCCGTCGCTCGTTTTGTTGACCACTCATTCGGAGATGCCTAGCATTCACGGACCTTCCCCATAACCGTAGGTCGATGCCGCCGCCCGCGACTGCCGCTCCGCCGCAATTTCGTCTCTTCAACACGCTGACTCGCTCGGTTGAGCCCTTCGCTCCGTCGAAGGACGAGACGGTTCGCATTTATAGTTGTGGCCCGACGGTCTATAACCCCGCGCACCTCGGCAACTTTCGCACGTTTTTGTTCGCCGACCTGTTGCGGCGTGTACTACGGCTTCGCGGCTGGCGCGTGCGTCAGGTCATGAACTTGACGGACGTCGACGACAAGATCATCCGGCGCGCGCACGAGCAGGGGAAGACGATTCGCGAGGTGACCGAGCCCGTCACGGCCATCTTTCATCAGGATCGCGAGTATCTCCGAATCGAGCGCGCCGAGGTGTACCCGAAGGCGACGGATTACATCCCGCAGATGATCGCGCTCGTCGCTCGTCTGATCGAGCGTGGCGTAGCGTATCAGGCGGACGACAAGTCGGTCTATTTTGCCATCGATCGTTTTCCGGCGTACGGCAGGCTCTCTCGCCTCGACACGCGTGAGGTGCGGGCCGGTGCTCGTGTGGCGCAGGACGACTACTCCAAGGAGAACGCGCAGGACTTCGCCCTTTGGAAGGCGGCAAAGCCGGAGGACGAGGCGTCTGGTGCCGCGTGGGATTCACCCTGGGGACGCGGGCGGCCTGGCTGGCACCTCGAGTGCTCGGCGATGGCGATCGATCTGTTGGGCGAGACGCTGGACATCCACTGCGGCGGCGTCGACCTGATTTTCCCGCATCATGAGGACGAGATCGCGCAGTCGGAGGCCGCCACCGGGCATACGTTCTCTCGCTTCTGGTGCCATGGCGCGTTTCTGCTGAACGAAGGCGCCAAGATGGCCAAGCGCGTCGGCAACGTGACGACCGTTCAGGGTCTGCGGGAAGCCCAGGTCTCGGCGGCGGCCGTGCGCCATTTCGTGTTCAACACCCACTATCGGAAGGAGCTCAACCTGTCCGAGGAGGCGCTCGAGGCGTCGACGCACGCTGTCCGGCGGGTGGGCGACTTCGCCGAGCGCCTGGCGGGCGCCACCGGCGGCACGGCGGAGTTGGCGCACGCGGCTGATGTGGCCATGGCCGAGGTCGAAGCGGCGTTGTTCGACGACTTGAACGCGCCGAATGCCCTGGCGGGGTTGTTCACCTTTATCACTCGGGCGAATGCCGAGCTCGACCGTCGTGGCAGCGACGCAGAGGCGTTACAGCGGGCGCGAGAGGTGTTCGCGCACATCAACGGGGTGTTGGACATCGTTCCCGATCGACGGATCGAGGACCCGGAGCTCCTCGCGTGGGTAGATGAGCGAATCGCGGCGCGGCGGTCGGCCCGTGAGCGGCGGGATTTTGCCGAAGCGGACCGGATCAGGGCGGAGCTCGTGGGTCGCGGGATCGTGATCGAGGATACGCCGGCGGGCACCAAGTGGAAACGCGATCACTAGGGGATTTCGGGGCGAGTCGAGGGGTGAAGGTCTAAGCACCGATGCCAACGCGGCTTGACACTCTTTCTCACTCCACTTATCCTACGAGTCTCGCGCAAAATTGGCCGTCTGCTGACGTAGCTCAATTGGCAGAGCACCTGATTTGTAATCAGGCGGTTGCCAGTTCGATTCTGGCCGTCAGCTCTGCATTGAGCGGAGGTGTGTCGTCGCCGCGATCAGAGTGGCTTCAAAAATGGCTGGAGGCGCGAACATCCGGTGGGGTGGCCGAGTGGCTAATGGCAGCAGACTGTAAATCTGCCGGGTTTACGCCCTACGAAGGTTCGAATCCTTCCCCCACCATTCGGTGGCTCGTGATGGTTCGAGCGGGTAGAGCGATGAGAGAAGTGGAAGGGCAAACGCGGGAGTAGCTCAGCTGGTAGAGCGCAAGCCTTCCAAGCTTGATGTCGCGGGTTCGAGCCCCGTCTCCCGCTCTGGTGATTGAACGGTGGACGATGGAAGCGCGTTGCTGGAGTGCGTTGCTGACGTAGCTCAGTTGGTAGAGCACACCCTTGGTAAGGGTGAGGTCACCGGTTCAATCCCGGTCGTCAGCTCTCAAGAAGTCAGGGTTGAGGGTGGAGGGTTGAGGGTTGAGTGTCGGAATGCGGCGCGGGGCGCCGCTTTTTTGAACGCCACACCCTCAAATGCCTTCGCGACGCGTTGCGCCGCACACCTTCCTTCAACCCTCAACCCTCGACCCTCAACCCTGTAGTCGAGTATGCCCAGAGACAAGATCATCCTCGCGTGCAGCGACTGTAAGAATCGCAACTACTTCACCACGAAGAACAAGCGCCTGCATCCGGAGCGCGTGGAGTGGAAGAAGTATTGTCCGCGCTGCAACACGCATAAGCTGCATAAGGAAACCAAGTAATGGCCGACGCTGTCGCACGTCCCAGCGGATCCGCCAACGGTCCGGGCATGGGGAGTCGCCTCATTGCCTTTTACCACGGCGTGATGGCGGAAATGCGCAAGGTGACCTGGCCCGATTTGCCGCAGGTTCGCTCGGCGACCATCTCGATCATCATCTTCGTGCTCATCCTGGGTCTGGTGATCACGATTCTCGATTTCGTGCTTCAAGGTGTTCTGATCAAGATGATTCCGTCGCTCTTCGCGGGGCGATGATCACCATGGCGGAACACCGTTGGTACGCGATCCAGACAACGGCGGGGCACGAGAACAAGGTTCGGTCGCTAGTGCAGCGTAAGATCGACGGCGATGCTCGGGCGCCTGAAGAGCGTCCGATCCGTCAGGCGCTCGTGCCGACGCAGGAAGTCGTCGAGATCAAGAACGGCAAGAAGGTCACGGTGGAGCGAAAGCTGTATCCGGGATACGTGTTGGTGGAGATGGACCTGAACCAGGAAACGGCGCACGTCATCAACGGAATTCAGGGCGTGATCAAGTTCGTGGGACACGATTCACGGTTCCCACAACCGCTCCGCCCCGACGAAGTGAATCGCCTCTTAGGCATCGCCGACGAAGCGGAAGCCGAGGCGCCGAAGGAAGAAATTCCGTTCATGGTGGGTCAGGCTGTAGCGATCACGGAAGGACCGTTCACGGACTTCAATGGAACGGTCGAAGAGGTGATGGCGGATAAAGGAAAGGTGCGAGTGTCGGTGTCGCTGTTCGGACGGCCGACGTCTGTCGAGTTGGATTATCTGCAGTTGCGGGCATACTAACAGAGCAGGGTTGAGGGTGGAGGGTTGAGGGTTGAGGGGAGGATGGCGCCTGCGGCGCTTAACAGCATGGGGTGTTTTCTAATGCAGTTCGGCGGCGCGGAGCGCCGCGCACATTCCCTCGACCCTCAACCCTCGACCCTCAACCCTGAAGTAACGTCGGCTACCACACCGACGCTAAACGCACCGTGGGAGAAAGGCCGCGACCGCGCGGAGTTCTAAAACAGGAGTCTTATGGCAAAGAAAGTCGTGGGGTTCGTCAAGCTGCAGATCCCCGCGGGCAAAGCCAACCCAGCCCCTCCGGTGGGTACGGCGCTCGGTCCGCAAGGGATCAACATCATGGCCTTCTGCAAAGAGTTCAACGCTCGGACGCAGGGCCAGGATACGATTCTCCCGGTCGAGATCACGATCTTCTCCGACAAGTCGTTCTCGTTCATCACCAAGACGCCGCCCGCGGCCGTCTTGCTGAAGAAGGAAGCCGGCATCGAGAAGGGATCGGGTCAACCGAACCGCAACAAAGTCGGCCGCGTCACCAAGGCGCAGGTCCGTAAGATCGCGGAGATCAAGATGCCCGACCTCAACTGCGAATCGATCGAGTCCGCCATGATGATGGTCGCCGGGGCGGCTCGCTCGATGGGGCTGGAGGTCGTGGACTAATGGCTGAACACGGAAAGAAGTACAACGCCGCGGCCAAGAACCGCGACATCGCGCTGAACTATCAGCCGCGTCAGGCCCTGGAGATCGTCAAGAAGTCGGCGTTCGCCAAGTTCGACGAGACCGTGGAAGTCGCCGTTCGTCTGGGCGTCGATCCGCGTCACGCTGATCAGGTCGTGCGCGGCACCGTCGTGCTGCCGGCGGGAACCGGAAAGTCGGTGCGCGTGCTGGTGATCGCCGCCGGCGACAAGGCGCGCGAGGCGCAGGAAGCCGGCGCCGACTTCGTTGGCAATGAGTTCATTCAGAAGATCAAAGACGGGTGGCTCGAGTTCGACGTGCTCATCGCCACGCCCGACCAGATGGGTCAACTCGGCGCGCTCGGTCGTGTGCTTGGACCGCGTGGACTCATGCCGAATCCGAAAGCCGGCACCGTGACGTTCAATGTCGGCAACGCCGTACGTGAAACGAAAGCTGGAAAGATCGAGTTCCGCGTCGACAAGGCGGGCAACGTCCACGCGCCGATTGGAAAAGTCTCATTCGGTGTCGAGGCGCTGGAGACCAACTTCACCGCCTTCATGGATCAGATCGTTCGCTCCAAGCCGCCGGCCTCGAAGGGCGTGTACGTCAAGAACGTTTCGGTCTCGAGCACCATGGGACCCGGCGTGACGGTCGACTCCACTCTGTACCGGGCCTAACCATGAAGCGAGCCGACAAAGAGCAGCTCGTCATCGAGCTCAAAGAGAAACTCGAGGGCGCTACGGCCCTCTACTACACCGACTTCACTGGCTTGAATGTGAAGCGGATGACGGAGCTACGCCGCCGCTTCCGCCGGGCGAACGTGGATTACGTCGTGATCAAGAACACCCTCGCGCTGCGCGCGGTGAACGAGAGTGGTCTTGTCTCCCAGCGCCTGCGCGGGCCAACGGGTCTCGTCGTCACCAAGGATCCGGTCACCGCCGCCAAGCTGCTGACAGACTTCGCCAAGGAGAATGATCAGAAGCCCGCGGTGAAGGGCGGTTTGTTCGAGGGCAAGTCGATCGACAAAGCCCAAGTGACGAAGCTGGCCGCTATGCCGTCGCGCGATCAGATGCTCGCGCAGCTCGGCGCCGGCCTTCAATCCCCGATGGCCGCCTTCGTCGGCGCGCTCAACGGGTTGTTGTACACGTTCGCGGGAGCACTCGAAGGGTTGCGCACGCAACGCGAGAGCGCGGCCACGAGCGGGAGCGCCTGAAAGTCGGTCAGCGACCGACATACGCAGCACACTGACCGATAGACCGACTGACCGACTTTTATAACACCAGGAGAATTCCGAAAATGCCTACGACCATGAGCAAGGACGAGATCCTCGACGCGATCGGCAACATGTCCGTCTTCGACCTCGCCGAGCTGATCGAAGCCTTCAAGACCAAGTTCAACGTCACGATCGCGGCGGCCCCGGTTGGCGGCGCTCCCGCGGCTGGTGGCGGCGCCGGTGCCGCGGCTCCCGCGGTCGAAGAGAAGACCGAGTTCGACGTCGTCCTCAAGGAGGCCGGCGCCAAGAAGATTCAGGTCATCAAGGTGGTGCGTGAGATCACGGGCCTCGGCTTGAAGGAAGCCAAGGATCTCGTGGACGGCGCGCCGCAGAGCGTCAAGGCCGGGGTCTCGAAGGATGAGGCCGCGCAGATCAAGGCCAAGTTGGAAGAGCAGGGCGCGACGGTTGAAGTGAAGTGACCGCGTAGCTGTCATTCCGAGCGCAGCGAGGAATCTGCTTTGTAGCCAACGAGCAGATCCTTCGCTTCGCTCAGGATGACACTTCGTCTCACTTCCTTCGCCGAGCGCCGCTTAGTGCACGCGATCCTTTTCGTACCATCACATCTCTGTAGGTCAAAGGCCGCCCCGACGGTCGCGATTTTCGAAATCGCCGACTTCCGGGGCTACGGCCGTTTTTTCGCCTGCGCCCGGGTGAACAATGTCTGAATCGATCAAGCAAATTTCTTTCGGTAAGCTCGACCAGGGGATGGAAATGCCCCACCTCCTGGACATCCAGACGCGCGCCTTCGAGGCGCTGCTCCAGCTGGATGCCGCCTCCCACGACCGCGAAGACATCGGTCTCGAGCGGGTCTTCAAAGACCTGTTCCCGATCACCGACGTCCACGAGAACTTCTCGCTCGAGTTCGTTCGCTATTCGCTCGGTGAGCCCAAGTACACCGTCGAAGAGTGTATCGAACGCGACATGACGTACTCGGCGCCGCTCAAAGCGACGCTGCAGCTCGTCATCAACGAAGTGGTCAACGAGCAGAAGCGGCCGCGCAACATCATCGAGAAGGAGGTTTATCTCGGTGAATTGCCGCTGCTCACGCCGCTCGGCACCTTCGTCATCAACGGCGCGGAGCGCGTCATCGTCAGCCAGCTTCACCGCTCGCCGGGCGTCGTGTTCGAGGAAGCGACGCACCCGAACGGCCAGCGGCTGATTTCCGCGCGCATCATCCCGTTCCGCGGATCGTGGGTCGAGTTCACCGTCGACATCCACGATGTCGTCTACGTGCACATCGACAAGAAGAAGAAGTTCCCGGCCACCGCGCTGCTGCGCGCGTTCGGCTACGGAACGAACTCGGACATCCTCCGACTCTTCTTCGCCGTGCGCGAGCTCGATCTCACCAAGAAGCGTGAGAGCCGCACCGACGTGCGCGAGCTGATCGGCGCCATCATCGCCGAAGACATCGCACTCCCGGGCGAAGCCACCGCCGAGGACGCGCCCAAAGCGCGCACCAAGAAGGCGAAGGCGGAGCGCGAGCGCGCCGAGAACGTGCTGCTCGTCAAAGAAGGCGACGAGCTCACGGAGGAGGTGTTCAACCGTCTGCGCCGCCAGAACATCGATACCGTCAAGGTCTTTGCGTCGCACATGCGCATCGACCTGCGCGACGAGCAGGATGCGATCGAGCGCGGTGAGCGCCCGGTCCGCCGACAGCTCGCGCTCGACGTCGTCGACAGCGACGGCGAAGTGATCGCCGAGGTCGGACAGAACCTGACCGACACGGTCATCAGGAAGATCCGGAAGGCCGACATCACCAAGGTCAACGTCTTCGTGGCCTCGGGTCGCGCCGAGTCGACGCTGATCAAGAACACGCTGGCCAAAGATCCGACGCACAGCGAGAAGGAGTCGCTGTCGCAGATCTACGCGCTGCTGCGCCCCGGCGACGCGCCGGACGCGCAGACGGCCAAGCAGGCGCTCGAGCGGCTGTTCTTCTCGCCAAAGCGCTACGACCTCGGTCGCGTCGGTCGCTACAAGATCAATCAGCGGCTCGGCATGACCATGCCGGCCGATTACACTGTGCTGTCGAAGGAAGACTTCGTCGAGATCGTGCGCTACCTCGTGGAGTTGCACGAAGGCCGCGGGCACGTCGACGACATCGATCACTTGGGCAACCGACGCATTCGGTCGGTCGGCGAGCTGATCGCGAACCAATTCTCCGTCGGTCTCTCGCGCATGGCTCGCTTGGTCAAGGAGCGCATGTCGATCAACACCGATCCGGAAAAGATTTCGCTCGACGATCTCGTCAACGCGCGCACCGTTTCGGCGGTGATCCAGGCGTTCTTCGGATCGTCGCAGCTGTCGCAGTTCATGGATCAAACGAATCCGCTCGCCGAGTTGACGCATAAGCGTCGTCTGTCGGCGCTCGGACCGGGCGGCCTGACGCGCGAACGCGCCGGCTTCGAAGTGCGCGACGTGCACTATTCGCAGTACGGCCGTATGTGCCCGATCGAGACGCCGGAAGGTCCGAACATCGGACTCATCACGTCGCTCGCCTGCTACGCGCAGGTCAACGACCTCGGCTTCATCGAGACGCCGTATCGCGTCGTCAAGAACGGCAAGGTGACGAACGAGATCGCGTGGCTCGACGCGAATAGGGAAGAGGACGCGATCATCGCGCAGGCGAACTCGCGACTCGGCCCGAACGGCGAGTTCCTTGATGACCTCGTGGCCTGCCGCCAGCAGAGCGACGTGCCGCTCGTTGCCAAGGACCGCATCGACTACATGGACGTCGCGCCCGAGCAGCTCGTCTCGATCGCCGCGGCGCTCATTCCGTTCCTCGAGCACGACGACGCGAACCGCGCGTTGATGGGCTCGAACATGCAACGTCAGGCGGTTCCGCTCTTGAATCCGCGCACGCCGCTCGTCGGCACGGGACTCGAGGGCAAGGTCGCCACGGACTCCGGCGCCGTCGTCATCGCGCGGCGGGCGGGTGTCGTCTCGCGCGTCACCGCTGACGAGATCATCGTCGACGCGGGTCCGGTTGCCGCGAAGAAAGAGGCCCAGGCCGACGGCGATCGTCCGCTTGCGCGTCTCACGCAGCATGACCGCTACCGTCTCAAGAAGTATTGGAGAACCAACCAGGACACGGCGATCAACCAGCGTCCGCTCGTGCGTCAGGGCCAACGGGTCAAGACGGGCGACGTGCTGGCCGACGGCGCCGCGACCGAGCAGGGACAGCTCGCGCTCGGCGCGAACGTGACCGTCGCGTTCATGCCGTGGTACGGACACAACTTCGAGGATGCAATCGTTCTTTCAGAACGATTGGTGAAGGACGACGTCTATTCGTCGATTCACATTCAAGAGCTCGAACTCCACGTCCGCGATACCAAGCGCGGTCAGGAAGAGATCACGCGTGAAATCCCCAACGTCTCGGAAGAGGCGCTGGTGGATCTCGACGAGCGCGGCATTGTCCGCATCGGCGCGCACGTGAAGCCGGGCGACATTCTGGTCGGCAAGATCACGCCCAAGGGCGAGACCGAGCTGTCGCCGGAAGAGAAGCTGCTCACGGCGATCTTCGGCGAGAAGGCGAAGGACGTGAAGGATTCGTCGTTGAAGGTTCCGCCGGGAATGGAAGGCGTGGTCATCGACGTCAAGATCTTCTCGCGCATCGAAGATCAGGTGGTCGAGAAGGATCGCGGTGAGCGAATCGGAGAAGTGCGGCGCCTCGAGGGCGACGAGAAGATTCGCGTCAACGAAGTCCGCGATTCCGAGCTGGTCGAGTTGCTCGATGGTCAGACGATTGCGTTGGCGCTCAAGTCGGGAACGGTCGAAGAGGCGATTCCAGCGGGCACGAAGGTGACCGCGGCGATGCTGCGCGACATGCGGCTCTCCACGATCGATCTCAAGACGTTGCGCGTCGAGAACAAGCGCATCAACGAGCGCGTGCGTCAGATCATCGACGCCTCGAACGAAGAGAAAGCCAAGCTCGAAGAAAAGGCGGAGGAGCGGATCGATCGCATCCTTCAGCCCGATGAATTGCCGCCGGGCGTCATCCAGCTCGTCAAAGTCTATCTGGCCGAGAAGCGAAAGGTCTCGGTCGGCGACAAGATGGCCGGACGCCACGGTAACAAGGGTATCGTCGCCCGCGTTGTGCCCGAGGAGGACATGCCGTTCCTTCCCGACGGCCGTCCGGTCGACATCGTCCTCAACCCGCTGGGCGTGCCGAGCCGTATGAATGTCGGTCAGATCCTCGAGACACACCTTGGGTGGGTCGCGAAGATCCTCGGCTTCTACGCCAAGACGCCGGTGTTCCAGGGCGCCAACGAGCACGAGATCGGTTTGGGTCTCAAGCTCGCCGGGATCGTGTGGAGCGCGCAGGCATTGGCGTTGCGCACGCCGGCGCCGAAGATCACCGACAAGGACGTTCGCTCTCTGCTCGGCGACATCAAGCCCGATCTGACGCGCGAAGAAGGACATTTCGAGCGGTTGGAGGAGGCGACGATCAACGATCTCGGTGGCCGGACGATGTCGCAGGAGACGCGCGACATCTTCCACGGGATTCGCGACTTCCTGGCCAGCGCGGCGAAGGAGTTGGCGGAGCGCGAGGTGGCGTCGATCGAGAACCAGATCACGTTCCACACGGCGTGGATCGAAGACGAAACGCAGTCGGCGTCGAAGCGCACGGAGTATCGCGCTGCCCTCAAGCAGCTCGAGAAGCGTCGCGGAATGGAGTTGAGCGATCTGCTCAACGATCAGGAGTTGCCGGCGTTGGCCGGCATGCTCGGCAAGAAGTCCGAGGCGGATGTGAATGCGGCCGGCGCGGAGTTGATGCGTCTGGCCGGGCTCACGCCGTTCGGCAAGGTGCGACTGCGCGACGGCCGCAGCGGCGAGACGTTCGTGTCGCCGGTGACGGTTGGTGAGATCTACATGCTGAAACTCTCACACCTCGTCGACGACAAGATTCACGCGCGGAGCATCGGACCGTACTCGCTGGTCACGCAGCAGCCACTCGCCGGCAAGGCGCAGTTCGGCGGCCAGCGCTTCGGAGAAATGGAAGTGTGGGCGCTCGAGGCGTACGGCGCCGCGCACGTGTTG
>DASVYG010000323.1:0-2193 GCA_036392315.1 Gemmatimonadaceae bacterium
CGCGAACGAGTACGCTCCGCGCTTCTCGCCCGACGGCCACTGGCTGGCCTACACGTCCGACGAGTCCGGACGACCCGAAGTGTACGTGCGACCGTTTCCCGGGAGCGGGCAGCGTGTCCAGATCTCGACCGGCGGCGGCAATGAGGCGGTCTGGTCGGGCGACTCGCGGCACGTGTTCTACCGCAGCGGGTCGGCGTTCATGGTCGCCGACGTTGCGCCATCTGGCGGAGCGCTCTCGGTCGCGTCGCGGCGCAAGCTGTTCGAGGGGAACTACTACGGCGCGGACCCGACGGCGCTCAGCGCGTCGTATGACGTGTCACCGGACGGGCATAGCTTCCTCGTGGGCCGCGCCATTGGAGACAGCGCGGACGAAATCGTCGTGTGGACCGGCTGGCTCGGGGAGCTCGAGGGTCAGTTCGTGGAGAGGAGGCGGTAGTCGTCTCGGATACGCGTGCATCGAACAGCGCATCGGCTTCTATGTCATTGCTGCATCGCGGGTCGGCGCATTGGACGTGAGAATCCAGGGGTGAGCCGTGCCGCCAGCAGTCCAAGTCCCGCCGCGACGACCAGCGCGGCGACCGCTCCGGCAGTCGCGGGCTTGACCGACATGTTGAACACGATCCCGAGCGCCAGTGCGACGCGCACCGATGCCGACGTCCCAAGCGCGGAGTCGTCGAGGCGCGCTCGAAGCGCGGCGGGGAGTTGTCCATCACTGGCGGGCAGGGCTCGCCCAATCGCCTTCATTCGGCGGCCGGTCACCAGGGCGCCGATGATTGCCATCAGCACCATGCCGACGAGTCCGAGGCCGGCCCACGCCTGATGGGGCCAGCGAGTGGCCATCATGTACAACCCGGTCGCGACCAGAACCAGGGCCGATGGTCCCTGAATGCGTTGCAGCACGTGCAACAGCGATAGCCACTCTCGCGCCTGCGTGTTGGTCTGCGCGCGGCGGAGGTTCAGGAGACCGGCTTGCTCGATCGCAAGGCTCGCGAACAATCCAAGCGCGCCCACGATGTGCAGAAACAGTAATATAGAATACATGGATGAGCATCCTCCAATCGAGTCGAGTGGTCGCGTTAGGCCGGCTGGGACAGCGCGTGGAGCTTGTCGGGATTCGCGATCGCGTAGATGTCGTGGATTCGCCCCTCGCGAATCCCGAGAATCAGCGCCGCCTGCGGCTGGCCGCTCACGTAGACGATGAAGCCCGGCTGGCCATTGATCCGAGTCAAGCGCACGCTGCCTCCGCGCTCTGCACCGCCCCGTGCCCGATGAGCCACGAATCGCGCGACCGATTCCGCGCCGTGAACCGGCTGCAGCGCCGCACCAGGGACTTTGCCGCCGCCGTCCGCCCACAGCGTGATGTCCTCGGCCAGTACGCCAAGCAAGCCGTCGATGTCGCCGGCGCGAGCCGCCTCCGTGAAGCGGTTCAGCAAGCGATCGGCTTGCGCCGGATCGACGTCGAAGCGTGTGCGAGACTCGCCAAGGTGCTTCTTCGCGCGCGTGAGCAACTGGCGACAGTTGGCCTCGGACTTGTCGACGATGTGCGCAACCTCCGAATAGTCGAAGTCGAACACGTCGTGCAGCAGGAGCACGGCACGTTCGGTGGGCGACAACCGCTCCAGCATGAGCAGGAATGCCATCGAGAGCGACTCCGCCAGCTCGATCGGCTCCGAGGGATCAGGCGCGTATTCGGTCACGAGCGGCTCCGGGAGCCAGGGCCCAACGTACGTTTCGCGTTTGCTCCGCGCCGACTGCAATTGATTGATCGCCAGTCGCGTGACGACTGTCGCCAGGTAGGCGCGCGGCGCGCGCACCTCCGTCTCCGGCGCCTCGAGCCAGCGCACAAACGCCTCCTGCACCAGGTCCTCCGAATCCGCGACGCTGCCCAGCATGCGATAGGCGATCGAGAAGAGCAGCGGCCGCGTCGACGTGAAGATGTCCGAGCGTGTTTCTGTCTCGGTCATCGAACGAGCTCGATTCGGCGGCCGAAGGGATCGATCACGGACATCGTCGCGTCCCCTATCGCGTCGTGATCCACTCGCACGCTGTAGCCTGCGTCCCAGCACCGCTCGGCCAACCGTTCCGGGTTGCCGACGGAGAGAACGACCGGCTCGCTGTCGCCCGCGGGGCTCGTGCTCACATCGATGGGCGCACCCTCGACCATGAACGATAGACTGCCCGCGCGCTCCGAGT
>DASVYG010000324.1:0-1538 GCA_036392315.1 Gemmatimonadaceae bacterium
GTCGCCGAGCCGCGCGAGCGATTGGTCTTCGCGCGCGGCGTCCACAAGCTCTTCCGCAACATCGCCAAGACCATCACCGGCACCTCGGCCGTCGCGGCGGGCACGGCGGTGATCACCGGACTCATTGGTGTGCTGATGATCATCATCGGCGGCCGCTCCATCCTCGACGGCACGATGACGCTCGGCGATTTCGTGATGTACATCTTCTTCGTCGGCCTCATGGCGGCGCCGCTGGTGCAAATCGCGTCGATCGGCACGCAGGTGAGCGAAGCGTTCGCCGGACTCGATCGCATCCGCGAGATCCGCGAGATGCCGACCGAAGATCAGTCGGACGCGAGCAAGGAGTCGATGCCCGACATCGACGGCCGCGTCGAGTTTCAGGACGTGACGTTCGAGTACGTTCCCGACGTCCCCGTGCTCAAGCATGTCTCGTTCTGCGCCGAGAGCGGCTCGACCACGGCGCTCGTGGGCTCGAGCGGTTCGGGCAAGAGCACGTTGATCGGATTGGTCATGGCGTTCAACCATCCCAAGAGCGGCCGCGTCCTAGTCGACGGACACGACATCGCGAACGTGCGGTTGCGCGACTATCGCTCGCACGTCGGCGTCGTGATGCAGGACAACTTCCTGTTCGACGGAACCATACGCGAGAACATCGCCTTCAGCCGGCCCGGTGCGACCGACGTTGAGATTCGCACCGCGGCGCGGGTCGCACATTGCGACGAGTTCGTCGACCGGTTCGAGAAGAGGTACGATACCGTCGTCGGCGAGCGGGGCGTGAAACTGTCGGGCGGCCAGCGCCAGCGCGTCGCGATCGCGCGCGCCGTCCTCGCCGATCCGCGCATTCTCATCCTCGACGAAGCGACGTCGAGCCTCGACAGCGAGAGTGAAGCGCTGATTCGCGACGGGCTCCGATCGTTGCGGCGCGGCCGGACGACGTTCGTCATCGCCCACCGCCTCTCGACCATTGAGAGCGCCGACCAAATCCTCGTGCTCGAGGGCGGCGAAATCCTCGAGCGCGGAACGCACCGCCAACTTATCGCCCTCGGCGGCCGCTACCGGCAGTTGTACGAGAAGCAATACGGCGCCGAGAAGGACGAGTACATCAACCCCGGCGAGGACTTCTTGACGGTCGCTCCCGCGGGTGAGATTCGGAAGATCTGAGTGGTGGCGTGGACCTGGATTACAGACGGACGCGCAGCCAGCGACGACCGGCGTAAACAACTCCACTGAGCAGTAGGCTCTCCCCGACGAGTTGGACGATGCCGTGGCGAGCCGTCGGGGAGAAACGGGCGATTTCGTCTTGCCGATACTCACGAGTGGGAGAGGGTCGTCCGAGCCAGAGAAGCGGGAGAACACTAATGACTCCCGCCGCCACGCCAATGCACGCCACTCGGCCACTGAGCCGTGCCGCGGCGCGCGCGACGCCGATCAGGCTATTCATACGCGGGCCGGCGCGGCCACACGTGACGACTGACGCCAATGACGAGTGGCCGCCAATTCATTGCGACGTGTAACCCCAGCACGAGCATGGTCCAGTT
>DASVYG010000325.1:0-5225 GCA_036392315.1 Gemmatimonadaceae bacterium
GCCGTCCCATCCATTGTCAGCTCAACGCGCGAAACACTGTGGCACGGCATCTTGGACTCCGGCCGCGGTGCGTGAGCATCACATACCGCCAGTCGATCGATTGTGAGCAAGGCACGGCGTAAACGGCACGCGGAGCGTATCGCACCCAAAGCTCGGGACGGTGCGCCGCACCCGCGAGCGTCCGGGTCTCAGTCTCGACGCAGGCTCGACGCCGACGAGCGCGAACCTCGGCCAAGATCGGCTGCCCTACTGTGGTCGGTTCCGCTCGCGCTCGCACTCATCGCGATCCTCGTGTACTGGCCCGTTCGCCACTATCCGTTCATCGGATTCGACGACCCTGGCTACGTCTCGGAGAATCCACGCGTGTCTGGCGGGCTCTCGCTGGCCGCCATGCGCTGGGCCATGACGTCGGGCTACTTCGCCAATTGGCATCCGCTGACCTGGATCTCGCACATGGTCGACGTCCAGCTCTTCGGTATGAATGCGGGCGCGCACCACGTCACGAATCTCGTGCTGCACGTCCTGAACACTTTGCTGCTCTTCGGCGTGTTATTCCGCATGACTGGCGCGTTCGGCCGAAGCGCGGTCGTGGCCGCGCTCTTCGCGGTGCACCCGATGCACGTGGAATCGGTCGCCTGGGTGGCCGAGCGAAAGGACGTCTTGAGCACGTTCTTCTGGCTGCTCACGATGTGGGCCTACTACTTCTACACGCGCGCGCCACAGCCGCGCCGCTACGCCTTGGTCATCGTCTGCTTCGCCCTCGGCCTGATGTCCAAGCCGATGCTCGTCACACTGCCGTTCGTGCTCCTCCTCGTCGACGTGTGGCCGCTGAAGCGAGCGGTTGTCGGCGAATCGCCGCGGGAAACGTGGCTCCGCCTCGTCTACGAGAAGCTGCCGCTGCTGGCCCTCGCCGCGGCGTCCAGCGTCATCACCTACATGGTGCAGCGAACAGCCGGCGCGGTCGAGAGCCTGAACGTACTACCACTGTCCGTCCGGACTGCGAACGCGATCCTTGCCTATTGGAGCTACATAGAGAAGCTCGCATGGCCCACTGGCCTTGCGCTGCTCTACCCGTATCCGAAGTCGTTGTACGTCGGAACCGTCGTTGCCGTCCTCGTCGCTCTGATCGCCGTGTCGATCGCGGTAGTGCGGGCGGTACGGACGCGTCCCTATCTGCCGGTGGGCTGGCTCTGGTTTCTCGGGACGCTCGTGCCGGTGATCGGGATCGTGCAGGTGGGAACACAGCCGATAGCCGACCGCTACACATACGTGCCGTCGATTGGTCTGTTCGTGATGGTCGTGTGGGGGGCGACCGAGGTGTTACGGCGACTGCGCGCGCCACGAGCCGCATCCACGACGCTTGCGCTGACCGCCATCGGAATCCTGGCGGTCGTGGCCCACTGGCAGGTCGAGCGCTGGAGGTCGGGCGTCGATATCTGGAAGCACACGATCGCGGTAACGGAGGACAACTACCTGGCGGAGAACAACCTCGGCTGGGATTTGGCGCGCGGAGGAAATCCGGTCGAGGCGATTCCTCATTACCAGGAGGCGATCCGACTGAGTCCTCGGTTCGTGCGAGCGCGCACCAACCTGGCGCTAGCGTTGGTTGATGCCGGCAGACTTCAGGAAGGCATCGTCCAGTACCAGGAGATGCTCGCCGCCGCACCGACGAACTTTGGGTTACGGGGGAATCTCGGATTCGCCCTCTCGCGTCAAGGTCGGCTCGACGACGCCGTGGCGCAATTCACTGAAGCGATCCGACTGAAGCCGGATTACGTCGAGGCGCACAATGGACTCGGCCTTGCGCTCGCACGGAAAGGCGACGTGGACGGCGCGATTCGTCATTACACGGAGGCGCTGCGCCTCATGCCCAACTTTCCGGAGGCGCACAACAATCTCGGGGCCGCACTTGCGAGTCAGGGCAAGCTCGACGACGCCATCGCGCATTTCGCCGAGGCAGTTCGTCTCAAACCGGCGTTTCCTGATGCGCACAACAACTACGGCGTGGCGCTGTCCACTCAAGGGAAGCTCGACGAGGCAATCGCGCAGTTCCGCGAAGCGGTGCGCCTCGATCCAAATCACGCGAAAGCCCACTACGGACTAGGGCTGGCGCTGGAGCGTCAGGGACACGTCGCGGAGGCAGCGCGAGAATTCACTGAAGTGCTGCGAATCCGACCGACCGACGACGAGGCGCGGCGCGCTCTGGAGGGGTTGAGACAGCACGGCCACTGAACGCCGCGGCCTGTTGAGAAACGACGGTGGGAGTGCCGAGTTGCCGCACTCCCACCGTCGTTTGACAATCCGCCGCTCGCCGAAACGTCAGCGACTCGCGCCCGAGCGCGAAAGCTCCTTCTGAATAGCCGTTTCCACGACGCTGAAGGGAACCGCTCCGCCGTCGATCACGATACCGTTGACGAACACCGCTGGGGTGCCGCTGACTCCTGAGCGTACCGCCTCCTTGGAATCGTTCTGCACTTGCTCGGCATACCGTCCGGAGTCGAGGCAAGAGCTGAACTTCTTCTCGCTCATGCCCAACCGCTGCGCCGTCTCCTTCAAATCGCTGACAGACAGCTTCTTCTGGTCCGCGAACATGGCGTCGTGCATTTCCCAGAACTTCCCCTGTTCGTTGGCGCACAGCGAGGCCTCGGCCGCCTTGAGCGCGAACGGGTGAAGGCTGGGGATGGGGTACTGCCGATAGACGACCCGCACCTTGTCAGCGTACTTCTGCTCAACCTCCTTGATGACCGGCGCCATTCGCTGGCAGTACGGACACTGGAAATCCGAGAACTCCACCAGCGTAATCGGTGCGTCCTTTTTGCCGATGGCGGGTGCGTCGCCATTGGTGAACTGCAGTCTGAACGGTTGGTAGTTGATCGCGACCTTGCGTTCCGCCTTGATCCGATCCTCGAGCTTTTTCTCGCCCGCCTGCCGCCGCTGATTCCGAAGCAGGTCGGCGATTTGTGGACGGAGTTGGTCCAAGGTTCGGCCGGGGACTCGATCGGCGTTCTCCTTGTACCAAGCGGCAATATCGATTTCTGTCGGTTCGATTCCACCGGGAGCTTCGGCGGCGATCAGCTGGTCGACCGTCTTGCCCTGTTTCTTGGCCTCGGCCACGATAGTCTTCTGGCGAAGGACCGAGTCCAGGCCCATGCCGATGATCCTGCTCTTGGTCAACTGATATTGCATCTCGAGCTTGTCGAGATCGTCGCCATAGCGGGCGCGGATGTCCGCCATGGTGATCTTCTCGTCGCCGACGGTTGCCAGCACATCCGGGACGCCCGTCGTCGTCGTGCCCTGCTGAACGGCTGGCGCTTTCGGAGGTGCCGACGTTTCGCGACAACCCGCCGAAATGGCAATGAGCGCAAAGCCGCCAAGGGCGAGGGCGGCACTCGTGAATGAGGGCACGCGCTTCTTCAGCGAATCGCCGTTCGGGCTTACTGCGACCTTCTGCATACAATCCTCACAGGTGAGTGGTGCCGGGAGCCGCCCCAATGTAGTGCTGGCGCACGCCGGCGAAAGGCTGATTTCATGGCCGTTGTGCGGAAAACAGCGGGGGAGGCCACGGTGGCCAACCCCCGCTGTTTCCTACTACTGCCCATGCTCTAAGAGATCGCCCCGAGTGCTACGGGAGGATATCCCAGAACGTGAGGTTTGCCTCAGTCTTCGAGCGCTTGCCGTTGGCCGAGATTCCGGGCGTGAATGTCCCGTTGTCTCCGCTCGAGTTGAATGAGGCCATCGCATTCAGCGCCTGCTGGATCAACGTCTGATCCGTACCGCAGTATGCCGCCTTGGCATCGGCGATACTCATGGCAGTCGGGGACGACCCGAAGGCCGCGTTGTTGAGAATCGCAGCCAACAACTGTTGCAGCAGCTGCATCCTCGCCTGATCCAGCGACGAGCGCTTGGTGCCGTCCGTGGTCTTGGCGATGTTCGACCAGAAGCCACCGAGCACGATCGGGAGCGTATTCAGGCTCCGACCACAGAGCGTCTGGTCCGACACGCCTGGGAACGTGTTTCCGCCCACCGTGCCACCAAACCAGACCGCGTTCGTCAAGCTGTCGTGCGTCGCCCAGAAGCCCTGGGTTCGGGTCGTCTGAGAGACTTGCTGCTGGTTGATGAACGTACACGTCACCGTCTCGCCGAGACTGAGGGTGTCGATGACAGTCCGCGTGCTCGTCGGGTTGTAAGTGCCCACCGGCTGATCCGAGCACCCGAGATCCGTTAGCACGTAGCCCGCCATTGTGCCTTCCGTCACGCTGAACGTACCCGCCATCGCCGTGGTCGTGTACACGACCGAGTCACTCGAGTTAGACGGCGGCGACAGGGTGAACGGCGAGGTGATGAAGCTGCCGTTTGACGTCGCAGTGAATCCGAACGTCGCGCCGGCGCCAATCACCGTCTTCTTGATGATGAGTTTGGGCGCGATGTCGTTGTTGCTAATCGTACAGGTCGCCGCGCCGCCGAGTGCCAGGGTGATGTTCGCCCCGCTCTGCGTGCCGCCGGCGCACGACCACGTGCTCGCCGCGTAACCGGTCTGCGTCTGTTCGGTCAACGCGTACGTCCCGGCGTTCACCTGCGCACCCGTGACCGCGCCCGTGCCGCTCACACCCGAGATCGTGACCGGTCCAGCCGCCGTCAGCGGGAAGTCGGACAACGTCTTCGTACCTCCGTTGTCGTTCGTCACCACTTTGACGAGCGTCAGATGCGCCGGGTTGTCGTCGTTACTGATCGTACAGGTCGCCGCGCCGCCGAGTCCGAGGGTAATGTTCGCCCCGCTCTGCGTGCCGCCAGAGCACGACCATGTGCTCGCCGTGTAGCCGGTCTGCGTCTGTTCGCTCAACGCGTACGTCCCGGCGTTCACTGGCGCACCCGTGACCGCGCCCGTGCCGCTCGTGCCGGAGATCGTGACCGGCCCAGCCGCCGTCAGCGGGAAGTCGGACAACGTCTTCGTACCGCCGCTGTTGTTCGTCACCACTTTGACGAGCGTCAGATGCGCCGGGTTGTCGTCGTTGCTGATCGTACAGGTTGCCGACCCGCCGAGTCCAAGGGTGATGTTCGCCCCGCTCTGCGTGCCGCCGGCGCACGACCACGTGCTCGCCGTGTAGCCGGCCTGCGTCTGTTCGCTCAACGCATACGTCCCAGCGCTCGCCGGCGCACCCGTGACCGCCGGCGTACCGCTCACGCCGGTAATGGTCACTGGCCCGGCCGCCGTCAGCGGGAAGTCG
>DASVYG010000326.1:0-23005 GCA_036392315.1 Gemmatimonadaceae bacterium
GCCGTCGCCCAAGGCGTCGGCAATCCGATCATCGCCGTCGGCGCGCGCACCGGTCGTGACGGCATTCACGGCGCGTCGTTCGCCTCGGAAGATCTGTCCGCGCAGAGCGACGCCAAACGTCCGCGCGTGCAGGTTGGCGATCCATTCACCGAGAAGCTGCTACTCGAGGCGAGTCTCGAGTTGATCAAGAGTGGCGCGATCGTCGCCATTCAGGACATGGGCGCCGCGGGGCTCACGTCGTCGTCGGCGGAGATGGCCGCGCGCGGCGACGTCGGCGTCACGATCGACACGACCAAGGTTCCCGTCCGCGAAGAGGGAATGACGCCGTACGAGATTCTGCTGAGCGAGTCGCAGGAGCGCATGCTCGTCGTCGCCAAACGTGGGCGCGAATCCGAAGTAGAATCGATTCTCGCGAAATGGGATCTCACTGCGGCCGTGATCGGCGAGGTGATCGCCGAGCCGGTGTACCGCGTCACTGAAGGCGATCGCGTCGTCGCGGAATTCCCCGGAACACGACTCGTCACCGACTGCCCCACGTACACGCCTGAAGCCATCGAGAGCGCCGACGTCGTCCGCCTGCGCGCGCAGGACGTGAACGCGATTCCCGAGCGCCCCGAGGAACGCGATCCGGCCTGGACGCTCGAGCAGCTTCTCTCCTCGCCGAACATCGCCGCCAAGACGTGGGTGCACCGACAATACGACACCACCGTCCGCACGAACACCGTCATTGGCCCGGGCGGTGACGCCGCGGTCGTGCGCGTGCGCGGAACGCATCGCGCACTCGCGCTCAAGACGGACTGCAACGGGCGCTACGTGTATCTCGACCCACGGGTCGGAGCGCAAATCGCGGTCTGCGAGGCAGCGCGCAACGTTGCCTGCACCGGCGGACGGCCGAAGGCGATTACGAACAATCTCAATTTCGGCAACCCACGCCGGCCTGAAGTCTATTTCCAGCTGCGCGAGGTCACGCGGGGAATGGCCGAGGCGTGCACAGTGCTCGGAACGCCGGTCACCGGCGGCAACGTGTCGCTGTACAACGAGAATCCGAGCGGCGCGGTCTATCCGACGCCGGTGATCGGCATGGTCGGACTCATCGAGTCGCTCGACCACATCACGCGCTCGTACTTTCAGCAAGAGCGTGACACGATCGTGCTCTTGGGCGAGCCGACGTCTGAAATCGGCGCGAGCGAATATCTGGCGAGAATCCACGGCGTCGTTGCCGGCCCACCGCCCGCATGCGATCTCCAAGGCGAGCGCGCGCTGATCGACGCGCTGCTCGAGGCGATCGAGGGCGGTGTGATTCGGTCGGCCCACGACTGCAGTGACGGCGGCCTCGCCATCGCACTCGTCGAGTGCTGTATCATGAATCGCGAAGAACAACACGGCGCGCGAATCGATCTCAGCCGCTGGCGTGAGCTGCCCGTGCGCGCGCTCCTGTTCGGTGAGGCGCAGGGGCGCGTCGTCGTATCGACGTCGATGCCCGACACGGTCGCCAGCATCGCGCAAAAGCATGGCGTGCCTGCCAGAGTCATCGGCCACGTCGGCGCGGTTGGCGACGCGGTGCAGATTACGACAGCGGAAGGTCGCATCACGGCGCCGCTTTCCAAGCTCGACGACGCATACCACGAAACGCTTCCGCGAATCATGTCGACGCCTGTCGGCAGCAGCATTCAGTAACTAGACACCAGCAACCAGCAACCAGATGTGCGGCATCTTCGGCGTTCATGGACACTCTGACGCGACTCACCTCGCTCACCTCGGACTCTACTCGCTTCAGCATCGCGGCCAAGAATCCGCGGGCGTCGTCTCGATCGACGACGCCGGGAACGCCCGCGCGGTCCGCAGCATGGGAACGCTGTCCGACGCATTCGCCGCGGAACTGGCCAAGATGAGCGGCGTCTCGGCGATCGGGCATACGCGGTACAGCACGTCCGGATCGTCGACGATCGAGAACGCTCAACCGGTCGTGGCGCGCTCCAAGGGTGGATACATCACCTTGGCGCACAACGGCAACATCACGAACGCCGCCGAGCTGCGACGCGACCTCGAGGAACAGGGTTCCATCTTCGCCTCGACGAGCGATTCCGAGCTGATCGTCCACCGCCTCGCGCGGTCCACCGCCGCAACCCCCGCCGATCGCTTGGCCGAGGCCCTTACCGGTGTCGAGGGCGCGTATAGTCTCATCGTCGCGATCGGTGACGTGCTGCTCGCCGCTCGCGATCCGCGCGGTTGGCGCCCGTTAGCCATGGGTCGCCTTGGCGACGCGATGGTCTTTGCCTCCGAGACGTGCGCGCTCGACATCGTCGGCGCGACCGTCGAGCGCGAGGTCGAGGCCGGCGAGATCGTGTCCGTCAACGGCGACGGTGTGCGATCCATCCATCCGTTGCCGGCGAAAGACCTCAAGCGCTGCGTGTTCGAATACGTTTACTTCGCTCGACCCGACAGCCGCGTGTTCGGCGGGTCGGTCGACCGCGCGAGACGGGCCCTTGGCCGGCAGCTCGCCCGCGAGTTCCCCGCCCCCGGCGCACAGCTCGTCTTCAGCGTCCCCGACTCGTCGAACTCGGCGGCCTTGGGCTTCGCCGAAGAGAGCGGAATCCCTTACGAGCTGGCGCTCATCCGAAACCACTACGTGGGCCGCACCTTCATTCAGCCGACGCAGGCTGGTCGTGACGCCAAGGTCAAGGTCAAATACAATCCGGTACGTGAAGTGCTCGAGGGAAAGAGCGTCGTGATGGTCGACGACTCGATCGTGCGTGGCACGACGACGCGCGGCCTCGTGGCCCTCGTGCGCGCGGCGGGCGCTCGCGAGGTTCACATGCGAGTCAGCTCGCCACCAGTGACTGGTCCATGCTACTATGGTATCGACACGCCATCGCGTGAAGAGTTGGTTGCGGCGAACTACACGATCCCGGAGATCGCAGTGCGGCTGGGTGTCGACAGCTTGGGATATTTGTCGCTCGACGGAATGCTCGAGTCGGTGCCGCTCGGCCCCGGGGGCTTTTGCCATGCATGCTTCTCAGGCGATTACCCGACGGCGCCGCCGACCGATCCGGATAAATTGCGGTTCGGTTGCGGTTGTTAGCATTCCCTGATGCCGTCACAATCCGTCTACTTCTTCGGCGACGGTAGCGCCGAAGGCACCAAGGAGATGAAGGCGATTCTCGGCGGCAAGGGAGCGAACCTCGCCGAGATGACGAATTTGGGCGTGCCGGTGCCGCCCGGATTCACCATCGCTTGTCCCCTGTGCATCACCTACCTCCGCGAGCGCAAGGCGCCCGAGTCGCTGCGAGGCGACATCGACGTCGCATTGCGGCGTTTGGAGCAGGTCACCGGCAAGACGTTCGGTGACGCCGAGAACCCGCTGCTCGTGTCGGTTCGCTCCGGCTCCCCCGTGTCCATGCCCGGGATGATGGAGACGATCCTCAACCTCGGTCTCAACGACCACACCGTCATCGGACTCGCGCGGGCGAGCGGGAGCGCACGCTTTGCCTACGACTCGTATCGCCGATTCATCCAGATGTACGGCGACGTCGTGCTCGGCGTGCCGTCGGCGCACTTCGAGCACATGCTGTCGACCAAGCGATTGACGGCGGGCGTGAAGACCGACGCCGAGCTCGACGAAGCATCGCTCCGCACGTTGGTCGACGAATACAAAGCGTTGGTGCGCGCGCACGCGAAGTCGGAATTTCCCATGGACCCGACGACGCAGCTCTGGGGGGCGATCGAGGCCGTGTGGCGGTCGTGGATGCTCAAGAAAGCGGTCGACTACCGTCGTGTGAACGGGATCTCCGAAGACCTCGGAACGGCCGTCAACATCGTGTCCATGGTGTTCGGAAATCTCGGTGACGACTCGGGCACCGGCGTCGCGTTCACGCGCAATCCGTCGACCGGCGAGAAGAAGTTCTACGGCGAGTTTCTCATCAACGCGCAGGGCGAGGATGTCGTCTCCGGAAGTCGCACGCCGCTCAGCATCGACGAAATGGCCGGGCTTCTGCCTAACGCATACGCAGAGCTGCTGACCACCGAGCGACGGCTCGAGGCGCACTTCTGCGAGATGCAGGACATCGAGTTCACCGTCGAGCGCGGTCGCCTGTATCTGTTGCAGACGCGCACGGGCAAGCGGACCGCCGCTGCCGCGGTGCGGATCGCGATCGACATGGTGGACGAAGGTCTCATCACCTGCCAGACGGCCGTGCAGCGCGTCGCACCCGAGCAGCTCGCGCACCTACTGCATCCGGTGATCGAAGCGGACGTTCGCGCAACGCCGATCTGCACCGGTCTGCCGGCCAGCCCCGGTGCCGCAAGCGGACTCGCCGTATTCGATCCCGACGTCGCCGAACAGCGCGCAGGGCATGGCGAGCACGTGATTCTCGTCCGCGACGAAACCACGCCGGAGGATTTTCACGGCATCGTTGCTGCCCGTGCGGTACTCACCGCTCGCGGCGGAATGACGAGCCACGCAGCGGTCGTGGCGCGCGGAATGGGCAAGTGCGCGGTCGTGGGCTGCACGGCCATTCACGTCGATGTCGAGCACCGTCGCTTCACTGTCGGTGATACCGTCGTCTCCGAAGGTGACTGGATCACCGTCGACGGCGCCACCGGCAACGTCTATCGCGGCGATCTGCCGACGACGCCCAGCGAGGTCGTGCAGGTCATCCGCGGCATGCGCGACGAGCGATCCGCGCCGAACTATCGTTCCTTCGCCCGCCTGCTGCATTGGGCCGACGAGGCGCGACACCTCCGCGTCCGGGCCAACGCCGATACCCCGCACGATGCCCGGATCGCGCGCGGATTCGGCGCCGAGGGGATTGGGCTGTGCCGGACGGAGCACATGTTCTTCGAGGGCGATCGCATCACCGCCATGCGCGAGATGATCGTGGCACGCGATGAGGGCGGACGGCGGCGGGCCCTCGCCAAGCTCCTTCCAATGCAGCGAATGGACTTCGAAGGAATCTTCGAGGCGATGAACGGGTTACCAGTAACCATTCGTCTCCTCGACCCCCCGCTCCACGAATTCCTGCCGCACGGGGGTGAGGAGAGCAAGCTGTTGGCTCGAACGCTCGGGATCCCGCGGGCTGAGCTCGCTCGGATCGTGGAATCGTTGCGCGAAACCAATCCCATGCTGGGACATCGAGGGTGCCGTCTGGGTATTACCTATCCGGAGATCACCGAGATGCAGGGTCGGGCGATTTTCGAAGCTGCGGTCAAAGCGAAACGAAGAGGCATCGAGGTACGTCCTGAAATAATGATTCCGCTTGTTGCCGATTTGCGCGAGTTCGAGAACCAGCGTGCGATCCTCGAACAGGTCGCGGCGCAGGTTCTGGGCGGCATGGGAGAGGATGTTGAATACCTGATCGGAACCATGATCGAGCTGCCACGCGCAGCGCTGACAGCCGACGAAATCGCCAAGAAGGCCGAGTTCTTTTCCTTTGGTACCAATGATTTAACCCAAACCGTCTTCGGCCTCAGCCGCGACGACGCAGGCCGCTTCCTACCCAATTACATCGAACGTGGTATACTTCCCGACGATCCGTTCCAGGTGCTTGATCGGAACGGAGTCGGCAAGCTGATTGGATTTGCCGTATCTGCCGGTCGGAGCGTCCGCCCTCAGTTGAAGGTCGGTATCTGCGGGGAACATGGCGGCGAACCGCGCTCGGTGCACTTCTGCCACACGATCGGCCTCGACTACGTGTCTTGCTCACCCTACCGAGTTCCAATCGCCCGCCTGGCCGCCGCCCATGCCGCTCTTGAATCCTCCAGTACCTCTTCTCAAGCGCTCGCGTCGTAGTCACCCCGCCCTTCCGCAATTACCGCCGCTCGAGCTCGAGAGCGACGAGCGGTCTCTGCGTATTGCGCTGGTCACGGAGTACTACTATCCGCACCTCGGCGGGGTCTGCGAGCACGTCCACTTCTTCGCCCGCGAGGCCCGCCGCCGCGGCCATCACGTCGACGTCATCACGTCCCATATTCCGGGGGCCGAGGAACAGCCGCACGTCATCCGGCTGGGTCGCAGCCAGCCGGTATATGCCAACGGCTCCCAAGCCCGCATCACGCTGGGCTGGCATCTGCGGCGCGACATGCGGCGCGTGCTTCGGCAGGGCCGGTATGACATCGTTCACGTTCACTCGCCGCTCACGCCCGTGCTTCCCATCCTCGCCATCGAGGAGGCGGACTGTCCGGTCGTCGGGACGTTCCACACCTATTTCGACCGATCGTTCGGCTACACGATCGGTCGTCGTTTTTTCCAGAAGCGGCTCGACATGCTGAGCGCCGCGATCGCCGTGTCGAACAGCACGACCGTGGCGCTCAATCGCTACTTCGACGCCGACTGGCAGATCATTCCGAACGGCATCGACACCGACGTCTTTCATCCGAGCGCGCCCCCGCCGCCGGGAATGAGCCGCGACGTTCCGACGGTTCTCTTTCTTGGCCGCTTCGATCCCCGGAACGGTCTGTCGACGCTCATCGATTCGTTCCGCCGCATAAAGAGCCGTGGCACCCGCGGGCGTCAGGCCAAGCTCGTGGTCGTGGGCGACGGGCCGCTCCGCGAACACTACTACAAGCAGGCGAACGGCGATAAGGACATCTCGTTCGTTGGAGCGGTGCTCGAGGGGAGGCCGAGCTATTACGCGAATAGCTCGGTGTACGCCTGCCCCACCACGAAAGCGTCGTTCGGCATCACGCTGCTCGAGTCCATGGCGTGCGAGACACCGGTCGTTTGCTCGGACATTCTAGGATTCCGCGACGTCGTCGTGAACGAACGCGAGGCGCTCATGGTGCCGTGCGGTGATCGCGACGCGCTCGCCGACGCGCTCGTCCGTGTGCTCGACGATGAGGGGCTCGCTATTCAACTCGGGACGACAGGCCGCCAAGAATCGCTGGAATACTCGTGGGCTCGTGTCACGTCTCGCGTGCTGGACGTGTATCAAACCGTTCTCGGTAACGTCGCCGTCGAGATATGATGGTGGGCCTTGGCGTCGGCGCCGTGCTCCTCGGCGGCGTCGCGCACGGTACGTTCTATCGCAACAGTCCTATCTTCGGCCGCCCCATCCGCCGCCTGCGGACGCACGACCGCGCCGTTGCCCTCACCTTCGACGACGGCCCCAATCCCGACGCGACGCCCGTCGTGCTCGACGCGCTCGCCGCGCGCGACGTCAAGGCCACGTTTTTCATTCTGGGGCGTCACGCCGAGCGGTGGCCGCACCTCGTGAAGCGCGTCGCCGACGAAGGCCATTCGATCGGGAATCACGGCTACTATCATCGCAAGCTGCACTTCAAGTCGCCGGGTTACGTGCGGCGTGACCTCGAGCTCGGTACGTCGGCGATTGAACGGGCGGCACACGTTCGGCCCTCCCTGTTCCGGGCGCCGCACGGTTTTCGCAGTCCATGGGTCTCGTTCATCGCTCGGTCGCTCGGCCAGCGCACCGTCGGCTGGTCGCTCGGCGTCTGGGACTCGGATCGGCCGGGCGTCGAGACCATCGCCGATCGAACGGTCAAGGGCGCAAAGTCCGGCTCCATCCTGTTGCTCCACGACGGCGACGGCTACGATCCCTCGGGCGACCGCATGCAAACGGCGCACGCCATCCCGCTCATCGTTGATCGCCTGCTCGCGCAGGGCTATCGGTTCGACCTTCTCGACGCCGCATGAAGAAAGCCGTCTCGCGCATCATGCGCCTCGCCCTGAGCCTCCTCATCGTGGTGGCGTTGGTCGTGTTTGCGAGAAAGGTGAACTGGCACACCACGTGGCAAAGCATTACCGGCGCCAACCGGACTATCCTGGTCATCGCGGCCACGGTGAATCTTCTCTCGCTCGCGCTCAAGGCCGTGCGGTGGTGGATCTTCTTGCGGCCCGTGGGCGCGACCTCGTTGTGGATGGCGATCAAAGCGACCTTCGCCGGGGCGGGTCTCAACAACATTCTCGTCGCGAACGGCGGCGAGGCGGCGCGCGTCGTCTTCGTGGCGCGAGCCGCGCACGTGAAGAGCGCAAAGATCCTCGCCACGCTGGCGCTCGAGCGAATGTTCGAGCTGATCGGCTACATCATTCTGCTCGCGCTCTCCGTCTCGTTCCTCGAGTTGCCGGCGGCGCTGACACGCTTTCGCCCAGTTGCATGGGTCGCGCTCGCCGGCGTGGCGATTCTTCTCGTGTACCTGGTTCGGCGGCCGGAGCGCGCCGAAATCATCGCGCCGAAAGCGATCGGCTGGCGATCTCGTGTCGCCAACTACATGCGGCACTTCCTTCACACGATTGGGGGAATTTCGACCGGACCCCGCTTCGCCACGGCGATCGTGCTTTCCGTCGGCATCTGGGCGCTGCAGCTCTGGACCTACAGCCTGACCGCTCGCGCCGCTCATTTCAATCTTCCGCTGGTCGGCACGGTCGCGGCCATTCTCGCCGTCAACCTCGGGTTCGCGGTTCGCGCCACGCCGGGGAACGTCGGCGTCTTTCAGGCGATGTACGCCGTCACGGCCGCGGGTTTCGGCATGGACAAGGATCAAGCGATCGCGGTCGCGTTCCTCATCCAGACGCAGCAGATCATTCCGGTGACACTGCTCGGCGTGATCCTGGCGCCGGAGTTCCTGTTCAAGCGCAAGCGCATCACGCGGGCGGACGACGAGGGGCTGGAGCTCATGTCACGCGTGGAGGAAGGTGCATAGCGATCGCGCACGGTCGGCCGCAACAAAAAAAGGAATCGCGCGAATGCGATTCCTTTTCCTTTTATGCCAGAGACTCGGGATGTGCGGCGCGATGCCTATGCGCGGCGGCGACGCCGAACGACGGGAATCAAACCGAACATTCCGGTGGCCATCAGCGCCACGGTGCTCGGCTCGGGCGTCACGGTGACAAAGGCCTTGACGACACTGGCGTTGGGGTTCGCATCGCCGGTCGGTGCCTCGATGTTGAAGTTGCCCGTGTTGTCCACGACCAACGAATATTTCGCCAGCCCAATGCCGAGCGTGTTCGGGCTCGGCGTCCATATCAGACTGCTGAAGGACGGATTGAACGCGATCGTTCCGCTAATCGCGCCCACGAAGGCGCCGGAACCGGCGCTCGGCGACGTCTGATTGATGGTCAGCGTGAACGTGACTCCTGACGGAAACCCCTGCATCGATCCGTTGGTGCACGTGACACATTGCGTGTTGAACGAGCCGAGGTCGATGAGTGAGCCGCTGAGAAAGGTGTCTGATCCGACCGGCGTGAACGACAGCGTGAAGCCGTCGAACGCGCAGCTGGTCGTCGTGCATCCGCCGCCGCTGAATGAGCCGGTGGTCGAGAAGGTCGCCGTCTGCGCGCCGGCTGGGAGCCATCCCAGGGCGACCGCAACGGCTCCTGCGAATACACCGCGGGCGATTCCACGCACGTTCATGTCTCCTCCATCATCGGATGCGAGGCTTCGGCGCCAACGTCGTCGTCGACGCCGTGAGCGGAGCCGCTGGTGAACAGCGATGCTTCGTTGCCCACGAGTATAGCAGGCCGCATACCAGCAGCGGGCAGAGAGATCTCACGACAAAGAAGTCTGAATGATCACGCGTAAGCGCTGCGGCAACCGCGGGTTGGCCGACCCGAGCGCGCGGTGTCGTCACCCCGCGGCTGTTGCGCGCGGAAGACGATCTGCCGTTTTCGCACAACAGATTTCCGCCCGACTCTGCGTGGCTCCGGTGCGCTAGTCCAGGCGGAAGATCAACTCCTCGACGGCCTCCTCCCCCGTGGCCGCGGCGGTCGTCGATGTGCCCACGACGCGGAAATCACACCGCTCGAGAATGCGCGCCGACGCGACGTTCGAGCGCACGACGTGCGCGAAGAGCGGCCGCGTCGTCTCGATGCCGAGAAAGAGCGCGACAGCCGCGCGCCCGACCCCACGCCTCCAGTGTTGGCGTCCAACCCAATAGCCGATCGATCGCTCATCCTCGACGTTGAAGCTCGCCACGTATCCGAGCACCTCGGATCCTTCGGCAATGATGAGCGTCAACGCCGTGGGATCGTTCAGAATCTTTCGCCAATGCGTGAGGAACGCGTCGAGGTCGCGCGGCGTGAATGCAGCCATTCGCGCGGCTTCTGCATCCGATTGGTGCTCGAACAACACGGCCAGATCATCGGCCGTGACCGGGCGTAAGTGCAGCGTCATGGTGTTTCACCACACCCGTCAAAGGGGCAACCTGTTGCGTGCGGAGAACGGTATGTTGTCTTCACGCCACATGCATGAGGCCGCCGAGGTCGAAATGGGCCCCAATCCGCAGTCCCGAAGCGTGCTCGGCCTTGCTCAATTATTGCCCTAAACACACGATACAGCCGCGCAGGTTGGTCCCGCTGTCATTGTTTTTCCCCTTCCGCTGGCGCCGCGGCCGCCGCGTGTGAGAAGGCCAAGATGAGAATCCTCCTGATATTGTCGCTGGCGCTCGCGTCTCGGCTCGGCGCGCAAGCGACTTCACAACAGCGCATTCCCGTCCGAAAGCAGACTTCACAACAGCGCATTCCCGTCCGAAAGCAACATGTAACGCCGGTCGACACGCTAGTGCTGCGTCTCGTGGACACGGTATTCGTGCTTCGAACCGACACGTTGTATGTGTCCGCCGGCGCCGTCGCGCCGCTCGCGAGGTTCGACACGTTGCTGACTCGCGATTCCACCGGCTGCGGCAAAGGAATCATCCCGATCCCCATCCCCATTCCGATCAACCACTCATCGCCCGCGTCGACTGTTCCCGAGCCCGCGAGCATTTGGCTGGTCGGGACAGGGCTTGTGGCGCTCGGATTTGTCTGGGGCCGAAAGCACAAGCGCGAGTAGCTGCCGAGATCCGCGGTTTTCCTTCGTTCGCGATCCGCGGCTGGAGCGAGTTAATTCGCCAGGCCGGTATAAATGTCCTCTAAAACCGGTCATTCGGACGCTTTGGATCGAAATCGGGCCCCCAAATTCCTGTGACGGAAATGCCGCGTCATGGTCGGGTTCTAGTGGACACCCGCCACCAGGAGGGCCAGCCATGCGAGCCAACAATGCCCGTGCGTCGCGACCCAAGGCGAGATCCAAACGCCCTCGCCGGGCGGAGCAGAGCATCCCGACTCTTCAGATGACGATGAACGCGCGGCAGACTGATTGGACATGCCCAGTGTGCTACGCACGAGGTACAGTCGAATATCCGGTCGACGCCACGAGCGACGCAGTCCTCGATCTCGTCCGCGCGAGCCACGCGATCAAACAGCCGACGTGCGTCGTGTCCCGCCAGCAACTAATCGAAGAGACCTCGGCCTAGCGCCACGCCGCCTCGGTCTTTCGCTCGAAGTCGTCATAGGCTTTGCGAAGCCCATCGAGAACTTCCGCGCTCGTCTCGAACAATGCCCGCGCCTTCGGGTCATCGACCTTTTTCACATCCTCGCGAGCGTGCCGAGCGGTGTCCTCGAGCATCCGTTTGATGTTTGCGGTGTGATGCCGGGCGTCGCTTTCTGGATAGTTCGAAGTCGTCATGGTTGTCCCCGCCTGAGCGTCGGTGGTCGAACGATGAGCGGCCTCCGCAGAATGCCGTGGAAGCCGCGACATCTGACTGCAACCATGAGACCGCGGGCACCGGCATCGAGCCTGGCTCTGGCCCATGCACGGTGACCATGCTAACCTCGAAGCGGTACGCTCAGCGAGGAATACCATGGCGTCGTTTTCGCTCAGGGTGAATGGCAAGCTCGAGACGGTCGACGTCAGCCCGGACACACCGCTCCTGTGGGTGCTGCGCGACACGCTTGGCCTCACCGGCACCAAGTACGGCTGCGGCATAGGGCAATGCTCGGCATGCGCAGTCCACGTCAATGGCGAAGCGACGCGCTCCTGCCGGACGACGATCAGTTCCGCCGCCGACAAGCAAATCACCACGATCGAGGGTCTGTCGCCGGGACGCGCCAACGCGCTCCAAGCTGCCTGGATCGCTGAAGAGGTGCCGCAGTGCGGCTACTGCCAGTCGGGGCAGATCATGGCCGCGGCGGCGTTGCTCGCGAAGAACCCCAAGCCGAGCGATGCCGATATCGACGCCGCGATGAACGGGCACATCTGCCGGTGCGGGACGTACACGCGGATTCGCCGCGCCATCCATGCGGCGGCGGGTTCGCCCCAGGCGGAGACCGGACGATGACGACCAAAGAGATCGGGCGCCGGGAATTCATCAAGGTCGGCGCAACCGCTGGTGCCGGGCTGCTCATCGGCTTTCGACTGCTCGATGCGGCCGAATCGAACGGGCTTCCGGGAATCGCCGGCGCGGACGAGTTTTCACCGAATGCTTATTTACGAATTGGAACGGATGGCGCGATAACGCTGTTCGCCGACCACGTCGAGCTCGGGCAGGGCGTGATGACCGCGCTGCCGATGATCGTCGCGGACGAGCTGGATGCCGACTGGAGCATGGTCCGCGTCCAACGCATGAGCGACGATCCATCGGCGTGGCCGCGCTCGATCATGACGGTCGGCAGCCAGAGCGTGCGTGGGAGCTGGAGTCCGCTGCGGAAGGCCGGGGCCACCGCACGCGAGATGCTCCTCGCCGCCGGCGCCCAGCAGTTCGGCGTCGACCGTGCTCAATGTCGTACGGACAAAGGATTCGTCGTTCACGCGGCGTCGGGTCGAAAGGTTGGCTATGGCGCCGTGGCGTCGCTCGCGAGCACTCTGCCCGTGCCGCAAAACCCGACGCTCAAGGATCCGAAGGATTTTCACATCATCGGTACCCACGCGCCGCGCGTCGACATTCCGAGCAAGGTCAACGGAAGCGCGCAGTTCGGTATCGACGTACGCCTGCCGGGCATGCTGTACGCAACGGTGATCCGTCCGCCGGTCTGGGGTGGCAAAATAGCATCGGTCGACGCGGCTCGAGCCAAAGCGGTTACGGGTGTGAAAGACGTCGTGCAGTTCCAAAATGGCGTTGCCGTGCTCGCGACGGACACCTGGAGCGCGCTCAAAGGTCGCCGCGCTCTCAGCGTCCAATGGGTTGACGGGCCGAACGCTTCCCTCACGAGTGCCGACATCCGCCGGCAATTCACCGAGCTCGCCGCCAGCGCGGGCACCGTGATGGGATCGCCGGCCGGCGACGCGGCGTCGGCGCTCGCCTCGGCGAGCAAACGAATCTCCGCCGACTACGAACTCCCCTACGCCGCGCACGCCACGATGGAGCCGATGAATTGCACGGCGCACGTGCGGCCCGACGGCGTCGACGTGTGGGCGCCGACGCAAGCACCCACCAGCTTTCAGCGCTACGCCGCGCAACTCGCGGGAGTGAGTCCGAACGCGGTTCGTCTGCACGTCACGATGGTCGGCGGCGGATTCGGACGACGCTCGCGTACCGACTTCTTGGACGACGCGGTGCGGTTGTCCAAGATGACCGGCGCTCCGGTCAAGGTCATGTGGACGCGCGAAGACGACATGCAGCACGACGCGTATCGCCCGTTCGGCATTCATCGCCTCGAGGGCGCGATCGGCGCCGACGGTTGGCCGGTCGCCTGGACGCATCGCATCGTCACGCAAAACGCGCTCGGCCCCGGCGATTCGGCAGGTGGCGCCATGGATCTGCCATATGCGATTCCTAATCGCCGCGTCGAGCTGGTCGCGCCGACGATCGCCGTGCCGGTGTCGCCGTGGCGGTCGGTGGGCCACTCTCAGAACGGATTCGTCACTGAAGGCTTCCTCGACGAGCTGGCCGCGGCCGCCGGCAAGGATCCAGTCGCATTCCGGCGACGGTTGCTTGCTGACGCGCCGCGACACTTGGCAGCGATGGAGCTCGCGGTCTCCAAGTCCGACTGGGGTAAGCCGATGCCGTCAGGGTCGGGTCGCGGAATCGCGGTGCACGCAATGGCGGGCAGCTACGTGGCCCAGATCGCCGAAGTCACCGTGGCGAACGACGCCATCCGCGTGAACAAGGTCGTCTGCGGCGTGGATTGCGGCGTGGTGATCAATCCCAACACGCTGGCGTCGCAGATCGAAGGCGGCATCATCTACGGCTTGACGTGCGCGCTCAAGAATGAGATCACGATCAAGGACGGCCACGCGGAGCAGCAGAACTTCAACACGTACCCCATGCTCCGCATGAGCGAGGCGCCGGTGGTCGAGGTCTACACAGTGCCGAGCACCGAGGCGCCGGGGGGAATCGGCGAGCCAGGGGTTCCGCCGATCGCCGCAGCGGTCGCCAATGCCGTATTCGCGGCGACAGGCAAGAGACTTCGGAAGCTGCCACTGCGCCTGACCTAGCGGTCGCGTCGAACTGGGGATCGCTCCGCGTCGGGCTCGCTTCTCCCGGCGCGCTCATCACGATGCCCTCCATCTCGTGCCCTCCTTGCCTCCACGCCTTATGTCGACGACTCATTAAAAGAAGCTAATGTGCCGATCGCTTGCATCGCGCGCGCTCCGATCGCACATTGGCGAATGATCATGATTCCACGCGCGCGCTCTCTGCCGCGAACCGCCCTCGCCGTCATCGTGCTCTCAGCCGGTGTCCGCATCGGCCGAGCGCAGACTGCCGCCTCGTCCGCTCCGTCGCCAATGCTCAACACCATGTACGACGAGCTGACGCGGAACTTCTCGGCGCTGAAGTCGCAACCGACGCCGCCGTATTTTCTCAGCTACGAGATCACCGACACGAGATCGGCAACCGTGTCGAGCGAGTTCGGCGCGCTCGAGTCGAGTAACGAGCGGCACAATCGGCAACTGGACATCGCATTGCGGGTGGGCAGCTATCGATTCGACAACACGCACGCCGTGCGAGGAAACTTTGCCCGCGCCGACGCGTCGATGGATCGGTTTGCCGGCACGGCGGTCATCCCGATCGACGATGATCCGCCCGCGATTCGCAACGCGCTCTGGTACCAGACGGACCGACACTACAAGGCCGCAGTGCAGCAGCTCTCGAGCGCGCGCACGAACGCCCGCGTCGCAATCGCCGCCGAGGACACGTCGGGCGACTACTCGCCGGGAGCGCCGGCCTCGTATTCGGAGCCGGTAGCGAAGCTCCAGCTGGACCGCCCGGCTTGGGAAAAGCGACTCCGCGCGTATACGGCGCCGTTTGCGCGATGGGGTGATCTGTACGGCGCCACCGCCAGTCTCGAAGCGAAAGTCGAAACGCGGTGGTACGTCAACAGCGAGGGCGCCAAGGTCCAGGTGTCGGAGCCCAGCTATCGCCTGTTCGTGTACGCTTTCTCAAAGGCGGCCGACGGCATGGAACTGCCGCGGTACGAGACGTTCTTCGCCACGACGCCCGCCGGTCTTCCGTCCGACGATGTGGTGCTCAAGGCGGTCGACGTCATGATCAAGGATCTGCACGCCCTTCGCAACGCGCCCGTGGTGGATCCGTATTCCGGGCCGGCGATTCTCTCCGGCCGTGCGGCGGCGGTGTTCTTCCACGAGATCTTCGGCCACCGTGTTGAAGGCCAGCGCCAGAAGAACGAGACCGAGGCGCAGACGTTCAAGAAGCGTGTGAACGATCAGATCCTTCCCGACAATTTCACCGTCGTGTTCGACCCGACGCTGCGGCGCGTCGGCCCAGTCGAGCTCATGGGATCGTACCGCTACGATAACGAAGGCATCGCGGCGCGCCCGGTGACGGTGGTGGACAACGGAGTGCTCAAGAGTTTCCTCATGTCGCGCTCGCCGATCGACGGCTTCCCCGCCTCCAACGGGCATGGCCGCAAGCAGCCCGGCTTGGCGCCGGTTGCTCGCCAGTCGAATCTCGTCGTGCACGTGGCGCATCCAGTCACGCAGGCGCAGCTCAAGCAAATGCTCATCGATCAGCTCAAGCGCGAGAACAAGCCGTATGGGTTGATCTTCGACGACATCGAGGGCGGGTTCACGATCACGCAGCGATTCATGCCCAATGCGTTCAACGTGCTGCCGATCATGGTCTATCGCGTGTTCCCCGACGGACGACAGGAGTTGGTGCGCGGCGTCGATTTGATCGGCACACCGCTCACGACGTTCAGCAAGATTGCCGGAGCCGACGACCAGATCGCGACGTTCAACGGGATCTGCGGCGCCGAGTCGGGCGCAGTGCCCGTGTCGGCGTCGTCGCCCGCTGTGTTCATCTCGCAGGTCGAGGTACAGAAGAAGAGCAAGTCACAGGAGCGGCCGCCCATCTTACCGGCGCCGCTGTCCGAGCCGATCCGGCCGGCGACACCGAATCACGTGGGATCGGGAGGCCGCCGATGAACTCCCCGAAGATGCCTACGATACGACGCGCGAGGCTGCTCGCGACCGTGGTCGCCGGTTTGCTCGGTACGGCGAGCGCCGTGAGTGCCTCGGGGGCGCAGGCCTCGCAACGCACGGCCGAGGCGCCGAAGAATAACGTCGTCGTGCGCGCGATGCGCGACGAGCTCGCGCGATCGATTCAGCAGCTGCGCCTGGACACGCTCCCCAAGCCATACTTCATCGCCTACCGCGTGACCGAAAGCCACGGCGAGGGCGCGAGCGGTCGTCTGGGTGCTCTGATCGGCACGAGTGAAGGACGCGGGAACCGACTGCTGCAGGTCGAGGTGCGCGTGGGCGACTACGCGTTCGACAACACGAACTACTTCGGGGCGGGCTTCCTGCCGACGCAATTCGTCGGATTCGGTGCACTGCCGGTGGACGACGACTATCAGGAGTTGCGCCGTCAGATTTGGCTCGCCACCGATCGCGCCTACAAGCAGGCGTTGGAGGCACTGTCACAGAAGCGAGCCGCTCTGGAAACCCGCTCGCGAACGGACGACCTGGCCGACTTCAGCCGCGAACCGGTAACGAACACTGTCGACGAGGTGCCGCCTCCGGCTGCCTCGCCCAACCGCCAATCGATCGAGACGCTGGCTCGTGACCTGTCGGCGGCATTTCGGTCGGCGTCAGAGATCTATAATTCGAGCGTCGGCGTTCAAACCTCTTGGTTTCGAACGGTCTACCTGAACAGCGAGGGCACCTCGTACGTCCGCGCGAGACCCCATGCCTCCGTGAGCGCGCAGGCGTCGACTCAGGCGGTAGATGGGACGGCCCTGTCGATGTCATATAGCGTGCAAGCAGCCACAGTCGCCGAATTGCCGGGTCGCGACTCGCTCCTGAGCGGCGTACGCAGCCTTGCCGCTCGGCTCACGGAACAACGGCACCTGCCGCTCGCGGACGCGTACGACGGACCGGTGATGTTCGAAGGAGCTGCGGCCGCCGAGGTCTTCAACCAGTTGCTGGCCAGCAAGCTCGTGGGAGCGAGACCGCCGGTGACGAGCCCCACCTTCGCCCAGATGGTTGGTGGGAGCGAGAACGACTGGGGGGAGCTAATCGGCTCGCTGGTGCTGCCACGGTGGATGAGCGTCGTCGACGATCCGAGTCTCCGGACCATGGATGGGCAGCCGGTGGAGAGTTATCGCGTGGACGACGACGGCGTGACGACGCGCGCGACCACAATGATCGATCACGGAATGCTCAAGACCCTGCTCACGAGCCGCACGCCGGTGGCCGGCGTGGAGCACAGCACAGGCAACCGGTTCGGGGGCGGACCTCGACCGATGCACGTGATGGTGAACGCGGACAGCACCGTCTCCGACGCGGACATGCGGCACAAGCTGATCGAGATGGCGGCGGCCCAAGGCCGGCCGTACGGCGTGATCGTGCGGCAGCTCGCCGGCCCCGGCTCAGTGGGCGACGACCCTCAGGCGATGGTCGCGTTCATCATGGCGCAGCAGGGTCGCAGCGGCCCGCCGGCCGTGCGCGGGATGCGAGCGGTGAAGGTCTTTGCGGACGGGCACGAAGAGCCCATGCGCGGAGCCGAAATCTCGGGCCTCAGCGCGAGCAGCTTCAAGGACATTGTGGCGGCGTCCCGAACGCGGACTGTTCATACGGACAACTTCACGTCGGGAGGAAGCATCTTCGCGGGCAACGCGGGGAATGGCAGCGTGACGTATCAGGTCCCGTCGCTGCTGTTCGCGAACTTGTCGATTCGGAAACCTCGGGGGACGACGCCGAGGCTGCCCGTCGTCGCGCCGCCGGAGTGAGCGTTCGGAACAACTCCGCGCGCGCTCTCAGCGTCGCGTTCGTGCTCGGCGCCATTTCAGTTTCGTGGTCACGAGGAGAGCCCCGACTTCCATGAGCTTCAACACGTGCCCAATTGCCACCATTGACGCTCCCATCGAGCGCGTATGGCGTCTCCTCGCCGATCCCGCTCATTACGCCGACTGGTGGGACGCTGAAACTCGCTCGATAACCCCCGAAGGCCCGGCGCGCCCCGGCCAGCAGATCCGTGCTCAGAGCATCGCACTCGGAATGCGCTGGGACGTTCACATCTCCGTGCAATCCGTCGTGCCCGAAAAGCGGCAGCTGGACTTACTCACGCGGCTGCCGTTCGGTATTACCGTCTACAACCACATTGCGTGCGCCAGCCTTGATGAGCAGCACACGCGCGTGAGTTTTGGTTGAGACTTCTCAATCTCACCTGGATGGTGGGCTTGGGTCGTCGAACGATTCGGCAGCGGACAGCTTCACGCGGGCGTCGCAGACGCATTGAGGCGTCTCAAAGCTGCGGCGGAACGCCCGGATCAGGAAACCGGCGGGATGTGAGCCAAGACGAGGCCCGCCCGAAGATCGCTGCAGCACCGGGCCTACCTCGGTCAATTGTCAGTTGTCGCACTGTCTCAGCTTCCGGTCGAGGCGTACTTGGCGACCCCGATTCGCCACGCCAGGAACGACAGGCCAAGAAACGCAAACCCGGCAAGGGGAGACAGCGCGAGGAACCACGCCGGCGCGCCAAGCGGATCCGGCTTGCCCAGGATTGCCAGCACTGGGAAATAGGCCACGCAGCCAATGGGCACGACGAAGATGAGGAAAGTTCGAAACCAGCCCGCGTAGATGCTGAGCGGATATTGCGCCGCCTGCACGCCGCCATAGGTCAGGACATTCATGGCTTCGATGCTTTCCACGGTCCAGAACGAGATCGCTCCCTGGATGACGATCAACCCAAAGAAGAGAGCGGCGCCTCCCGCGATCGTCCAGAGCGCGAGCGCCAGTTTGGCGGCCGTCCAATGGAAGTCGAGGTTGGCCGTTCCAATGGACACGACGAGCAGCCCCTGCACCGTGCGACCGAATCGACTCAGGCGCATGTCGTTGCCGACGAGTTGGAGCGTCAACGTGCGCGGTCGAAGCAGGAGACGATCGAAATGCCCCGTCTTGATGAACTCTGCTCCGAGCACGTCGAAGCCGCGCGAGAGAAAATCCGCGACCGAGAAGCTGATGCTCACCAGGCCGAAGAACATCGCGATGTCGCCGAGGCGCCAGCCGTCGAGCGTGCCGAAGCGGTAGAAGAGCGCCCAGATGGCGACCATGTCGATCATCGTCGCCGTGAATTGGCCGATGCCGAGCATGACGGCGTTGAAAGGATATTGCATCTGGGCGCGGATGCTCGCCGACCCATAGCGTACGAGAAGTCGAATGGCGTCCATCAGCCGCCCTGCACCTCGAGTCGCCGCATGACGCGCTCCATCCAAAAACGACCGACGGTCACCAACACGACGGTCCAGAACAGCTGCAGCCCGAGGCCAAGGAGCGCCAACCCGCCAGCGAGGTTGCCCGAGTAGATGCGAAACGGAATGTCCACTATGCCCGCGAAGGGCTGAAGGAACAAGGCGCGCTGCGCCCAGTCCGGATAGAGCGCCAGCGGCACGAGGCTGCCCGAGAGAACGACGAGCAGTGGATTGAGACTCTGGCTCACCCATCGATCGTTCAGTGTCACTACTACGGCGATGTCGAGCAGCATCATGAAGGCGGAAGAGAGGCACACCATCAACACGAGCGATAGCGCAAAAAGGGCCGCTTGCGCTGCGCTCGACGGCGGTGCCCAGCTCAGCTCGCGGAAACCGAGGAGCGGCATGCCGACTCCTGCAACGAGTCCCATAAGGATCGCGCGCGGCGCGGCGCGCGATGTCATGAACGCGGCCGCGCGCGCATACCAGTACGCGTAAGCATCGACCGGACGCAGCCGATCGTATGTCACCACGCCCGTGCGCACGGCGAGCGCAATTTCCGGATCGCATCCCCATGGCATCAGCGCGAGCAGACCCTGATTGAGCCAGGTGTACGTGGCGACCTGCGCGAGCGTGATCGCGGGATGGGTAGACGCCGGCGACGCGCGATAGAACGCGGCGTAGACCATGATCTTGATCCCGCCCCACCAGCATTGCGTGAGAAATCCCGCGAACGCCGCCGCGCGGTACTGCAGCATCAGAAGAAAGCGCGCCGAAAACGCGGCGAGGTACGGTCGAGCAAGGTCCATTGCTCAGGCCTCCGACGCGCCGTGCAGATGATAGAAGCGCGCGATCACTTCCTCGATCGCGAGCGAGGCGGCGGCGTCGCTATCGTCTGGATTCTGAGCGACGATCTGCGCGCGAAGAGAATCGAACGTCCCATCCGCAAGCACACGACCATGCCCGATCACGATCACACGCTCGGCCAGCGCATCGATGTCGTGCATGTCGTGCGTGGTGAGCAATACAGTGACGCCGCGCTCGCGATTGAGCCGTTTGACGAACCCGCGCACCGCGAGCTTGGACGGCGCGTCGAGGCCGATCGTCGGCTCATCGAGAAATAGAATGGTCGGCGAGTGGAGCAGCGCGGCCGCGATCTCGGCGCGCATGCGTTGGCCGAGTGAGAGTTGTCGCACGGGTTGGTCGAGCAGGCGCTCGAGGCGGAGCATAGCGACCAGCTCATCGCGCGTATGCGCGTACGTCGTCGGGTCGACTCTATAGATGTCACGAAGAAGGTCGAAGCCGTCGATCACCGGCAGATCCCACCAGAGTTGCGTACGCTGGCCGAATACCACGCCGATGCGCGCGACGTGGCGGATCCGATCGTCGTAGGGTACGAGCCCGTCGACCTCGACGCGTCCGCTGTCGGGCCGCAGAATCCCTGAGAGAATCTTGATGGTGGTGGACTTCCCTGCACCGTTTGGCCCGATGAAGCCAAGCAGCTCGCCACGGGCAAGCGAGAAGGACACGTCGGTGAGCGCTTCGATGCGCCTGCGGCGCCGATGGATGAGGCCTTTGACGGCGCCGAGCAGCCCGGGGGCTCGCTCGGCCACGAAGTACGACTTGGTGAGGCGCTCGACGACGATTTGTGGCAAACCAGCCTCTCTGACGCCGGCGCGCGTTATTTCGGGGTACGCGTCGAGGCGGCAAGGAACGGATCGACCAACTCGGCGACGATCGTCGTAGACAGAATATCGTAATGCGTCGCCCCCGGAACGATGGCAAGCCGCGCCGCAGGACGACCAGCACCATCCAAGCCGGCGTCGCCCTGGCCGCCGCCGAGCAGCCCGTAGAACTCCGCGATCCGCGACGGCGGAATGGCGTCGGCGTCGGCAAAAACGAGCATCACCGGAGACTTGATTTTCGCGATTTCCGCCGACCAGTCATAGTCGCGGCGCGCCAGCTCGCCGATCTTCTCGAACAGCCGACTCCAATCGACATCGGGGTAGAGCTTGGCTAGGGGCGATTGCTTCATCATCGCTCCAGCGGCCGGGCCCATGTGGTCGAACGCCGCCAGCACCTCCGGATAGAACGCGCTCCGCTTGAACGGCGCGGAGATGACCACGAGGCGTCGGACGATTTCGGGATGTCTGATCGTCGTCTGTAGAGCGACGCCTGCGCCCAGCGAGTAGCCCATCAGGTCGGCCGTCTGGATTCCGAGATGCCCGACGAGCGCCGCGACGTCATCCGCCATCTGCTCGAATCGCAACGGCCGGTCGAGATCGGCCGTCAACCCGTGGCTCTCCAAATCGACGGCGATGATACGACGATTCGTGGCGAGCGCAGGCAGGTTCGGACCGAACATCTCGATGCCGCCGACGCCGCCATGCAAGAGAACGAGTGGCGGACTCGTGCTCGCGGCCGGCCCGTGGAGCTCGTAGTAGATCCGCAGGCCGTTCACGGTGGCGTGGTTGCCGGGGCTATGCGCGGCGGGAGTACCGGTCATGGCGAGAGTGGAGGCGGCAAGAAGGATGCACTTCGGACGCTCGCATCAAAGTAACCGCGCCGGACTCGCTATGGCCTTCTCGATCACTCACCCGCCACGAAGCGCTCGAGCAGGATCAGCGACGATGGCCCGTCGTGCCGGCCCGACACAGGCGAGGATCGATGTCGCGAGGAGAATCAGGCCGACGCCGGTGTATGTGGCGAGATCGTTGGCCTGGATGGCGAACAGCAACGCCTTCACGAATCGAGACAACCCCAGCGCGACGAGTGCTCCGACGCCAAGCCCGAGAACGACGGTCGTCAGCCCATCGCGGCCCACGAGCCATACGATGCGACTCGCGTCGGCACCGAGCGCCATGCGAATCGCAATCTCGGGGATGCGCTGCGTGACTGAGTAGCCGATGACGCCGGCCAATCCGGTCGCCGCAAGGATCAACGCAACGACTGCAAAGCTGGCAAGGAGCGCGGTCGTAAGGCGTGGCTCCGAGAGACGAGTGCCGCGGATCTCTTCGAGCGTTTGCAGCGCCACGATCGCCTGCTGCGGATCGATCTCGTGAACGATCTTCCGCAGGCCGGCCGCGATCGGCGCGCTCTGTCCTTGATACCGAACGAGAATCCTGATGTCGCCCGGCGGGAACGCGGCCGCCGGAACATAGACCTCATTGGCGACGTCCTGATCGAGACTGGTCTGACGCACGTCGCCGGCGACCCCGACGACCGGATTCCACGTGTGGCCGCTATCCGTCGAGATCCGCGTGCCGATCGGATCACGCGTTCCCCAGTAGGTGGTCGCGAGGCGTTGGCTGATGATCACCGGGGTTGCGACCGTGTCGCGATCCGCGCTCGTGAACGCCCGGCCGCGCTTGATCGGCACGCCCAGGACCTCGAAGTACCGAGGGCTGACGCTCGAGAAGTCGGCGCGCGGCGAAGCGGTTCCCGACGAGGCATCGATGCCGCCGATCACAAAACCCTGCGATCGCGAGACCGCGTTGTTGAGCGGGAAATTGTTCGCGATCGCGCTCGTCGCCATGCCTGGCGTGCTTTCCAGCCGTTGGAGAAGCTGCTCCTCGAACCTCTGAA